>NZ_JBIWPP010000012.1:0-242011 GCF_044768335.1 Streptomyces sp. NPDC101151 | reverse complement strand
AAAACGCTCGGCTGGGAAACCCCAGCCGAGCGCCTCGCTAAGCTCCTGGCCACAGCCAGTTGATCACTGTGTTGCAACGACCCCTGGAATTCGCCGGCTGGTGGGGGCCCTTCACTCACGTTCTCACAGGGTGCGGAACGCCAGCACGACGTTGTGCCCACCGAATCCGAACGAGTCGTTCAGCGCGGCGATCCGGCCCTCGGGGAGAGCCCGCGCCTCACCGATCACCACGTCCGCGTTCACCTCGGGGTCGAGGTTGTCCAGGTTGATGGTCGGCGGAGCCGTACGGTTCACGAGCGCCAGGATCGAGGCGACCGTCTCGATACCACCGGCACCACCCAGCAGGTGACCCGTCATCGACTTGGTCGCGGAGATCGCCATGTGGTCGACGTCGTCGCCGAACACCTTCCGCAGCGCCTTGATCTCGGCCACGTCGCCCTGCGGCGTCGAGGTCGCGTGCGCGTTCACGTGCACGATCTCGGCCGGCTTCAGGTCGGTGTTGTCGAGCAGGTTCTGCAGCGCGTGCGCGATGCCGTTGCCGGACGGCTCCGGCTGCGTGATGTGGTGGCTGTCGGCGGAGATGCCCTGGCCGACCGCCTCGGCGTAGATCCGGGCGCCGCGGGCCTTCGCGTGCTCCTCGGACTCCAGGACGATCACACCGGCGCCCTCGCCGAGCACGAAGCCGTCACGGCCCGCGTCGTAGGGACGCGAGGCGCCCTCGGGGTCGTCGTTGTTCTTGGACATCGCCATCATGTTGCCGAACGCGGCGATGGGAAGCGGGTGGATGGCGGCCTCGGTACCACCGGCCACGACCACGTCCGCACGCCCGGTGCGGATCATCTCGATCGCGTACCCGATGGCCTCCGCGCCCGAGGCGCAGGCCGAGACCGGGGTGTGCACACCGGCGCGGGCACCCAGCTCGATACCGACGTTGGCCGCCGGGGAGTTGGGCATCAGCATCGGCACGGTGTGCGGGGAGACGCGGCGTACGCCCTTCTCCTTGAGGATGTCGTACTGGTCCAGGAGCGTCGTCACACCGCCGATGCCGGAGGCGATGACCGCACCCAGCCGGTCGGGGTTCACGGACGTGTCCGCACCGGCCTTGGCCGTGAAACCGGCGTCCTTCCAGGCCTCCTGAGCGGCGATCAGCGCGAACTGCGCGGACCGGTCCAGCTTGCGGGCCTGCGGTCGGGGGATGATCTCGCCCGGCTCGACGGCGATCTGCGCGGCGATGCGGACGGGCAGTTCGGTCGCCCACTCCTGTTCGAGGAGGCTGACGCCGGACTTGCCTGCGACGAGGGCCTCCCAGAACGAAGCTGCGTCGCCACCCAGCGGTGTGGTTGCGCCGATACCGGTGACGACCACGGTGCGATTGGTCGGGCTCACGGGAATTCTTTCTCCAACGGATGCGGGATTCAACGGCGCCACCGCCGGGTGGCGGGGCCTTGCAGCCTGGCGGCCTAAGGGGTGGCTCAGGCCTGGTGCTTGAGGATGTAGTTGGTGGCGTCACCAACGGTCTTGAGGTTCTTGACGTCCTCGTCCGGGATCTTCACGTCGAAGCGCTCCTCGGCGGCGACGACGACCTCGACCATGGACAGCGAGTCGACGTCCAGGTCGTCGGTGAAGGACTTGTCCAGCTGGACGTCCTCAACCGGGATGCCGGCGATCTCGTTCACGATTTCAGCGAGACCGGCGACGATCTCTTCCTGGGTGGCGGCCATGTCAGGCGCTCCTTCTTCGATATTCCAGACGGTGTGTGGCGCCCGCCGCGTCAGCGGCAGGTTGTGGTTCGGCTCCCGTGCCGGATCGCACGATCCGGCACGGAGTGCCTAGGGGAGGGTAACGACCGTGGCGGCGTAGACGAGACCCGCCCCGAATCCGATGACGAGCGCGGTGTCGCCGCTCTTGGCCTCCCCGGTTGCCAGGAGCCGCTCCATCGCGAGCGGGATCGAGGCGGCCGAGGTGTTGCCGGTGGTGCGGATGTCACGGGCGACCGTGACGTGCTCCGGCAGCTTCAGCGTCTTCACCATCGAGTCGATGATCCGCACGTTGGCCTGGTGCGGAATGAAGACATCCAGGTCGTCCGGGCTGATTCCGGCCGCGTCCAGCGCCTGCTGGGCGACCTTCGCCATCTCGAACACGGCCCAGCGGAACACCGCCTGGCCCTCCTGCGTGATCGCAGGGAACTTGATGTTGCCCTTGCTGTCGAGGGGCAGCTCGGCGACGTCACCGACATGGAAGCGGTCCCACGGGACGGTCTGCTTGATGGTCTCGGACTTGTCGCCCTCGGAGCCCCACACGGTCGGGCCGATCGCCGGCTCCTGGGAGGGGCCGACCACGACCGCGCCGGCGCCGTCGCCGAACAGGAAGGCGGTGGCCCGGTCCTCCAGGTCGGTCAGGTCGCTCAGTCGCTCCACGCCGATGACGAGCACGTACGCGGCGGAACCTTCCACCACCATGCCCTTGGCGAGCGTGAGGCCGTAGCCGAAGCCCGCGCAGCCCGCCGAGATGTCGAAGGCGGCGGCCTTGTCGGTGCCCAGCTTGTCGGCGATCTCGGTGGCGACGGCCGGGGTCTGGCTGAAGTGCGAGACGGTCGAGACGACCACGGCGCCGATCTGCTCGGCGTCGATGCCCGCGTCGGCGATCGCCTTGCCGGAGGCCTCGATGGCCATCGCGGCGACCGTCTCCTCCGGGCCCGCCCAGTGCCGGGTCTCGATGCCGGAGCGCGAACGGATCCACTCGTCGGACGAGTCGATCGTCTCCAGGATCACCTCGTTGGGCACGACCCGGGTCGGCCGGTAGCCGCCGACGCCGAGGATGCGCGCGTACGGGGCGCCCTTGCTGGGCTTGATCTTCGCCATGATCGGTACGGCTCCTTAGGCGTCGGTGCCCGCTGCGGCAGCAGCAGGATCAGATACGGCGGAGACCAGCTCGCGGGCCGCTTCGAGGTTGTCGGGGGTCTTCAGGGCGAGCGTCCTGACGCCGGGCAGGGCCCGCTTGGCCAGGCCGGTCAGCGTGCCGCCCGGGCACACCTCGATGAGTGCCGTGACGCCCAGCTCCTTGAACGTCTCCATGCACAGGTCCCAGCGCACCGGGTTGGCGACCTGGCCGACCAGCCGCTCCAGCACCTCGGCGCCGGTGGCGACGGTCCTGCCGTCCTTGTTGGAGACGTAGGTGACCTTCGGGTCGCCGGGCGCGAGTTCCGCGGCGGCCTTGGCCAGCGCGTCGACGGCGGGGGCCATGTGGCGGGTGTGGAAGGCGCCGGCCACCTTCAGCTGGACGACCTTGCGCACGCCCTCGGGCATGTCCTCGTTCAGTGCGGCGAGCTGCTCCAGCGTCCCGGCGGCGACGATCTGGCCCGCGCCGTTGACGTTCGCCGGCGTCAGGCCCAGCTTCTCCAGATGCGCCACGGAGACCTCGGGGTCACCGCCGAGCAGCGCCGACATGCCGGTCTCGGTGATCGCGGCGGCGTCGGCCATGGCCAGACCCCGCTTGCGGACGAGGCGGAGCGCGGCGGTGTCGTCCAGGACACCCGCGAAGACGGCGGCGGTGATCTCGCCGACACTGTGGCCGGCGACGGCGCCCGGGGCGATCTCGGTGCCCGCCGCGTCGGCGGCAAACGAATAGGCACCGAGTGCCGCGCCGGACAGGAGCCCGGCGGCGACCAGCAGCGGCTGCGCCACCGCGGTGTCGCGGATGGCGTCCGCGTCGGCCTGGGTGCCGTAGTGGATCAGGTCCAGTCCGATGGCGTCCGACCATGCGGCGACACGGTCCGCGGCACCGGGGAGGTCGAGCCAGGGAGTCAGGAAGCCGGGCGTCTGGGCGCCCTGGCCGGGAGCGACGAGTACGAGCACTCTCACACTCTCTCTTGGGGACGGCCGGGGCCGCCCGTGGGGACAGGGACGAAGAACACGAGGGGCTTTTGTGGATCCCCTACAAATGCCTACGGTTGGGCGTCTCCATCGGCCAGACGCCCCAGAATCAGTGCGATCCGAAGTGTGAACGCGGATCGTACATCCGAAGGCGACCAACCGGTGACGTCTGTCACACGTCGGAGCCGGTAGCGCACGGTGTTCGGGTGAACGAAGAGCATCCGGGCCGCGCCCTCGAGACTGCTCGCCTGCTCCAGGTAGACACTCAGGGTTTCCAGGAGTGCCGAGCCGGCTTCCTCCAGCGGTCTGTAGATCTCCTCCACCAACTGCTCGCGTGCGCTCGGATCGCCCGCCATGGCGCGCTCGGGCAGCAAATCGTCCGCCAGTACCGGCCGCGGTGCGTCCTGCCAGGCAGAACACGCCTTCAGTCCGGCCGCGGCGGCCTGCGCGGACCGGGTCGCGGCCAGCAGATCGGCCACGACGGGCCCGGCGACGACCGGTCCGGCGGCGAACGGCCCGATCAGCGACTTGGCGACGGCGAGCGGATTGGCGCTGCCACCTGCGATGACTACGAGCCGGTCGCCGAGCACCCCGGTGAGCACCTGCAGCTTGGCATGGCGTGAGGCCCGCCGGATGGCCTCGACGGTCAGTTCGCTGTCCCCGTCCGGCGCGGTCCCGAGCACGACGCAGACATGCTCCGGGGAGTTCCAGCCGAGTGCGGCGGCCCGGCTCACGGCGCCCTCGTCGGCCTCCCCGCTGAGCACGGCGTTGACCACCAGCGACTCCAGCCGCGCGTCCCAGGCACCGCGTGCCTCGGCGGCCTGGGCGTAGACCTGGGCGGTGGCGAAGGCGATCTCCCGGGCGTACACCAGCAGGGCTTCCCGCAGCACGCTCTCGTCACCGGGAGCCGCGACCTCGTCGATCGCGCTCTCCATGACCTCGATGGTGGTCCGCACCATCTCCACGGTCTGCCGCAGCGTGATGGCCCGGGTCAGCTCGCGAGGCGCGGTCCCGAAGACGTCCGTGGAGATCGCCTGGGGCGCATCGGGGTGCCGGAACCACTCCGTGAAGGCCGCGATGCCCGCCTGGGCCACGAGTCCGATCCAGGAACGGTTCTCCGGGGGCATGGCCCGGTACCACGGCAGGGTCTCGTCCATGCGTGCGATGGCCTGCGCGGCGAGGCTCCCGGAGGACTTCTCCAGCCGCTTCAGGGTCGCGGAGTGCTGGTGGACGTCGTGTGCTGCGGGTTCGCTGCGACGGGATTCGGGTTCGGGCACGTGGACAAGACTGCCTTATCGGGACGGGAGCGTGCGCCGCCGGGTCATGGATGAGGTGGCCCGGGGGCCCACGGCGGTCTGCGGCTCCGTCCGCGCGCGGTCTACGGTGGTGCCCGTGATGGACGTACGGCGCGCCGACGAGCGCTACCCCGGAGGCGATCCGGAGGCCGGGATCGACTCCCGCCACGCCTTCTCCTTCGGACCGCACTACGACCCCGACAACCTGCGCTTCGGTGCGGTGATCGCCTGCAACGAGGAGCGGCTCGGACCCGGCGCCGGCTTCGACGAGCATCCGCACAGCCACACGGAGATCGTCACGTGGGTGGTCGAGGGCGAGCTGACCCACCGTGACTCCACGGGCCACGAGACCCGGGTCCGCCCCGGGGACGTCCAGCACCTCAGCGCGGCAGCGGGCGTCCGCCATGTGGAACGCAACGACGGCACGTCCCCGCTGACCTTCATCCAGATGTGGCTGGCACCCCTGGAGCCGGGCGGCGACCCGTCGTACGAGATCGTCTCCGGTATCGCCGACTCCACGCCGTACGCGGTCCCGGAGGTGGGCGCGCTGCTCCACGTACGCCGTCTGGCGCCGGGTGAGCGCACCGCGGTGCCGGACGCCGCGTACGTGTATGTGCATGTGGTGCGCGGGGAGGTACGGCTGGCGGGCGAGGAACTGCGTCCCGGTGACTCGGCGCGGATCACCGGGGCGACGGACCTGGTGGCGCAGGGCGCCACCGCGGCCGAGCTGCTGCTGTGGGAACTGTCGCGGTGAGCGGCACCGCCGTGCTCACTCCGTGCTGGAAGGTTCCTCGGCGTTGCGCCACACCGTGAGGTCCACCGTCATGTAGTTGCTCGGGTCGGACTTCGGGGCGGTGCCCTCGAAGGTGACCAGGGCGATATGACCGGACGTGGTGTGCACGCACAGCTGGGATCCCTTGGACAGCTGGGAGAGCTTGGCCTCCTCGGCGTACCGGGTCTCCGCCCGGCAGGTGGCGAGCGAGCCCTGCTGCGCGTTGTTCAGCAGGACGATCTTCTCGCCGCTGCTGCCGAGGATCTTCTCGTCGCCGAAGCCGTTGGTCTCGAGGTAGAGGTCCGCGTCGTCGACGTACCGGGCACCGATGTCGTCGTACAGCGGCTTGGGCGGCGAGTCCGCGAACCGCACGTAGTAGTCCATCGGGATGTTGATGCCCGTGAAGCTGACCGGCTTGGGGTCGGGCTGTGCCGAGGCGCTGCTGGATCCCGTGGCCGAGCCGGTGCCGGAGCCCGATCCGGAGCCGGATCCGGAGCCCGAGCCGGGGTTCTTCGCGGAGCTCTTCGAGGCGTCGTCCTTCGTGCCGCCGCCGGCCTTGCTCAGGTACACGGCGCCGCCCACGCCGACCAGCAGTGCCCCCACGACGACCGCGGCGATCACGCCGACCCGGCTTCTGCGCGGTGCCTGGGGCTGCGGCTGGGCCCCGGGCCACGGAGCGTGCGCGGCGGCCGGGAAGGCCGCCGGGGGAACGGCCGGGCCGTAGGACGACGGAGGCGGCGTGTGCGGCGCCGCGACCGTCGGCATGGCATGCGGCACCGGCTGGTCGAGCCGGGTCACGGGGGCCGTCGGCGAAGGCGCCGGTACGGCCGCCGTGACGGGCTGCGTCAGGGGAGCGGTGGTCGGCGGCGCGGGTATCGCCGCCGTCCCGGCCTGGGTTGCGGGAGCGGTGGTCGGCGGCGCCGGCGGGGGTGCGGGCTGGGCCGCCAGCGCGGCGGACGCCGAGACCCGCCGGGTGATCTGCGTGCCGATCGGCTCCGGCAGCCACTCGCCGGACTGGCGCAGCCCGCCGGGCGACGCCTGCTGGCACAGCGCGATGACCTCCGCGGGCGAGGGACGGTCCGCCGGGTCCTTGGCCAGGCAGCGGGCGACGAAGCCGAGTTGCTCCGGGAGGCCGGTGAGATCGGGTTCCTCGTGGACGATCCGGTACAGCACCGCGTGCGAGGGCCCGTCGCCGTACGCGCCGGCGCCCCGGGCCGCGTACGCGGCGACCTGGCCGAGCGCGAAGATGTCGGAGGCGGGCGTGATCTCCTTGCCGGCCGCCTGCTCCGGCGACATGAAGGCCGGGGTGCCGATGGAGACGCCGGTGCCGGTGAGCGCCGTGGCGTCGGTGGCCCGCGCGATGCCGAAGTCGATGACCCGGGGGCCGTCGGCGGCCAGCAGCACATTGGAGGGCTTGAGATCGCGGTGCACGATGTCCGCGCCGTGGATCACCGACAGCGCCTCCGCCACGCCCGCGACCAGCAGCAGGAGCGTCGGCACCGGAAGCGGGCCGTGCTCGACGACGGCCGCCGCCAGCGAGGGGCCGGGCACATAGGCGGTGGCCAGCCAGGGCTGTTCGCCCTCGGTGTCGTAGTCGATGACCGGGGCGGTGTAGAGGCCCTGCACGCGCTGCGCGGCCTGGACCTCCTGCCGGAACCTGCGGCGGAACTGGGGGTCCTCGCTCAGCTCCGGACGGATCGTCTTGAGGGCGATCGGATGCCCTCCGGGCGTGTACGACAGGTACACCGTGCCCATGCCGCCCGAGCCGAGACGTGCCACGAGCCGGTAGCTCGCCACCACTTGTGGATCGCCGCTCTCCAACGGCCGGAACTGCGCGTCCGATTGAACGCCGCTCATCGCTTCCCCCGAATGTCCGTCACCTGTGCTGCCAGCGTGCACGGGGGAGGGTATACGAAGACGATCAGCGGCTGCTCCGCAGCTCTCCCAGCACCGCGTCCGTGAACACCGGCCACGCCTCGATCGCCCATGGTCCGAAGGCCCGGTCGGCCAGAGCGACGCACGCCACCCCCGCCGCCGGGTCGGTCCACAGGAACGTACCGGACTGGCCGAAGTGCCCGAATGTGCGTGGTGAGGACGAGGAACCCGTCCAGTGGGGCGACTTGGAGTCACGGATCTCGAAGCCCAGCCCCCAGTCGTTGGGGCTCTGGTGCCCGTACCCTGGCAGGACACCCTTCGTCCCCGGATACTGCACGGTCATCGCCTCGGCCACCGTACGCGGGTCCAGCAGACGCGGCGCCTGGATCTCCGCCGCGAACCGCAGCAGGTCGTCCACGGTCGAGACGCCGTCCTTGGCGGGGGACCCGTCGAGCGAGGTCTGCGTCATGCCCAACGGGGCCAGCACCGCCTGCCGCAGATACTCGCCGAACGGAATGTCCGTCGCCTTGGCGATGTGGTCCCCGAGCTGCTCGAACCCGGCGTTGGAGTACAGCCGCCGCTCCCCGGCCGGAGCCGTGACCCGGTGTTCGTCGAAGGCCAGCCCGGAGGTGTGCGCCAGCAGATGGCGGACGGTCGACCCGGGCGGCCCGGCCGGCTCGTCCAGCTCGACGGCACCTTCTTCGTACGCGACCAGCGCCGCGTACGCGGCCAGCGGCTTGGTCACCGAGGCCAGCCGAAAGCGGTGCCCGACGGGCCCGTGGGTCCCGAGGACGGTCCCGTCGGCCCGTACGACACCCGCCGCGGCGGTGGGGACGGGCCAGTTCTCGATCAGCGTGAGGCTCTTCAGCGACATACCGTCGAGCCTAGGCGCTCAGAGCCTGAGCTCCATCAAAGGGTCGGGCTTGGGCAGGAAGCCGAGGTCGGCGTAGAGCGGCGCGGCCTCGGCGGACGCGGTGAGGTGGACGCGGCCGGCGCCGCGCTCGCGGAACCATTCCAGCAGCGTGTCCATGCACGCGCGCGCGTACCCCCGGCGGCGGGTGTCCGGGTCGGTGGCGACACTGAAGACGAACCCGACCGTCCCGGACGGATCGCCCGCCTTCCCGATCCGGTAGTCGACCGTCCCGGCCACCAGCGCGGCCAGCGCACCCGGCCGCTCCGGGTGATCCACGACGAAGGCCGCGAAGTCCCCGTCCGGCTCGTCCAGCCGGGCGTGCAGCCCGGGCAGGGACTTCTCGTGCCAGTCGGTGGAACGATCGGCGTCGGCCATCGAATCGATCATCACCTGGCGCAGTCGCAGCACTTCCGACGCGTCCTCGGGCACGGCCCGGCGTACGAGACTCATGTCCGGCACGCTAACGACCGCACCCCGGGCCCGTCCTGTGGATTTCTTACCGGGTTCCGCTTGCTTGGAGTGCACTCGAAGGCCATAGCGTGGGGGTATGACGGTGATGCAGACCACGCCAGCTGACACCGAGCAGGCCGCCCCCGCAGACATCTGCTCCGCACCACCCCGGCGCCACCCCCGCCCCAACGGCCAGGACCGCTACACGATCAGCGAGGTCGTCGCCTTCACCGGCCTGACCGCGCACACACTGCGCTGGTACGAGCGGATCGGTCTGATGCCCGGAGTCGACCGCTCCCACACCGGCCAGCGCCGCTACAGCAACCGTGACCTGGACTGGCTGGACTTCGTGACCAAGCTGCGCCTGACCGGCATGCCGGTGGCGGACATGGTCCGCTACGCGGAACTGGTGCGGGAGGGCGAGAGCACCTACGCGGAACGCCAGGCCCTGCTGGAGTCGACCCGCAGGGATGTCCTGGCCCGGATCGCGGAACTGCACGACACCCTGTCCGTCCTGGACCGGAAGATCAGCTTCTACGCCACGGAGCGGTGAGCCGGCCGGATCCGCCGGGCAGGGACTAGAGCTCGGCCAGCAGCTCGGCCTTCTTCGACGAGAACTCCTCGTCCGTCACCAGACCCGCCTGATGCAGCTCCCCGAGGTGGCGGATCCGCTCGGCGATGTCGGCGGGGTCCCGGCGCGCCCGGGTCGGTGCCGCCGGTACCGCCGGTACCGGTCCTCGGGTTCGTACGGCGGCGAGTACGGCGGCCGCGAACGGCAGCGACTCGTGCACCGGCCCGTACCCGAGCCCGAAGACGACAGCCGCCGGATCCTGGTCGGGCTGCGCGGGCCGGGCGGAGCCGCCCTCGCGCGGCAGCAGACGCAGATGCCCCTCGAAGACCTCCGGCGAGCGCCATTCCACCCCGCTGAGGCCGGCGACCGCGAAGCTCTGGTCCCCGGCCTTCCACTTCGCCGAGGAAGCCCCCGTCCAGGACCACCGGAACTGCACGGTCGTCCCGTCGAAGGACGCCTTCCCGTCGTACGCCTTGAACTGCAGCGGTGCCTCGGGCGCGGCCACCAGGTACCGGTCGGCGGGCCCGGACCCGGAGTCGGTCAGCAGCCCCTTCAGCTCGTCGGCGTAGTACTCGGCGAGCGTGGACCGCTCGGCCGGCAGTACCAGCCGGTAGGGGTCGGAGCCCTCGGGCAGCTGTCCGTCCGCCGCCTCCATCAGCGGGTCGGAGCCCGGGCGCGGCCGCAGTCGCAGTGCGACGGTGCCGCGCTTGCCCGGGGTGAGGGTCACCTCCTCGACCGCGGACAGCGGTATCCGCCGTTCGCCGAGCGCCTGGAACAGCTTCGGTGTTCGAATCCCCCGTTCGTAGCGGATGAGCACGGAGTCGGACTCGAACTCCCAGACGGCATGAAAACCCGCCAGTACGTCACCCATGCGGCTCATCGTATGCGGCACGTGCTCCTCCGTCGCCACCCGCGCAGACCGCACTTCCTGCTGTTTCTACGCGCGTCCGGCCGTCGTCGTGCCGGGCAGACCGGCCCGGCACGCATCGTTCTCGCGTGCGCACGTCACCGCGTCGTAGGCACCCACCCCGACGTCGGCGAGGTTGCGCAGGCTGTCGGTCCCCGGCTGGAAATAGCCACTGTGCCCCTGCGCGTCGCGGGCCGAGAGGACCCGTGCCCCGAACGCCGAGGACACCGGGTCCGCTCCGTGCCCGAGGCCGCCGAGCTCCAGGTACGGCACGTCCCGCACCCAGTCGGTGGCATTCCGCATCGCCCACACCCGGGCCGGGGTGTCCAGGTGGGAGGCATTGCCGACGCGCATACCCGGGCTCGCGGCCACCGCTATGTCGGTCACCCGGCGGGGCATGTCGTGCGCGGCGACCCCGCAGACCACCGAGCCGTAGCTGTGGCAGATCGTCGACACCGGCGCCCGGCCGGGCAGGGCGCGCAGCAGCGCGTTGAGCCGTACGGCGCCGTCCTCGGCGCGCAGTCCGGTGGCCGCGTCCACACCGAGCCCGTCCGGCGCGGTGTAGTCGGCCCAGGCGATCACCGCCGTACGCGTTGCGGGGCTCTGTGCCCGCTCGGCCGCGTACAGGGCCTTGGCCATGCCGACCGGGGCGCTGTACCTGCGGTTCGTCCTCTGGAAGGTGAGCAGGTCGGTGTCGACGCCGGGGACGACGACGGAGATCCGCTCGGCCTTGGTGAGGTTCCCGAACACCTCGGCGACACGGCCCGAGCCCTCGGGGTCGAAGGCGACGATGTGCCGGCCGGGGCTCATCAGCGACTCGTAGCGGTGCATGCGGTGGCCCGCGTCCCGCTGCCCGGCGGCGCTCAGCCGGCTGTCGTGCATGCGCTTCTTCTCGACCTTGCGTGCCTCGTCCAGCGCGACGCGGTTGGCGCGGTAGCGCAGCGAGACGGGCGCGCCGTTCATGTTGCCGACCGCGAGGGGGTAGCGGTGGGCCAGGCGGTCCCGCTCGTGCGGGGTGAGCGAGGCGAAGAAGCGGGCGAGCCGGGCGGGGGAGGCCTCCGGGTCCGGCAGGTGGAGGCCATGGATGCTGCCGTGCTCCCACTTGGCGAGCGAGGCCTGCAGCGCGGTCGACTCGCGGTGGCTGCGCAGGGCGGTCCAGCCGGTGGTCGCAAGCATCACGAACACCACGGCCAGAGCGAGCAGCGCGCGCCAGACGTTGAGTTGCGGGGAGGTGTCGAAGGAAGTCACTGGGAGGACACACTAGGAGAACGGGAGGGTCTCGGGGTAACCAAGTGGCAGGGATCACGTTTCGTGGAGAGTCGAACGATCCCCGGAACGATCTCACCCGGTGCGCCAGTTCCCGGTGAGCGCCGAGCCCACCTGATCGAGGTACGAAGCGGTGAGCGCGCGGATCGCCTCCAGGCTGAAGTCGTCGCCCGTGCTCCACTGCCGTTCGGTGACCCGGATCACTCCGCCGAAGACGGCCACGGCCAGCCTCGGACGCGGGTCGGCGTCCACGTCGACGCCCTCCCGTTCGGCGAGCACGCGCGCGATGGTCTCCTCGGTGGCCGCGGAACGGCGCAGATGGGCGGCGAGCAGGGGCGGAGTCGACTCGATCGTCCGGTACATGCGCATGTACAGCTCGACCGGTACGACCTCGTCGATGGCCTCGCTCAGCCCGTCCCAGCCCTCCAGCACCGCCTGCCGCAGTGCCTCCATCGGGGCCTCGTGCGGCGGCCGTTGCCGCACCGCCGCGACGAAGTGGGCCTCCGCCATCGCCTGGACGGCGAGGGCGGCGTCCTCCTTGCCGGCGAAGTAGCGGAAGAAGGTGCGCTGCGAGACGTCGACGGCCTCGGCGATCTCGTCGACGGTCGTGCGCTCGTACCCGTGGGTGGTGAACAGTTCGAGGGCGGAGCGCAGCAGTGCGTCCCGGGTGCGCTGCTTCTTGCGCTCACGCAGTGTTTCCATGGTGTGTCAGTTACCGACTTGTGAATTGGTTTGTCAATTGTCAGCGGCTGTCACTAGCCTCGAACGCATGACTAGTCAGACCACCATCGACACGACGGGGCCGGGGGACAAGACGCCGGCAGCCCCGACGGAGTCGACCCCGGCCACGGGGCTGCGCGGGCACCCGTGGCTCACCCTCATAACCGTCGCCGTAGGGGTCATGATGGTGGCCCTCGACGGCACCATCGTGGCGATCGCCAACCCGGCCATCGCGAAGGACCTGCACGCGAGCTTCTCGGACGTGCAGTGGATCACCAACGCCTACTTCCTCGCCCTCGCGGTCTCCCTGATCACCGCGGGCAAGCTCGGTGACCGCTTCGGCCACCGGCAGACCTTCCTCATCGGCGTGACCGGCTTCGCCGCCGCCTCGGGCGCCATCGGCCTGTCCGACAGCATCGCCGCGGTCGTCACCTTCCGTGTCTTCCAGGGCCTGTTCGGCGCGCTGCTGATGCCGGCCGCGCTCGGCCTGCTGCGGGCCACCTTCCCGGCCGAGAAGCTCAACATGGCCATCGGCATCTGGGGCATGGTGATCGGCGCCTCCACCGCGGGCGGCCCGATCCTCGGCGGTGTCCTGGTCGAGCACGTCAACTGGCAGTCGGTGTTCTTCATCAACGTGCCGGTCGGCCTGATCGCCCTCCTCCTCGGCGTGCTGATCCTGCTGGACCACCGTGCCCAGAACGCGCCGCGCTCCTTCGACATCCTCGGCATCGCCCTGCTCTCCGGCGCGATGTTCTGCCTGGTGTGGGCCCTGATCAAGGCCCCGGCCTGGGGCTGGGGCGACGGCAGGACCTGGGCGTTCATCGCCGTCTCGGGGCTGCTCTTCGGCTTCTTCGCCTTCTGGGAGACGAGGGTCGCGGAGCCCCTGATCCCGCTGGGTCTGTTCCGTTCGGTCCCGCTGTCCGCGGGCGTCGTCCTGATGGTCCTGATGGCGATCGCCTTCATGGGCGGTCTGTTCTTCGTGACGTTCTACCTGCAGAACGTGCACGGCATGAGCCCGATCGACGCCGGTCTGCATCTGCTGCCGCTCACCGGAATGATGATCATCGGCTCCCCGCTCGCCGGTGTCGCGATCACCAAGCTGGGCCCGCGCATCCCGCTGGCCGGCGGCATGGCGGCGACCGCGATCGCCATGTACGGCATGTCCACCCTCGAGGCCGACACCGGCAGCGGTGTGATGTCCGTCTGGTTCGCCCTCCTCGGTCTCGGCCTCGCGCCGGTCATGGTCGGCGCCACCGAGGTCATCGTCGGCAACGCGCCGATGGAGCTGTCGGGTGTGGCGGGCGGCCTCCAGCAGGCGGCCATGCAGATCGGCGGCAGCCTCGGCACGGCGGTGCTGGGTGCCGTGATGGCCTCGAAGGTCGACAGCGACCTGCCGGGCAACTGGACCGGTGCGGGTCTGCCGCAACTGACCCCGGAGCAGCTGGACAAGGCATCCGAGGCCGTCCAGGTCGGTGTGGCCCCGGTCGCCAAGGGCACCCCGGAGCCGATCGCCGCGAAGATCGCCTCCGTCGCCCACGACACCTTCATCTCCGGCATGAGCCTGGCCTCGCTGGTCGCGGCCGGTGTGGCGGCGGTCGCCGTGTTCGTCGCGCTGTTCACCAGGCGGGGCCAGAACGCGGAGGCGGGCGCGGGAGTGGGCCACATCTGAGGCCTCCTCCGCCCGGAGTTCGCCTATCAGGGTGACTCCGCTAAAGATTCCTCGCCCTCGGTGCGCGTCGCGGGTCACAGTGGGTCAAGTCCTCCGCAGGACATGGGGGGACGGCCGGGCCGCGGCGCGCGCTGCCGGAGGGGGGCGGCGCGCGCAGGTCTGCCTGCACGAAACCGGGGTACCCGCACATCGAAGCCGAACGGTCCAAGGAATTCAGGGAGTTGATGATGGCTGGCTTCGGACACGGAACGCGCGGGTACCCCCGGTCACGCGGCCGGACATGGCAACGGACCGGGCCGGACCGTGCGACGCTCGGCATCATCGGCACCATCTGCGCGGTGGCCGGCTTCTTCGCGCTGGGCATCGTCCTCGGGCCGGTGGCGATGGTCTGCGGATGGCTGTCCATGGGCCGCAAGTGGTCCTCGGACCACTCCGTGCCCGCCCTGGTGGCCCTGATCCTCGGTGCCATCGACACCCTGCTGACCGTCGTCGCCCTGGCAGGCGCGGCGACCTGGGGCCCCGGGATCCTCTGATACCCACGACCTCTGCCCGCAGCCCCGTCGAGCCGGCTGCGGGCAGTCGTGCTGCCGAGGCCCCTCAGCTCCGCTGCTCCTCGCGGTCCCGGGTCAGCCGGGCCACCTCGGCCCGCAGCAGCCGGACCTCCTCCGCCAGTGCGGTGATCGCCTCGGTCTGGCGCCGTTCCTCCACATCGTCCTTCTCGAAGCGGGAGATGAACCAGGCGGCGATGTTCGCGGTGACGACACCGAGCAGGGCGATGCCCGACAGCATCAGCCCGACCGCGATCATCCGCCCCAGCCCGGTCGTGGGCGCGTGATCCCCGTACCCGACGGTCGTCATCGTCGTGAAGGACCACCAGACCGCATCACCCAGCGTCCGGATGTTCCCGTTCGGCGACTCCCGCTCCACGGACAGCACCGCGAGCGATCCGAACATCAGCAGTCCGACCACCGACCCCACGACATACGTCGTCAGCCGGATCTGCGGAGCCATCCGTGCCCGCCGCCCCACCAGCAGCAGCGTCGAGACCAGACGCAGCAGCCTGAGCGGCTGCAGCGCCGGCAGCACCACCGCGCACAGGTCGGGCCAGTGCGTCCGTACGAAGTCCTTGCGCCGGGGCGCCAGAGCCAGCCGTACGAGATAGTCCACGGCGAACGCGCCCCACACGACCCATTCCACGACCGTGCACACGGCCGTCAGGGAGTACCCCGCGGAACTGTCCACGATCGGCACGGCATACGCGACGGCGAAGGCCACGGCCAGCGCCAGCAGGGGCCGTTGGGTCCGCTGCTCCCACCGTGCCTGTGCCGATTCTTGCTTCATGTCCGCATCGTAAAGAAAACGTAAGGGCGGTGGAGACTCAAGCTCCACCGCCCTCGGACGTGCAGTCCTACGCGTCGCCGCCCGCGGCCCCCGGATCCGCCGCCGAGACATCCAGCAGCTGGTACCGGTCGATGGCCTGCTTCAGCACGGACCGGTCGACCTTGCCGTCCCGGGCCAGCTCGGTCAGCACCGCCACCACGATCGACTGGGCGTCGATGTGGAAGAAGCGGCGGGCCGCGCCCCGGGTGTCGGCGAAGCCGAAGCCGTCGGCGCCCAGCGACTGGTACGTGCCGGGCACCCACCGCGCGATCTGGTCCGGAACGGACCGCATCCAGTCGGACACGGCCACGAACGGCCCCTCGGCAGCGCTCAGCTTCCGCGTCACGTACGGCACCCGCTGCTCCTCCTCCGGGTGCAGCAGGTTGTGCTCCTCCACGGCGACGGCCTCGCGCCGCAGCTCGTTCCAGGAGGTCGCCGACCAGACGTCGGCCTTGACGTCCCAGTCGTCGGCGAGGAGCCGCTGCGCCTCTAGCGCCCACGGCACCGCGACACCGGACGCCATGATCTGCGCCGGGACGGCACCGCCGGCACCCTCGCTGATCCTGTGGATGCCCTTGAGGATGCCCTCGGCGTCCACGTTCGCCGGCTCGGCCGGGTGCTGGATGGGCTCGTTGTAGACGGTGAGGTAGTAGAAGACGTCCTCGCCGTGCGGGTGTTCGGCGTCGCCGCCGTACATCCTGCGCAGGCCGTCCTGCACGATGTGCGCGATCTCGTACGAGTACGCCGGGTCGTAGGCGACACAGCCCGGGTTGGTCGAGGCGAGCAGCTGCGAGTGGCCGTCCGCGTGCTGCAGACCCTCGCCGGTCAGGGTCGTACGACCCGCGGTCGCGCCCAGTACGAAGCCGCGCGACAGCTGGTCGGCCATCTGCCAGAACTGGTCGCCGGTGCGCTGGAAACCGAACATCGAGTAGAAGACGTACACCGGGATCAGCGGCTGGCCGTGCGTGGCGTACGCCGAGCCGGCCGCGATCAGCGAGGCCGTGCAGCCCGCCTCCGAGATGCCGTCGTGCAGCATCTGGCCGGTCGGCGACTCCTTGTAGGCGAGCAGCAGATCGCGGTCGACCGCCTCGTACTGCTGGCCGAGCGGGTTGTAGATCTTCGCGCTCGGGAAGAAGGAGTCCATGCCGAACGTGCGGTACTCGTCCGGCGCGATCAGCACGAACCGCTTGCCGATCTCCTTGTCCCGCATGAGGTCCTTGAGGAGCCGGACAAAAGCCATCGTCGTGGCGATGGACTGCTGGCCCGAGCCCTTCTTCACGCTCGCGTACGTCTTGTCGTCCGGCAGTGCGAGCGGCTCGGAGCGCACGACGCGCGTCGGCACGTACCCGCCGAGCCCCTTGCGCCGGTCGTGCATGTACTGGAGCTCCTCCGAGTTCCGGCCAGGGTGGTAGTACGGCGGCAGGCCGGACTCCAGCTCCTTGTCGGAGATCGGCAGGTGCAGACGGTCCCGGAAGTGCTTGAGGTCGTCGACCGTCAGCTTCTTCATCTGGTGCGTGGCGTTGCGGCCCTCGAAGTTCGGGCCCAGCGTCCAGCCCTTGATCGTCTTCGCCAGGATGACCGTCGGCTGGCCCTTGTGCTCCTTGGCCGCCTTGAACGCCGCGTAGATCTTGCGGTGGTCGTGGCCACCGCGGCCCAGGTGCAGGATCTGGTCGTCGGTCATGTTCTCGACCATCGCGCGCAGCCGGTGGTCGTCGCCGAAGAAGTGCCGGCGGATGTAGTCGCCGGACTCGGTGGCGTACGTCTGGAACTGACCGTCCGGGGTCGTGTTCATCTTGTTGACCAGCACGCCGTCGCGGTCCTGCGCGAGCAGCGGGTCCCAGGTGCGGTCCCAGACCAGCTTGATCACGTTCCAGCCGGCGCCGCGGAAGACCGACTCCAGCTCCTGGATGATCTTGCCGTTGCCGCGCACCGGGCCGTCGAGCCGCTGCAGGTTGCAGTTGACGACGAAGGTCAGGTTGTCCAGGCCCTCGCGCGCGGCGATGGTCAGCTGGCCGAGCGACTCCGGCTCGTCCATCTCGCCGTCGCCGAGGAACGCCCACACGTGCGACCTGGAGGTGTCGGCGATGCCGCGTGCCGCCATGTAGCGGTTCATCCGCGCCTGGTAGATCGCGCCGAGCGGGCCGAGACCCATGGAGACCGTCGGGAACTCCCAGAAGTCCGGCATGGAGCGCGGGTGCGGGTAGCTGGAGAGCCCGTTCGGGTGCTTCGACTTCTCCTGACGGAAGCCGTCGAGCTGCTCCTGGGTGAGCCGGTCGAGCAGGTAGGCGCGCGCGTAGATGCCGGGGGAGGCGTGGCCCTGGAAGAAGACCTGGTCGCCGCCGTCGCCCTCGTCCTTGCCGCGGAAGAAGTGGTTGAAGCCCACGTCGTACAGGGAGGCGGAGGAGGCGAAGGTGGCGATGTGACCGCCGACGCCGATGCCCGGGCGCTGAGCGCGCGAGACCATCACGGCCGCGTTCCAGCGGGTCGCGTTGAGGATCCGGCGCTCGATCTCCTCGTTGCCCGGGAAGAACGGCTCGGCCCGGGTGGGGATGGTGTTGACGTAGTCCGTGCTGCGCATCTCGGGCACGGCCACGCGCTTCTCGCGGGCCCGCTCGATCAGGCGCAGCATGAGATAGCGGGCCCGCTCCCGGCCGCGCTCGTCCACGGCGGCGTCGAGGGAGTCGAGCCACTCCTGGGTCTCTTCGGGATCGAAGTCAGGAACCTGACTCGGAAGGCCGCCAATGATGATCGGATTGCGATCGGATCCGGAAGCCACGCTGTTCCTTACCTGTCAGAGGGCCACTTCTTTACTCGTGCCTACACCGATGCCCATCGTGTACCTCGGGAAGGCGTACGTCATCTCTACCGTGGGGTAACCGGGGCGCCGTGCGGTGACCGGGACACCGGAACGGTCAAAACGCAACGATACGCCCGGGGCGTGACGGGCTTGGCAAACTTGTTCTAGGTCCGTATCGACGGATGATTCCGAATCGTACAAAGCGGGCACATCGGTGTGATGTGGGTGATGGCGAATCGGGGTACGGTGCCAGGAGTTGCGGCGACACGGCCGGTATCGTCACCGTTTCGGCGGTCTGGACGGCCGGGTACTTGCGCGATCCGTCCCGCCCGTGTGGACTACGGCCAATGCTTCGCGCACGCGCGTGGCTGAGATAATCAACAAGACATGATCAGGAGGCAACCCGTGAGCGCGACCGCGGACCACGCGGAGGAGCGGACGAACCCTGCCGCCAGGCTGGGGTTCCAGCCCGGGCAGGTGGTCCAGGAGATCGGCTACGACGACGACGTCGATCAGGAGCTCCGCGAGGCCATTGAGGAAGTCATCGAGGCCGACCTCATGGATGAGGAGTACGACGACGTGGCCGACGCCGTTGTGCTGTGGTTCCGAGACGACGACGGCGACCTCACGGATGCGCTGGTGGATGCCACCACGTACATCGAAGAGGGCGGCGCCATTCTGCTTCTCACGCCGAAGACCGGCCGGACGGGGTACGTGGAGCCGAGTGACATCTCGGAAGCCGCGACGACCGCCGGCCTGACGGCGTCCAAGAGCGTCAGCGTCGGCAAGGACTGGAGCGGCTCGCGTCTGGCGACGCCGAAGGCCGCGAAGTCCGGCAAGAGGTAACAAGAGGTAAACCGCCTCGTCTCGGGGCGTCGGACGGGCCGGGAGCGCCCGGCCCGTCCGAAAGCCCGCGGTAAGCCCGTGGTGATCGCTGCGTAGGGTGGTTCCGAGCGTTTGCTGTGCTCTCACCCGAACAGCCCACCGAAGGGAAGCACGACGATGGCGATCCAGGTCGGCGACAAGGCACCCGACTTCGAGCTCAAGGACAACCACGGCCGCACCGTGAAGCTCTCCGACTTCCGCGGCGAGAAGAACGTGGTGCTGCTCTTCTACCCCTTCGCCTTCACGGGCGTCTGCACCGGCGAGCTGTGCGAGCTGCGCGACAACCTGCCGCAGTTCTCGGACCGCGGCACCCAGCTGCTCGCCGTCTCCAACGACTCCATCCACACCCTGCGCGTCTTCGCCGAGCAGGAGGGTCTGGAATACCCGCTGCTCTCCGACTTCTGGCCGCACGGCAACGTCTCGCGCGCGTACGGCGTCTTCGACGAGGACAAGGGCTGCGCCGTCCGGGGCACCTTCATCATCGACAAGGAGGGCGTCGTGCGGTGGACTGTGGTCAACGGCCTGCCGGACGCGCGCGACCTGAACGACTACGTGAAGGCGCTCGACACCCTGTGAGCCGGCCTGTGGGCCGACACCTGTGATTCGTCGGGTCCAGGGTCTGCGGGGGGCGGGAACCCGTCACTAGGATCGGCACGTTGATCCCATATCCGAAGCACGATGGGGCTCCCCGCCCCTGGACACCACATGGAGGACCCGTGGGAGTCAGCCTCAGCAAGGGCGGCAACGTATCGCTGACGAAGGAGGCCCCGGGCCTGACCGCCGTCATCGTCGGCCTGGGGTGGGACGTGCGCACCACGACCGGCACCGACTTCGACCTCGACGCCAGCGCGCTGCTGCTGAACAACGCAGGCAAGGTCGCGAGCGACCAGCACTTCGTCTTCTTCAACAACCTCAAGAGCCCCGACGGCTCGGTCGAGCACACCGGTGACAACATCACCGGTGAGGGCGAGGGCGACGACGAACAGATCAAGGTGAACCTGGCCGGCGTCCCGGCCGACGTCGACAAGATCGTGTTCCCGGTGTCGATCTACGACGCCGAGAACCGTCAGCAGTCCTTCGGCCAGGTCCGCAACGCGTTCATCCGCGTCATCAACCAGGCGGGCGAGCAGGAGATCGCCCGTTACGACCTGAGCGAGGACGCCTCCACCGAGACCGCCATGGTCTTCGGCGAGCTGTACCGGAACGGCCCGGAGTGGAAGTTCCGCGCCATCGGCCAGGGGTACGCCTCCGGGCTGCGCGGCATCGCGCAGGACTTCGGCGTCAACGTCTGACGCCCGGCGGCTCCGCCGACGTCCGGCGCCGCACCGTTTACGGGCGGCGCCGGACGCGCAGGACAACCAGGGAAGCACCATTAGGGGAGGACCAGCATCATGGGCGTCACGCTCGCCAAGGGAGGCAATGTCTCCCTCTCCAAGGCCGCACCGAACCTCACCAACGTCATGATCGGGCTCGGCTGGGACGCGCGCTCCACCACCGGCGCCCCCTTCGACCTGGACGCCAGTGCCCTGCTGTGCGGCGCCGGGAACCGGGTGATGGGTGATGAGTGGTTCGTGTTCTACAACCAGCTCAAGAGCCCCGACGGCTCGGTCGAGCACACCGGTGACAACCTCACCGGTGAGGGCGAGGGCGACGACGAGTCGATCCTGGTGGACCTGCCCAAGGTCCCGCTCCAGTGCGAGAAGATCATCTTCCCTGTTTCCATCCATATGGCCGACGAGCGCGGCCAGACGTTCGGTCAGATCTCCAACGCCTTCATCCGCGTGGTCAACCAGGCCGACGGCCAGGAACTGGCCCGTTACGACCTGAGCGAGGACGCCTCCACCGAGACCGCCATGATCTTCGGTGAGCTGTACCGGTACCAGGGCGAATGGAAGTTCCGGGCGGTCGGCCAGGGGTACGCGTCGGGGCTGCGGGGCATCGCCCTGGACTTCGGAGTCAACGTTTCCTGACGCCCGATGCGGCGACTCACCCCAGCGCTCTCCGTGCTCGTGCACTGCGCCGTACTGAGCGGGTCACGGGGCACCGACCCTTGCGACCTGTGGCTTTTTCGCGCAGGTCGCCCTGGCCGCCGCCCCGGCCGGAGCGCCCCTCTACACTCGGGGTCAACGTTTAGCAAAGCCGAGTACGGCGCGGGGGAGACCCTCCCCCAGACTTCGTCTGGGAGGTACCCCCACAACATGATGGGGTAGCCAGTGCTTCTCAAAACCTTCGGCTGGTCTTTCGCGGTCACCGCGATCGGCCTGGTCGCTGCGGTCTTCTACGGGGGGTGGGAGGCCTTCGGCATCGTGGCGATCCTCTCCGTCCTCGAGATCTCGCTGTCGTTCGACAACGCGGTGGTCAACGCCGGAATCCTGAAGAAGATGAACGCCTTCTGGCAGAAGATCTTCCTCACGGTCGGCGTCCTCATCGCGGTCTTCGGCATGCGGCTGGTCTTCCCCGTCGTCATCGTCGCGATCAGCGCGAAGATGGGCCCGATCGAGGCCGTCGACCTCGCGCTCAACAACAAGGACCATTACCAGGAACTGGTCACCGACGCCCACCCGGCGATCGCCGCCTTCGGTGGCATGTTCCTGCTGATGATCTTCCTCGACTTCATCTTCGAGGACCGGGACATCCAGTGGCTGCGCTGGATCGAGCGACCCCTGGCCAAGCTCGGCAAGGTCGACATGCTGTCGGTCTGCATCTCCCTGATCGTCCTGCTCATCACCTCCTTCACCTTCGCCACCCACGCCCACCAGCACGGCGGCGCGCATGTCGACAAGGCGCAGACGGTCCTGATCGCCGGCATCGCCGGCCTGATCACGTACATGATCGTCGGTGGTCTCTCCGGCTACTTCGAGGACAAGCTGGAGGAAGAGGAGGAGCGCGAGCACGAGGAGGAGGAAGAGGCCGCCCGCACCGGCAAGAAGCGCCCGCCGGTCGTGCTGGCCGGCCAGGCCGCGTTCTTCATGTTCCTCTACCTCGAGGTGCTGGACGCCTCCTTCTCCTTCGACGGTGTGATCGGCGCCTTCGCCATCACCAACGACATCGTCCTGATGGCGCTGGGTCTCGGCATCGGCGCGATGTACGTCCGTTCGCTCACCGTGTACCTGGTCCGCCAGGGCACCCTCGACGACTACGTCTACCTGGAGCACGGCGCCCACTATGCGATCGGCGCCCTGGCCGTGATCCTCATGGTCACCATCCAGTACCAGATCAACGAGGTCATCACCGGTCTCGTCGGTGTCATCCTGATCGCCTGGTCCTTCTGGTCCTCCGTCCGCCGCAACCGCGCCCTGGCGGCCGCGGAGGGGGAAGCGGGCTCGGACGAGAAGGCCGAGATCCCCTCCGGCGTCTGACAGCCGGCATCCCCTGCAAGCCCCCTACGGGCAGGATCAGGGACGTGACGGGGTGTGGCACCCCGTCCGACGAGGAACGCTCTGTTCGGGGCGGCCGACGTGGTCGGCCGCCCCGACGGCGTAGGACGAGTACCTGGGGGCGGGAATGGGGTTCTTCGACGGGCTGCGGGGCGGTCGTGCCGAGTTCGACTCGGGCAGCGCCGCGAGCAACGCGATCGAGCTGACCAGGCGGCACCAGCAGGTGTCCCTCACCAAGCAGGACGCGGCCACCGGCCATCTGCGCATCAACCTGGCGTGGCGGATGCGGACGTCCGACTTCGACGGCAGCCAGCGCACCAGCCTCTTCCGGCACCCCTTCAAGGCGCTCAAGCCGCCGGAGGTGCTCGGGCACGGGCAGAGCATGGTCAACGTCGACCTCGACCTGGGCTGTCTGTACGAGCTGGCCGACGGCACCAAGGGAGTCGTCCAGCCCCTCGGCGGCTATCTCGGCGATGTCAACGCACCGCCGTACATCAAGCTCAGCGGCGACGACCGGTTCGGTTCGGCGTCCGGCGAGACGATGTACGTCAACCTGGACCACCGGGACGCCATCAAGCGGCTGCTGGTCTTCGTGTACATCTACGACCAGACCCCGGCATTCGACCGCACACACGCGATCGTCACCCTCTACCCCAGCAACGGCCCCCGCATCGAGATAGGCCTGGACGAGCGGCACCCCCAGGCCCGGTCCTGCGCGGTGGTGATGATCGAGAACGTGAAGGGGGAGCTGACCGTCAGGCGCGAGGTGAAGTTCGTGTACGGATTCCAGGGGGAGCTGGACCGGCTGTACGGGTGGGGGCTGACCTGGGGGCGGGGTTACAAGTCGAAGGTGGAGAAGTAGCCCCTACCGGCCGATGAACTGCGGACCCTGCGGCGGCAGGCGGAAGTTCGGGTCCAGCGGGGCCGTCAGGGCCGGCTGGGGCTGGGGATAGCCGTAGGCGGGCTGGCTCGTCGGCTGGGGATAGCCGTACGCCGGCTGCTGGGGTGACGTCGGCTGCGGGTAGCCGTACGCCGGCTGGGACGGGACCGCCGTCGGCTGCTCGGGCGGCAGCGGCTGGGACGTGGTCTCGGGCAGGACCCGGCGCGGCTCCTCCTCCGCCTCGGACTCGTCCACCGAGATGCCGAAGTCCGTGGCGAGGCCCTTGAGACCGTTCGAGTAGCCCTCGCCCAGCGCGCGGAACTTCCAGCCCTCCCCGCGCCGGTACAGCTCGCCGCAGATCAAGGCCGTCTCCGCGCCGGTCTCCGGCTTGATCTCGAAGTGGGCCAGCGGCTCGCCGTCGGCGGCGGCGGCGTCGTACAGCAGGATGCACAGGGCCGGGACACGGTCGAAGGACACACCGTCCGCGGACGCCACCAGCACGATGCGGCCGACGGCGGGCTCGACACCGGAGAGATCCGACTGGATCGTGTCCGTCAGGCCCTCGGTGATCCGCTTCTTGCCCAGCCGCCAGACCTTGCCCGAGGGATGCCGTGGCTGGTTGTAGAAGACGAAGTCCTCGTCGGAGCGCACACGGCCGTCGGGACCCAGCAGCAGCGCCGAGGCGTCCACGTCCGGAACTCCCTGCCCAGGCGTCCAGCGCAGCACGGCGCGCACCATGGTGGGCTCCAGCGGGACATTCGACCCCTTCAGCATCGCGTGCGTCATGCGGTCATCCTGCCTTCTCGGTCCTGGCCACGACAATGCGGGGGGTGTTGCTGCCGACACGGGCGAGTTACCGGAAATTCATGCCCGATGGGAACCCCCGACATGGATCCCTACGTACTATTACCGGCCACCCTTTACCGAATCCACAGGCTCGGCTCGCGCACCGAGGAGTCTTATGCGTCATTTTGGGCACATTGCCCCCGAGCTGCGGCAGCGCCTCTTCCACCGGGAGCCGTGCGCATTCACCGCCGATTCTCCGGCCCGGCTGCTCTCCGCGGCCCTGGGCGCCACCCTGTACAGCCCGGCAACCCGGCCGCGGCTCGCCGACGACATCGTCAAACAGACCGGGAACGGCGTGGTCTCGATGGTGCTGTGCCTGGAGGACTCGATCAACGACGAGGACGTCGTCGCCGGCGAGGACAACCTCGTCCGGCAGTTCGCCGACCTCGCCTCCCGTGCGGACGTGGAGCCGCCCCTGCTCTTCATCCGGGTGCGCGTCCCCGAGCAGATCCCCGACCTCGCGCGCCGCCTCGGCGACTCCGTGCGGCTGCTGTCCGGCTTCGTCATCCCCAAGTTCACCGAGGAGCGGGGCCTCCCGTTCCTGGAGGCCCTGGCCTCGGCCGAGGCCGAGAGCGGCCACCGGCTGTTCGCCATGCCCGTCCTGGAGTCGCCCGAGCTGCTGTACCGCGAGTCCCGCGTGGACACCCTGGAGGGCATCGCCCGCGCGGTCGACAAGTTCCGCGACCGGGTGCTCGCCCTCCGCCTCGGCGTGACCGACTTCTGCTCCTCCTACGGCCTGCGCCGGGCCCCCGACATGACCGCCTACGACGTCCAGATCGTCGCCTCCGTGATCTCCGACGTGGTCAACATGCTCGGCCGGGCCGACGGCACCGGATTCACCGTGACCGGGCCGGTCTGGGAGTACTTCCGGGTCCCCGAGCGCATGTTCAAGCCACAGCTGCGGCAGAGCCCCTTCCTGGAGGTGCAGGCCGTCGAACTGCGCGAGAAGCTCATCGAGCACGCGATGGACGGGCTGCTGCGGGAGATCTCCCTGGACCAGGCCAACGGCCTGCTCGGCAAGACCTGCATCCACCCCTCCCACGTCCTGCCCGTGCACGCGCTGTCCGTGGTCAGCCACGAGGAGTTCAGCGACGCCCAGGACATCCTCCGGCCGGAACGCGGCGGCGGGGGTGTACTCCGGTCGGCCTACACGAACAAGATGAATGAAGTGAAGCCGCACCGTGCCTGGGCCGAGCGGACCCTGCTGCGCGCCGAGGTCTTCGGCGTGGCACGCGAGGACGTCGGCTTCGTGGAGCTGCTCACCGCCGGAATACCCGGCTGATCCTTCCCAACCCAAGGAACGCATGAAGAACGCAGTGAACGGCGGGGTCTGGTCCGGCAGCTGGGTCGCCGAGCGACTCGGGGTCGGACTCGAGGGCGACGACGGGCTGCCGGCGCTGCTCGGGCTCGCGCTGCGCCGCAACCCCAAGCGGGCCCACCTGCTCGTCTCGCACGTGCTCGGCAAGCACGTGCCGCAGACCCCGTCCGTGGTCTATGGCCACGGCTTCCGCCTGGGCCGCCGGGTCCGCGAGCTGCTCGGCGAGACGGAGGCCGCCTCGGCGGTCGTCCTCGGCTACGCGGAGACCGCCACCGGCCTCGGCCACTCGGTCGCCGACGGCCTGGGCCTCGCCCCGTACCTGCACTCCACCCGCCGCCCGGTGGCCGGTGTCGCCCCGGCGGGCGGCTTCGAGGAGTCCCACTCCCACGCCACCTCCCACCTGCTGCTCCCCGAGGACCCCGCCCTGCTGGCCGGCGACGGCCCGCTGGTCCTGGTCGACGACGAGTTCTCCACCGGCAACACGGTCCTCAACACCATCCGTGACCTGCACGAACGCTATCCGCGCCGACGGTATGTGGTGGTCGCCCTGGTCGACATGCGCTCCGCCGAGGACACCGCCCGCCTGGAGCGGTTCGCCACCGAGATCGGTGCCCGGGTGGACCTGATCGCGGCCGCCTCCGGGACCGTACGGCTGCCGGAGGGCGTGCTGGAGAAGGGGCAGGAGCTGGTCGCCCGGCACGAGCCCGCCCAGGAGGCGCCGAAGCCGTCCTACGGCCGGATCACCCGCGTCGACCTGCGCTGGCCCCACGGCCTGCCCGACGGCGGCCGGCACGGCTTCACGCCCGCCCACCGTGCCCGCCTGGAGACCGCGCTGCCCGGCATGGCCGCCCGGGTCGCCGAGGCGCTGCCCACCGACGCCCGGCGCGTGCTCGTGCTCGGCTTCGAGGAGCTGATGTACGCCCCGCTGCGGATCGCCCGCGAGCTGGAGCAGATGATCCCCGCCGAGGTGTGCTTCTCCACCACCACCCGCTCGCCCGTCCTCGCGGTCGACGACCCCGGCTACGCGATACGCACCCGGCTGGTCTTCCCCGCCCACGACGACCCGGCCGACGGCCCCGGCGAGCGGTACGCGTACAACGTCGCCGGGGCCGGCTTCGACGCCGTGGTCGCCGTGGTCGACTCGGTCGCCGACACCCCCGCACTGCACGCCCCCGACGGCCTGCCGGCCCGCCTTGCCGCCCACACCCCGCGCGTCCTGCTCGCGGTCGTCCCGTCCTACGCCCCCGAGCCCCTCACCACTCCCGAAAGGACGGCCATGCTGCCCGAGCCCCTCCGCGGCCCCGCCTTCTCCTCGTACGCCCCCGAGGAGGTCGGCTGGCTGCTGCAGGACCTCTCGGACGTGACCCTGGAGGCGCCGACCGAGGAACGCGAGGAGGCCATCCAGAGCGGCGGGGCCCACTACGCGGAGTCGCTGCCGGTGGAGTACCAGCCGAGCGAGCAGTACCAGGAGCTGTTCCACACCGCCCTGGACGAATCGGCCACGCGGCTCGCCCGGGCGGTCGGCGTCGTCACGGAGACCGTCATCGCCGAGCGCTCGCCCCGCCCGGTGCTGGTCTCCCTGGCCCGCGCCGGCACCCCCGTCGGCGTGCTCATGCGCCGCTGGGCCCGGTTCCGGCACGGCCTCGAACTCCCGCACTACGCCGTCTCGATCGTCCGAGGCCGCGGCATCGACGCCAACGCGCTGCGCTGGCTCGCCGCCCACCACGACCCCAGGGACATCGTCTTCGTGGACGGCTGGACCGGCAAGGGCGCCATCACCCGCGAACTCGCCCAGGCCATCGAGGAGTTCGAGGAGAAGGAGGGCGTCACCGGCTTCGACCCGGAGATCGCCGTACTCGCCGATCCCGGCTCCTGCGTGCGCACCTACGGCACCCGCGAGGACTTCCTCATCCCGTCCGCCTGTCTCAACTCGACCGTCTCCGGACTGATATCGCGCACGGTCCTGCGCGCGGACCTGGTCGGTCCGAACGACTTCCACGGCGCGAAGTTCTACCGCGAACTCGCCGGCGCCGACGTCTCCGTGGCCTTCCTCGACGCCGTCTCCGCCCGCTTCCCGGAGGTCGCCGACACCGTAGACGCGGCCGCCAAGGAGCTGATGGCCGCGGACCGCACCCCGACCTGGGAGGGCTGGCAGGCCGTCGAGCGGATCAGCGAGGAGTACGGCATCCACGACGTCAACCTGGTCAAGCCCGGCGTCGGCGAGACCACCCGGGTACTGCTGCGCCGGGTGCCCTGGAAGATCCTCGCCAAGGCCGGCGCGGGAACCGACCTCGACCATGTGAAGCTGCTCGCCGAACAGAGAGGAGTACCGGTGGAGGAGGTCGGCGACCTGCCGTACACCTGCGTCGGGCTGATCCACCCCAAGTACACGCGCGGCGCCACGGGCGTCGACGGCAAGGCGGTGAACGTCTGATGCCGGTACTGGTGGCGAGCGACCTCGACCGTACGCTGATCTACTCCGCCGCGGCCCTGGCACTGACCATGCCGGACGCCCGGGCGCCCCGGCTGCTGTGCGTCGAGGTGCACGAGAGCAGGCCCCTGTCCTACCTGACCGAGACGGCCGCCCAGCTGCTGACCGACCTCGGCGACACGGCCGTCTTCGTGCCGACCACGACCCGGACCCGCAAGCAGTACCAGCGCATCAACCTGCCCGGCCCCCAGCCGACGTACGCGATCTGCGCCAACGGCGGCCATCTGCTGGTCGACGGCGTCACGGACCAGGACTGGCACGCGGAGGTGCAGGCCCGGCTCGCCGACGAGTGCGCGCCGCTGGCGGAGATCGGCGAGCACCTGATGGCCACCGCCGACCCTGTCTGGGTGCGCAAGCACCGGGTCGCCGAGGACCTGTTCGCCTACCTGGTCGTCGAACGCGAGCTGCTGCCCGAGGACTGGGTGAAGGAGCTGGCGGCATGGGCGGAGAACCTGGGGTGGACGGTCTCGCTCCAGGGCCGGAAGATCTACGCCGTCCCCAAGCCGCTCACCAAGAGCGCGGCCGTGCGCGAGGTCGCCCGGCGCACCGGCGCCCACCTCACGCTGGCCGCCGGCGACTCCCTGCTCGACGCCGACCTGCTGCTGGCCGCCGACCGGGGCTGGCGCCCCGGCCACGGCGAACTGGCCGACGCCGACTGGATCGCACCTCAGATCAGTGCGCTCCCCGAGCGCGGGGTGCTGGCCGGCGAGCGGATCGTCCGCGAATTCCTGCGGGCCTCCCGGCCGCAGGTCCGACCCGACGGGCCGCAGCCCTGACCGACGGGCCGCAGTCCTGCCCCGACCGCCCGGGGCCCCGACCGCCCGGGGTCAGCCGCAGCAGCCCCCGCCGCAGCAGCCGCCCCCGCCCCCGCCCGCCCGGGGCGCCGGGGCCGGCGCGGCGGACGTGCCGCCCACGGCCACCGTCGACAGCAGCTTGACCGTGTCGTCGTGGCCCGCGGGGCAGGCGGCGGGCGCGGCCGACTCCGCCATCGGACGGCTCAGTTCGAAGGTGTCGCCGCAGGTACGGCAGCGGTACTCGTAGCGAGGCATGCGCACAGATTAACCGGCACCTCCGCCGGACGGGCTCACCGCTTCTCCGGATCCGCCGCATCGGGGTGCCTGGCCCGCCAGTACGGATTGTCGTGCGGGAGGGTCGAACCGACCCTTCCGTACATCCCGAACACCATCAGCAGGATCCCGACCACGAAGCTGAACAGCACATTCTGGATCTTGAATGCCAGGAAGTTGTAGTCCGTCTCGAGCAGGGACAGGTTCAGGAACCCGCTGAGCAGGAACAGGATCCCGAGGGTCATGTTCAGCGTCGAGGCGAAGTTCCCGCCGATCACCATGCCGACCAGGAGCAGCACCCCGACGCAGATCGACAGGATACTGAGCGTGCCGTTGGTGTTCAGGCCGACGACGGTGTTCCCGCCGGTGTCGAAGAAGCCGATGTGGTTGACGATGCCGAAGATGCCGAAGACGACCAGGAAGGCGCCCATCAGGCCCGCGCCGATCCGGTAGACCGTGTTCAGACGATGGTCGACCGGAAGGTGATCGTCGAGCCGGATCCGTCGCCGCGGCTCCCGGTGCACTGACTGTGTGGCCATGTCCGCCTCCTTCGTGTGCCAGCGGAGGCCATACGTATGACCCAATATCCGCCCGCCACGCGTCGACGGCAAACGGCTCAGTGACCGCCTCCGCGCTCCTCCCGGATGTGCGCCACCACCCGGGCCACCGTCTGCCGCACGGCCTCCGTCTCGGTCAGGAAATGCCAGTAGTCGGGGTGCCGGCCCTCCAGCGTGCCGATCGCCCGCTCCAGCCGGGCCACCGCCTCGTCCAGCGGCCGCGCATGCCGCGGATCCGGGGTGGTACGGCCGGTCATCGCCAGCCGCTGCGCGTCCCGGATCGCGAAGCGGGTCCGCTCGACCTCCTGCTGCGGATCCTTCTGTACGGCGTTCAGCCTGGTCAGCCGGTCACCGGCGGCCGACACGGCCTCGTCCGTGCTGTTCAGCAGCGCCCGCACGGTCGACAGCAGGGAGGTGGCGTCCGGCCAGCGCTGGGCCTCCCGGGCGGCCTGGGCCTCGCGCAGCTTCAGCTCGGCCTGCCGCACGTTCTCCGTGGCCTGTGCCGGCACCTGCTGCAGGTCCTGCCAGCACGCGGCCGCGAACCGCCGCCGCAGCTCGCTCAGCACCGGGTCCACCTGCCCCGCCCGCGTGGTCAGCGCCTGCGCACGGGTCCGCAGGCTCACCAGCCGGTGGTCGATCTCGGCCGCCTTCTCGGGCAGCCGCTCGGCCTCGGCCCGGATCGCCGCGGCCTCCCGCTGGACCCGCTCGGCCCGCTCCAGCGTCGGGGCCACCCCGTGCCGGCCGGCTCCCTGGTTCAGCCTGGTCAGCTCCGGCGAGAGCGCGGCCAGCCGGGCAGCGAGGTCATCGGCCGCGAGGCCCTTCTCGCGGACGGCGTCCAGCGCATTGCTCGCGCCCAGCAGCGCCTGCCGGGCCCGCTCCACCGCCGGCGCGAGCCGGGTCAGCTGGGTCTCGGCCTTGCCGAGCAACGGACCGAGCGAACTGCCGAAGCGGTCCAGCTCCTGCTTGACCCGGACCAGTTCGTCCCTGGCAGCGGTCAACTCGCCGCGTGCCCGGGCGGCCGTCGCCGCCTCCAGGTCGTCACGGTCCAGGTCATGGGCGTCCACGGCCTGGATGTACCGCCGGCTGGCCTCGTCGATCCGCCCGCCCAGCGCCGCGAAGTCGGCCACCGCGCGGCGGGCGGCGGGGGAGTCGTCCACGGCCGTGATGGTCTCGACGGAGATCCGGAGGTCCCGCTGCGCGGTGTCGAGTTCGTAGAACGCGGCCGCCGCCGCGTCCTTCGCCGCCTGCGCCTCGGCGCGCTGACCCTCCGAGCGCCCGCCGAACCAGCGCCTGGTGCCGCCGCCGGCGAACGCGGCGGGCAGCACGAGCGCGGCCAGCACCGGCAGGCTCATCAGGGTGAGGGTGTCGCGCAGAACAGAGGACCCGCCCCGGGCCCGAACGGCCGACGGCGGGTACGACCGCGTCGATGGCGTGCCCGGTGTCGCCGTCACATCCCTCTCCCGTGCTGTGGTTCGCCCTGGGTGGTGTCATTCTCCCACCCGTTGAAGACGAACACACGGGCCGGTCAGTTCGCCGTGCGCACGGTCACTTTCCCGTCCGAGGAGTGGGCGGACACGGCGTGCGGGCTCGTGTCGTCGCGGGGCACGGACACGGACACGGACCCGTCGTCGGATCCCGCCTTCACCCGGTAGGCAGCCCGGGGCAGCGCGACGGTCACCGACCCGTCGTCGCTGCCGGCGTCCACCAGGTCGGGCACGGCGTCGAGTTCGAGACGCACCGAGCCGTCACTGCTGCCGGCCCGCACCCGGCGCGAGGAGACGTCGGCGCGCACCGACCCGTCGTCGGACCGCAGATTCAGGGCCCCGCTCGAATCGGTGACCCGTACGGACCCGTCGCTGGTGCGGATGGTGAGCGGATCGGCGAACCCGTGCGCCCGTACGCTCCCGTCCCCGTTCTCGACCTTGACGGCGATTCCGCGCGGCACTTCGATCCGGTGCCGGGCCGAACAGTCGGCGATGAACCCCGAGCAGCGCACCCGCAGCACCAGCCGGTCGTCCTTGAAGGACCAGCTGACCTTCGGATCACTGCCGACCATCACGGATCCCTGGAACCACCGGGTCACCTGCACGGTGCCGGCCTTGTTCCCCGGGGCGGCGACTACCTCCAGCGACGAGTTGTCCGAGTCGACGGTGAGGGTACGGCCGTGCAGTGCGAAGGCCCGGTGGTCGGGGTGGTCGTCGTCGCCGGCGGATGCACCGCACCCACTGACCCCGGCGACGAGCACCCCGGCCACCACGACGCCTGCGGCCGCACGAACGGAAGCGGAACGAGTCATGCTGAATCTCCCCCTGAACCGGCCTGCCGGGTGGCGCGGCCGGAGTGTGTCGGTCTGTGAGGACCGTAAGAGATCCACGACCGTGAACACGATCCGGTGCGCTCCCGGACACAGGGTGGGGATAACCCCCGTACGGGCCCGTGATCACGCGATACGGGTTTGCGGTGCACTGCCTGCGGCAAGGTAGGCTGTCAACTCGTCCTGGCCTTGTGCCCGGGCATCGGGTGCGTAGCTCAGGGGTAGAGCGCCTGCCTTACAAGCAGGATGTCGGCGGTTCGAAACCGTCCGCGCCCACAGCGGAAACGAGAGCCCCCCGACCGGTCCGGTCGGGGGGCTTTTCGTTCACTCCCTGTCCTCGGCCGCCTCTTCATGGGCGTGCTTCAGCCTCATGCGGGCCTCGACACGCTCCGCCGCCGCGACCTCGCCCCAGAAGCGGTGGCCGCTGACGAAGACCGCCAGTTCGTGCTCTCGTTGCCGTAGCTTCTCCACCTCGGCCTGTTCGTCCGGCGTCCAGCCGGGGGACGCGGGCCGCTCCACCTTGCGCCAGCCGTTGTCGTCGCTGAAGCCGTCCATCGGCTCGACCGACCACGGCAGCCGCTTGAACAGGGCCGACAGCTCGGCCCGGACCTGATGCAGCTCCTCCTGACCGGCGCGGAGGTCACTGGGGAATTCATAGGTCGTAGCCACGCGGCAATGCTACGCCTGTTCGAATTTGGGTGGCGAGTTCGCTTGTGAGGTTCACGCGAACGGGTGGGACCCCCTCAGCCGGTGGGCAGGCCGGCCTTGTGCTGATCGTCGCGGGTCCGGCGCGGCCGGGCGACGCCGCTGTCGGCGCCGCCCGCCGCCCGCCGCGACACGGGCATGCTGAGCACCGCGGGCGGGCTCGCCGCGGTGCACCTGGTGTCGGCCCAGTGGCTGCTGACCCACTGAGCCGACGCAGGGGACTCAGTGGCCGGCGGCCCGCAGTTCGTCCACCAGGCGGGCGGTCACCGGCACCGGTACGCCGTGCCGGTCCGCCGCACGCAGCAACGCTCCGCCGATGGCGTCGAGTTCGAGCGGGCGGCCCGCCTCGGCGTCGCGTTGCATGGAGGACTTGGCGGAGGGCGGGAAGGCGTCGTACCGGGACAGGGCCTGGGCCGGGTCCGCGGGGATGCCGCAGGCGCGGCTGACCGCGGTGGTCTCGGCGACCAGGGTTTCCAGCTCCTCTCGGTGACGGGTGCGCGCCTCGCCCAGGGGGAGGGCGTAGCGGGTGGTGAGCAGGGCGAACGGGGCGAGGAACGCCATCTTCGCCCACAGGGCAGCCGTCTCGTCCTCGACCACGCGGGCGGCCGGACCCGCGGCTCCGAGCACGGCGGCGAGGGCGTCCAGGCGCGAGCGGGGGACACCGTCCCCCGCCAGGTCGATCTCCGCGAATGGGCTGCCGTGTTCGATCACGCCGGGGGCCAGGCGGGTGGACTCCACGCGGATCACGCCGGGGGCCACCCGGTCGGGGCGGTAGCGGGCCCGCAGGGCCGCAGGGTGTTCGACGCCGTTCAGGAGCGGTACGACCAGGGCGTCGCCGAGGACGGCGGGCGGGACGCGGGTGAGAGCGGCGTCCAGGGTGGTGTGCTTGACGGTGATCAGACAGGCGTCCACCGGCTCGCGCAGCGCGGTGTCCGCCTCCACGGGCGCGGTGAAGTCGCCGAACCGGTCGCTGCGGACCTGGATTCCGGCGCCGCGCAGGGTGTCGGCCGTGTCCTGGCGGGCCAGGCAGATGACGCGGTGGCCGGAGCGGGACAGAAGGGCGGCGAGGAGGCCGCCGGTGCCGCCGGGGCCCAGCACGGCCACGGTGTGCTTCGTCGTCATGAGGATGTTCCTCTCGTCGGTCGGCCCCGGGGATCGGTGGCCGCCTTCGGCGTGATCTTCGCAGGGCCGCGCGGAGTGCGTGAGACTGGGGGCATGTGCCGGAGTATCAAGACGCTGCGTCCGCCCGTGCTGCCCGGCGAGGCGACCGAGGACGACATCCACGCCGCCGCGCTGCAGTACGTGCGGAAGGTCTCGGGGTTCCGGGCGCCCGCCGCCCACAACCGCGAGGTGTTCGAACGGGCCGTGGAAGCCGTGGCCGAGGCCACGGCGGAGCTGCTCGGCAGCCTGGAGGTGCGGGGGCAGGCCGTGCGGCAGACGGGGTAGCGATCCGCTGCGAGGTGCCCCCGACCGGCGGCCGGACGCCGCGCGGGCGCGTTGCGCCGTCCGCGCCGCGACCGGGCGCTTGAGTCTCCCGCCGGGGGAGACCGGAAGGTGGGGACATGGACGGCGGCACCCTCTGCTGACGGACAACTCGGGGCGAAGGGGAACACGTTGGCCCGCGCGGGTCCAGGGGTGTCCCCGACCGCCGAGGGCCGGACAGGCATGATGAGGCGGACCGTCCGCTTCCTGCGGGCGGTCTGCTGCCATGCGCCCCCACACGCCCGGGAGTGACACCTTTGTCTGCACCGACCCAGGAATCCCCCACGGTCTCCGTCGCCCTGGTCGGGGCCGGACCCCGCGGAACCAGCGTCCTGGAGCGCCTGTGCGCTTCCGCGCCGGAACTCCTCGCGCCAGGTGCCCGGCTGACGGTCCACGTGATCGACCCGGCGCCGCCCGGCCCGGGCCGGGTCTGGCGGACCGAGCAGTCGGCCGAGCTGCTGATGAACACCGTGGCGAGCCAGGTGACGCTGTTCACCGACGCCAGCGTGGACTGCTCGGGCCCGATCCGCCCGGGCCCCAGCCTGTACGAGTGGGCGGACGGCGAGCTGGGCCCGGACGACTACCCCACCCGCGCCCACTACGGCCGCTACCTGGAGTGGGTGTTCGCGCGGACCGTCCGGGCGGCCCCGCGGGCGGTGCGCGTCGAGACCCACCGGGCCCGTGCCGTGCGGCTGGACGACGGCCCCGACGGCGGGCAGGTGCTGACCCTCGACGACGGCGGCGTGCTGCCCGGTCTGGCGGCGGTGGTGCTGGCCCAGGGGCACCTGCCGTCGGCCGTGGACGAGGAGCAGCGGCGGACGGCCGGTTACGCCGCCCGGCACGGCCTGCGCCACGTTCCGCCCGCCAATCCGGCCGACGTCGACCTGTCCCCCCTCATGCCCGGCGAACCGGTGCTGCTGCGCGGCCTGGGCCTCAACTTCTTCGATCACATGGCCCTGCTGACCACCGGCCGCGGCGGCCGCTACGTCCGTGACGCCGACGGTGTCCTGCACTACCGGCCCTCGGGCCGGGAGCCGCGCCTGTACGCCGGTTCGCGGCGCGGGGTGCCGTACCAGGCCCGTGGCGACAACGCCAAGGGCCCGTACGGCCGTCACCTCCCGCTGGTGCTCACCCCGGAGGTGACAGCGGGCTTCCGCAAGCGTGCCGACTCCGCCGAGGCGCCCGACTTCCGGGCGGAGATATGGCCGTTGGTCGCGAAGGAGGTGGAGACGGTCTACTACCGCGCGCTGACCGGCCGCCCCGACTTCGCCGACCGGTTCCTCGCCGTGCCGCACGGCGATCCCCGCGAGGGGCTGCTGCTGGACGAGTTCGGGGTCGGCGCCGCGGACCGCTGGTGCTGGGAGCGGGTCTCCCGGCCGTACGGGGAGCGGGAGTTCGCCGATGCCGGGCAGTGGCGGGCGTGGCTGCAGGCGTATCTGCGTGAGGACGCGACGCAGGCCGCCCTCGGCAACGTGCACGGTCCGCTGAAGGCCGCCCTGGACGTGCTGCGGGACCTGCGCAACGAGATACGCCTGGTCGTGGACCACGGCGGCCTGACCGGCGACTCCCGCCGTGGGGACCTGGACCGCTGGTACACCCCGCTCAACGCCTTCCTCTCCATCGGGCCGCCCCGCCGCCGGATCGAGGAACTGGCGGCCCTGCTGGAGGCGGGTGTGGCCCAGGTGCTGGGCCCGCGTCTGGAGGTGCGGCCCGAGGAGGGGGCGTGGGTGGCGCACTCGCCGGACGTGCCGGGCTCGGCGGCGCGTGTGACGACCCTCATAGAGGCGCGCCTTCCGGAACCCGATCTGCGGCGGACGGCCGACGAGTTGCTCGCGGGGCTGCTGCACAGCGGCGGCTGCCGCCCGCACACCGTGGACGGCTACGAAACCGGAGGGCTGGATGTGACCCGGCGCCCCTATCGCCTGATAGACCGTCAACGTCGGGTGCATGCACGGCGGTTCGCTTTCGGGGTGCCGACGGAGGGGGTGCACTGGGTGACTGCGGCGGGCGCCCGTCCAGGGGTGGATTCGGTCACACTTTCGGACGCCGATGCGGTGGCGCGAGCCGTCCTACGTGCGGCCGGGGCCGGAACGGAACCGCAAGCGGAAGCGGAACCATGGCCTGATGTTGAACTTGCAAGCATAGATTAGGTTCCCCTAACCTGGGTCCCTCGTTCGGTACCGCCGCCCCCACGGCCTGTCCCCGGCCACCACCGAAGAGGAGATGTCCCCCCATGTCCGCACGCCTCAATTCCGCTCAGCCGTACGTCATAGGCCTGTTCCGCATCGTCGTCGGCCTGCTGTTCGCCGTACACGGCGCGGCCTCGCTCTTCGGCGTCCTCGGCGGCGCCGCCGGCACCGAGGGCGGCACGATCCCGTCGGGCACCTGGCCCGGCTGGTACGCGGCGGTGATCCAGCTGGTCGCCGGCGGCCTCGTCCTGCTCGGCCTCGGCACCCGCGGTGCCGCGCTGATCGCCTCCGGCTCGATGGCGTACGCGTACTTCGACGTCCACCAGCAGGCCGCCCTGTGGCCCATCCAGAACGGCGGCGAGCTGTCGGTCCTGTACTGCTGGGCGTTCTTCCTGCTGGTCTTCACCGGCTCCGGCGCCCTCGGCCTGGACCGGCTCTTCACCCGGAGCGCGGTGGTGACGCGCAAGCCCGCAGGGGAGCAGGCCCCGATCGCGGCCTGACGCCCGCCCGGCCCGGTGACGGCGCCCTTCCCTCGCTGCGCGGGGAGGGGCGCCGTCGCGCACGGCACCCGCAGGCGTGAACATGCTGTGCCGATCACATGAGCCCCCCCGCGATCCCCCTGTCACACCCCCGGCGTACGCTGTATGGCTGTCATCGGGGGAGTAACGGGGGAGTCCTTGTGTGGGAGAGCGTGGTGTCACTGGCCACCGGTCCATGGATCTACGTCATGGTCGCGCTGTCGGTGCTGCTCGACGTGTTCCTGCCGGTGCTGCCGAGCGGAGTGCTCGTCATCACGGCGGCCACCGCGGCGGCGGCGGGTTCGGGCGCGGCGACGGGACAGGTCCCGGGCGAGGTGCCGGACATCGTCGCTCTGATCCTCTCGGCCGCGACCGCCTCGGTCCTCGGCGATCTGGTGGCCTACCGGCTGGCCTGGCGGGGCGGTGAGCGCCTGGACCGTGCGATAGCCCGCTCCCGCCGCCTGACTGCTGCGCAGGAACGTCTCGGCGACGCACTGTCCCGGGGCGGTGGCGCCCTGGTCGTTCTGGCGCGCTTCGCCCCCGCCGGCCGCTCGGTCGTCTCCTTCTGCGCGGGCGCCGCGCACCGCCGCGCCCGCGACTTCGTCCCCTGGTCCGCCCTGGCCGGCCTGTCCTGGGCCGCCTACAGCGTCGCCCTCGGCTACTACGGCGCCCGCTGGCTCGGGGCCACCTGGCTGGCCACGGGCGTGTCGCTGGCGGCCCTGTTCGGAGCGGGGGCCGTGGCCGGGTTCCTGATGCGGCGGCGGCCGGCCTAGGCCCTGCCTGTGGGACCGGCCCGGGCCCCGTCATGCGGCGGCGGCCCGTCCGGGCCCTGTCGTCGTGTTCCCGCCGGCCTGATCCGGAAGACCCTCGGCGTCCCCGGAAACGGAGCCGCCCTCCCCGGCCGTCCGCGGGTGCGCGGGGGCCGAGGAGGGCGGAAGGGCTCCGGCGGTCAGCAGCTCGCCAGGTCGTTCGTCAGCGCGGTCTTCTCCGCGGAGTCGACCGAGAGGCCGTAGTAGTACTTCACCTGGACCCAGGCGCGGACGTAGGTGCAGACGTAGGCGGAGCGGGACGGGATCCAAGTGGCCGGGTCCTGGTCGCCCTTGGCCTGGTTGACGTTGTCGGTGACCGCGAGGAGCTGGGGGCGGGTGACGTCGTTGGCGAAGGCCTGGCGCTGGGCGGTGGTCCACCTGCTGGCCCCGGAGTCCCAGGCCTCCGCGAGCGGCACGAGGTGGTCGATGTCGAGGTCGGAGGCGGCGGTCCAGGTGGCACCGTCGTACGGGGAGTACCAGCTGCCGCTGGTGGCGGTGCACGCGGAGTTGGTGACGACGTTCGAGCCGTCCCGCTTGAGGATCCACTCGCGGGTGTTGCAGCTGCCCGAGATGGTGATCCAGGTCGGGAAGAGGTCGCGGTCGTAGCCGGTGCGGTTCTCGGTGGCCACGGTGAGCTGGGCGAGATAGCTGCGGGCGGTGGCGGCGCTGACCGGTGTGGGGAGGGCGGCGGAAGCGCTCGGCGAGTTGAACAGGGCGACGGAGGCTATCAGTCCGGTGAGCGTCGCGAGTATGCTCAGACGTCGACGCGCGTAGAACTTCGGCATGCGAACTCCCTTGAGGGGTGGGGGTGTTGGAGCGCGAGCGAGGGAATGCTCGCGGCGCCGTGTGGCCGGGAGGTGACCGCCCGGTAAGAAGTTAGTGGCGTGTTCATGACACGACAAGGTTCGGAGCGGAACTTTTGCGTCCCGTACGATGGGAGGCGCAGAAGGGGAGTAGCTCTTCGCCGGACCGTCGACATACTGCTCAGCCAGCCTGAGCCGGCGCCCGGAGGCGGATTCCGCGAGGACCGCCCAGCGAGACCTTCGGCAAGCAGTGCACGCCCGTGCGTCATGGCACGGGTGCGAAGTGTGCTGCCGTGCCGAGGTGTCTCATGTGAGGTTCAGCACTCTCGGCGGGGCGGCCCCGACCGATTGAGGAACCTTGATCAGCATCACTGTGACGGCGCTCGTCTTCGGCGTCATCTTCCTCGCCGAACTGCCGGACAAGACCGCGCTCGCCGGCCTCGTCCTCGGTACCCGCTACCGCGCCTCGTACGTCTTCGCGGGCGTGGCCGCCGCCTTCCTGCTGCATGTCGTGATCGCCGTCGCGGCCGGCAGCGTGCTGACCCTGCTGCCGCAGCAGATCGTGCACGCGGTCACCGGTGTGCTCTTCCTGGGCGGCGCCGCGATGCTGCTGATGAAGAAGGACGAGGACGAGGAGGAGGTCCGCAAGCCGGCCGACCAGTCCTTCTGGAAGGTCGCGGGTACGGGCTTCATGCTCATCCTGGTCGCCGAGTTCGGTGACCTGACCCAGATCATGACCGCCAACCTCGCCGCCCGGTACGACGACCCGATCTCCGTCGGCCTCGGCGCGGTCCTGGGTCTGTGGGCGGTGGCCGGACTCGGCATCGTCGGTGGAAAGGCCCTGATGAAGCGGGTGCCGCTGCGGCTGATCACGCAGATCGCGGCCCTGCTGATGCTGGGGCTCGGTGTGTGGAGCCTGTACGAGGCCGTGGCGGGCTGAGCTGAACGGCGGGTGAACCCTCGCCGAAGGTGGTGGCGGAACCGGGGTCAGGTTTTGTACCGTGGAGGAACAAAGTGGCTCCCGCCCGTTCTCCCTGACCGGCGGGCGGGGCCGCCTTGTCTCTCCTGACCTCGAGGTTCATCGCTTTTGGAGCTGCCGATGCCGGCCACTGTCCGTACTGCCCGCGCCCTCCTGCTCGACATGGACGGCACCCTCGTCAACTCGGATGCCGTGGTCGAGCGCATCTGGCGGCGCTGGGCCGAGCGGCACGGGCTGGACGGCGACGAGGTGATGAAGGTCGTCCACGGCCGGCAGGGCCACGCCTCGATGGCGGTGCTGCTGCCCGAGCGGCCTGTGGAGCGGAACCTCGCCGACAACGCCCGCATGCTCGCGGAGGAGACCGCCGACACGGAGGGTGTGGTCGAGGTGCCCGGCGCTGGCGCCTTCCTCGCCTCCCTGCGCGGCCTGCCGCACGCCCTGGTGACCTCCGCCGATGTCCCGCTGTCCACCGCCCGCATGGCCGCCGCCGGGCTGCCGCTGCCCGAGGTGCGGATCACGGCCGAGTCGGTCGGTGCGAGCAAGCCCGACCCCGAGGGGTTCTTGAAGGGCGCCGCCGAGCTGGGTGTCGATCCGGCGGACTGTGTCGTCTTCGAGGACTCCGGTGCCGGTATCGCGGCGGGTCGCGCCGCGGGTATGACGGTAGTGGGCGTCGGGCCGCGGGCCGCCTCGCACGGGCCCGATGCCGTCGTACCGGACCTCACGCAGGTGCGGGTCGAGGCCGTGGGGGACGGGACGATCCGGCTGCACGTCGGGTGAGCGGGGTTCGTGTGCCGGGCTGCCTCCGCTCCGGCCTACCGGCCGCTGTCGCAGCCGGTACGCCGACCGGCCGCCCCTGACCGCTGAAAATGCCGCTCACGGCTCCGTCGTCTCCGACTCCAGGCTCGCCCGGGTGGCCGGGCCGTACACGCCCGGTTCGTCGCCGCTGATACCGCGGGCCCACTGGTAGGTGCTCACGGCGTCCTCCACGGAGCGGGTGAAGACGCCGTTCACCTGGTCGCCGTAGAGGTTCAGCTGCCTGAGCCGCAGCTGGAGTTCGGTGACCTCCGCGCCCTTGTCGCCGCGCCGCAGCACCGGCGCCGCGGTGGGTGCCGCGTTCGGGCCGGCGTCGGCCGTCGTCGACGGGGTGGGGGTGGCCGAGCGGGACGCGCTGCTGGACGCCGTGGGCGAGGGGGACGGGGAGGCGGAGGAGGCGCTGGGGGACGGGCTCGGGTCGGCCGAGGCGGTGCGGGGCGGCGAGGCCGGGCGGGACGAGGCGGGCGGCGCGGGCGCCGACGAGGTGCCCGGTGTCGTCACCTCCGGGACGCTCTCCCGTACTTCCCGGGCCGCAGCTTGGTCCCGCGACGGTGTCCGGTACGAGAACACCCCGCTCGCGACACCCGCCGCCGCCACCACCGCGACCCCCGCACCCGCGACGGACAGCAGGACCGTGCGGCGGGAGCGGCGCCGGCGTTTCTCCACCGGTACCTCGTCGGCCTCGGGCTCGTGTGGTGTTTCCTGCTCGAAGAGCCGCAGGTCGCGGCCGTTCGGGCCGGGCACCGGGCGCAGTGGCACGGTGACCTCGGCGGCCGGTGCCGGGCGGGTCTTTGCCGTGGCGGGCTCGTCCGAGGTTCCGGGGAACTCGACGTACGGGCGTATGCGCAGTGGGTCGAAGTCCTCCGCCGCTGCCGCCTGCGCCGTACGCGCCTCGCGCAGGGCGTCGGACGCCCGCCGGGCACAGTCGCAGGACGGGGTGTTGTCCGCCCCCCTCGGCGCCCCGCATTCCGGGCAGGTGTGGCCCGTCGGTTCCGTCACGCGTTCGCCCCTCCCCTCGGGAACTCCCGAGTTTATGCAGACCTCCTCCACATCCGCCGAACCGGGACACGCGGCAAACCGGCCAGGCAGGGAACTCAACAGGCCATAAACGGTGACACCGCCCACGATGGTAGGAGCGCATCCGAGCCCCGGGAGGTCTCGATGACCCTGGACACGCACGGCACGGCGAAGGAGGCGAAGGCCGCCGAGCACGTCTCCGGCAATGCGCTCGTCTCGATCGGCGCCCTGCTGCTCGGACTGCTGCTCGCCGCGCTCGACCAGACCATCGTGTCGACCGCGCTGCCCACCATCGTCAGCGACCTCGGTGGCCTCGACCACCTGTCCTGGGTCGTCACCGCCTATCTGCTGGCCTCGACCGCCGCGACCCCGCTGTGGGGCAAACTCGGCGACCAGTACGGGCGCAAGAGGCTGTTCCAGACCGCGATCGTCATCTTCCTGATCGGCTCCGCGCTGTGCGGCATGGCGCAGAACATGCCCCAGCTGATCGGCTTCCGGGCGCTGCAGGGCCTGGGCGGCGGCGGGCTGATGGTGCTGTCGATGGCGATCGTCGGCGACATCGTGCCGCCGCGTGAACGCGGCCGTTACCAGGGCCTGTTCGGCGCCGTGTTCGGTGCGACCAGCGTGCTCGGGCCGCTGCTCGGCGGGCTGTTCACCGAGCACCTCAGCTGGCGCTGGGTGTTCTACGTCAACCTGCCCGTCGGCGTCGTCGCCCTCGTCGTGATCGCCACCGCCCTGCGCATCCCGCGCAAGGCCGCCCACCACGTCATCGACTACCTCGGCACCTTCCTGATCGCCGCGGTCGCCACCTGCCTGGTCCTGGTCGCCTCGCTCGGAGGTACGACGTGGGGCTGGGATTCGCCGCAGATCATCGGGCTCGCGGTGCTGGGCTTCGTCCTCGCCGTCGTGTTCGTCGGCGTCGAGCGCCGGGCCGCCGAACCCGTCCTCCCGCTCAAGCTGTTCCGCATCCGCACCTTCACCCTCGCCGCCGTCATCAGCTTCATCGTCGGCTTCGCCATGTTCGGCGCGCTGACCTACCTGCCGACCTTCCTGCAGGTCGTGCACGGCATCTCGCCGACCCTGTCCGGTGTGCACATGCTGCCGATGGTGATCGGCCTGCTGCTGTCCTCGACCGTCTCCGGGCAGATCGTCAGCCGCACCGGCCGCTGGAAGGTCTTCCCGGTCACGGGCACGGCCGTCACCGCCATCGGCCTGCTCCTGCTGCACCGGCTGGACGAGCACAGCTCGACCGTCATGATGAGCACCTACTTCTTCGTCTTCGGCCTGGGCCTCGGCCTGGTCATGCAGGTCCTCATCCTCATCGTGCAGAACGCCGTCTCGTACGAGGATCTGGGCGTCGCCACCTCCGGCGCGACCTTCTTCCGCTCCATCGGCGCGTCCTTCGGCGTCGCCATCTTCGGCACCGTCTTCGCGAGCCGCCTGGGCGACAGACTCGCCGACGCCTTCAGGGGCGTGAGCCTGCCCGCGGGCGCCACGGCCGACGCTCTCAAGTCCGACCCGCGCGGCATCGCCGACCTGCCGGCCTCGCTGCGCCCGGCGGCCCTGCACGCGTTCGCGGAGTCCATCACCGACGTGTTCCTCTACGCCGCCCCGATCGCCGCCCTCGGCTTCGCCCTGGCCTGGCTCCTGAAGGAGGACCGGCTGCGCGGCTCGGTCACCGCGCCGGACGTCTCCGAGACCATCCCGCCCAACCCGGTCCAGCGCTCCTCCTACGACGAGGTGTGCCGCGCGCTGTCCGTGCTCGGTACCCGCGAGGGTCGCCGGGAGATCTACCGGGAGATCATCGAGCGGGCGGGGCTGGACCTGCTGCCCGCGGCCGGCTGGCTGCTGCTGCGCATCCGCAAGTACGGCTCGGTGGAGCCGGGTGTGCTCGCCGAGCGCACCGACATGCCGATGCGGACCATCCTCGCCGCCGAACGCCAGGTCGAGGAGCGGCACCTCGTCGAACGCCGGGGCCTGGACGTGACGCTCACGGAGTCCGGCCGCGACGTCGCCGAACGGCTCGCCAAGGCCCGAGAGGAGTCCCTGGCCGAGCTGCTCGGCGACTGGTGGCAACCGGGCCGGTCCACCGACCTGGTCAAGCTGGTGAAGGAACTCACCGGCGAACTGTGCGGCTTGGAGCGGGAGCGGCCGTACGACGGGACGCCGGCCAGGATCAGATGACGGCCGTGGGCGCCGACAGGTTCTTGCGGAACCAGTGTTCCGCGTACTGGTCGTCGTTGTGGGGTGCGGTCTCCCGGTAGCCGAGGCGGGCGTACAGGGCGCGGGCCTCCACCAGGTCGCCGCGGGTGTCGAGGACCAGCTGCCCGGCACCCAGGGCACGGGCGGCCCGCTCGGCGGCGGCGACCAGAAGTGCGGCTCCGCCCCGGCCGCGCATCCCCTCGTGGACGAACACCCGGGTGAGTTCGGCCGTGTCCGGGGCCAGCAGCCGTACGCCCGCCGAGCCCGCCGGCTCGCCGTCGTACCGAGCGATCAGCAACCGGCCGTCGGGCGGCGCGAGTTCGGCGCCGGTCCGCGCCGCGATCTCGCGCTCCAGCTCGTCCGGGTCGGTGCGGTGCCCTTCGTGCAGCAGGTACCACCGGTCACTGACCTCCGTGTAGTACGCCCGCCACAGTGCGGACGCGGCAGGGGAGTCGTACGGTTCCGGGGCGATCGTCCACGTCATGCCGGTCATTCTCGGACGCGGTCGGGGACCCTCCGCAAGCGAATACGGTGCTCGCCGTCCTGACGGCCGTTTGTGGCCCGTCTTCCGGGTCACCCGGAGGGAGAACCGGCCGACGGGGCCGGTCCGACCCGGAAGGCAGTCATGTCCACAAGCATGATCATCGCTGTGATCGTGATCGTGGCGGTCGTGGTCCTCGGCGCGGCCGCCCTGATCCTGAGCATCCGTGGCCGGCACGGCGGACCGGACCTGAAGCGGCGCTTCGGGCCCGAGTACGAGCGGACCGTGGCCCGGCACGACGGGGACACCGCGGCGGCCGAACGGGAGCTGACCGAGCGGCTCGAACGCCATGGCAAGCTGCGGGAACGTCCGCTGGAGCCCGCCGAGCGGGAGCGGTACACGATCCGCTGGACGGCGGTCCAGGAGCGGTTCGTCGACGAGCCCCGGGCCGCGGTCGCCGAGGCGGACCAACTGCTCGCGGAGGTCGCCGACGCCCGTGGCTACCCGGACGGCGGACATCACGACGAGCAGCTCGCCGCGCTGTCCGTGCACCACGCCGACCACGTCGACGGCTACCGGCGGGTGCACCGGATGACCCGGGCCGGGGCGGGCGGCACGGGCAGCGGCACCGGCGCCGGCACCGGCACCGAGGAACTGCGCACGGCCCTCGTGCAGGCCCGTGCCCTCTTCGACGACCTGATCGACACCGGCAGGACGGACAGGACTCACCCGAAGGAGAGTTGAGCCATGGCCCAGAACAGCGAAACCGGGCCGGTCCCCGAGCGGCACCCGGCCGCAGGTGATGCCGGGGAACCGACGGCGGACGCGCGGGGGGAACAGCCCCTGGGGACCGTCGCACCCGGCCGTGAGGCCGTTGCGGAGGGTGACTCGATGCCGGAGGACGGGCTCGGGGTGCCCTCCCCGGGTGAGATGACCGGGCGGGAGGCGGCGACGACGGAAGGCCGGGCGGCGGACGCCTGGCCGGCCGCCGGGCCCGGACCGGCGGGCACCGGCCTGCGTGTCCCGCTGCTGCCGCACGAGGAGGCGGAGCGATGGGAGGCGCGACTGCGGCGGACGGCCGCCGGGTTCGTGGAGGAGCCGCAGCTCGCGGTCGAGGAGGCGGACCGGGAGCTGGAGGAGATCGCCGCGCGGTTCGGCGAGGCCGTGACACGACGCCGCCGGACCCTGCGCATGTCCTGGCAGGGCGACGAGGAGAGCGACACCGAGCGGCTGCGCCTGGCCCTGCGGGACTACCGGGAGCTGGCCGACCGCCTGCTGCACGTCTGACCCCGGCCGCACCGCGGGCGCGCCGGACGGCTACCGCCCCGCCGGCTCCGGCCCGTCTCCCGGTGCGGCCGCCCTGCGCTGCCGCCACTCCCGTACGACGTCCTCGACGTCGTACGGCTTCTTGCCCAGCGGCGGGCCGGGCGGCGGCTTGAACATCATGTCCCGGATCTTCACGTTGACGTCGGTGATGATCTTCCGGACGATCCGTTCCGAGGGCGCGGCGTAGGCCGCCGCGAGCGCGTCCTCGGCCTCCTTGCGCAGCGCCAGCGCCGGGGGCAGCACGGCGAGTCCCTCGCGGGCCATCTTCCGTTTGATCCACCACAGTTCGTCGTACGTCGAGTCGAGTTCGGCGGGCAGCGGCTCGCCCGAGCCCGGCAGCCGGTCGAACTCGCCGCGCTGCTGGGCATCGCGTATCTGGTGATCGATCCAGGATTCGAACGGGACACCCGGTGGCTTTCGCTCGGTCATGAGCCCATTGTGCCGGACGCGGCCTGGCCGGGCGTTTTATCATGCGGCGGCGGTGCCTCGAACCGGCCGCCGTGCAAGGACGTTTCCGACGTCGCAGCTTCTTCAGGGGGAACCCACGTGCTCGAACTGACCATGGCCGTCGTCTCCGGGGCCGACGCGGGCGCCACGGCCGGCATGACGATGGCCGAGGCGCCCAGTGAGCCGGGTGCCGCCCTCCGGGTGGGCCGGGACGGATCCATGTGCCGGCTGGTGACCCCCGAGGACTGGCTGTTCGTCTCCCGGGTCCACCTGGAGTTCCTGTGCGGCCCCGACGGCGGCTGGCAACTGTCCTGGCTGCGCGGCTCGCAGGCCGAGCCGTCCGCCGAAGTGCGGCTGATCGTCGGCGAGTACGCGCAGACCGTGGCCTACGGCGGGACCGTGGCGCTGCCGCGCGGGGGCTCCGGCGAGATCGTCGTCCAGGACCGCACCGCGCCGCGCAGCGTCAACGTGGGCTTCTACCACGAGGAGTGAGCCCCGGCCCGGGAGGGCTCAGCCCAGCACCCGGGCCAGCGCGAAGCCGTCGTACCCCTTGCTGCCCACCGTCTGGACGGCCGTGCCGGTCAGCCTGGGATGGGCGGCGATCAGTTCGATGGCGGAGCGGGTGCCGACGATGTCCGGTTCGCTGCTGTCGGCGTCGGCGACCCGGCCGCCGCGCACCACGTTGTCCACGACGATCAGGCTGCCTCCGCGGGACAGCCTGAGCGCCCACTCCACGTAGTGCCGGTTGTTGGCCTTGTCGGCGTCGATGAAGACCAGGTCGAAGGGGGCCGGGTTCTCGTCGGCGAGCTTGGGCAGCGACTCCAGGGCCGGCCCCACCCGCACCTCGACGATCCGCTCCAGGCCGGCCCGGGCGATGTTGCGGGTGGCCACCTCGGCGTGCCTGGCGCTGTACTCCAGCGAGATCAGCCTGCCGTCCTCCGGCAGGGCGCGGGCCAGCCAGATCGTGCTGTAGCCGGCGAGGGTGCCGATCTCCAGGATGTTCCGGGCGCCCTGGATCTCGGCGAGCATCTGGAGGAGCTTGCCCTGGGTGGCCGTGACGCTGATGTGCGGCAGCCCGGCGGCCTCGCTCTCGCGCAGGGCCGCCTGGAGCACATCGTCCTCCGGCGAGAGATGGCTGCTGAAGTAGAAGTCGACGTCGTCCCAGAGCTGCGACCCGCTCATGCGTCTGCTGCCTTTCCCGAGTGTGTGCTCGAGTCTCTTCCCGAGGCTCCTTGGCACTTCTCCCTGAATGGTCTCAGCCGAGCGGCGCGGAGGGGGTGATCGGCGGCGGGGGCCGGACGGGCGGCGGCGGAATCACCGCCCGTCGGGAGCGTCGTACGACGAGCAGCGCGACGGCCGCGACGGCCGCCGGCAGACCGCCGCCCACGGTCAGCAGCCATGCGGGGATCCCGGCCACCTCGCTCAGCCGGTCCTCGTGGATCACCTGCCGGACGGGTGTGTCGGCGCCCGTGCGGTGCAGCTCGTGGTCGCCGGAGATCCGGGCCGGGTCCGGGAAGCGCCGGGTCAGGGCCGTCAGGTAGGGCGTTCCCGTCGCGAGCCTGCCCAGCGCGCCGGCCGGCGAAGACCACCTGGGGCTGGTTTCCACCGATCGACGTGCGCGCGGCGGTACGGCCTGAGGCCGGGTACGGCGCTTGTGCGGCAGGCGGCACCCCAACCCTTTGGGGGCGCGGGGAGCTGCGCGACCGGCTTCCACGCACTCGCGGCGGCGGTACGGCCTGAGGCCGGGTACGGCGCTTGTGCGGCAGGCGGCACCCCAACCCTTTGGGGGCGCGGGGAGCTGCGCGACCGGCTTCCACGCACTCGCGGCGGCGGTACGGCCTGAGGCCGGGTACGGCGCTTGTGCGGCAGGCGGCACCCCAACCCCTTGGGGGCGCGGGGAACTGCGCGACCGGCCCCCACGCACCCGCGGCCGCGGGACAGCCACCAGCGCGGCGGCGCCACCGCGGCCGAACCACCGAGCGTGCTACCGCGGCTCCACCGCAGGCGCCGACCCCGGCAACGGCAGCCCCGCCGACTCGCTCATCCGCCACACAGCGAACCCGCCCACGACAGCCGCGGCCATCATGTAGTACGCGGGCATCATCATGTTCCCGGTCGCCCCGATCAGCGCCGTGACCACCAGCGGAGTCGTACCGCCGAACAGGGACACCGACACGTTGAAGCCGATGGACAGGGAGCCGTAGCGGACCCGGGTCGGGAAGAGCGCGGGCAGCGCGGCCGGCATCGCCGCCGTGAAGCAGACCAGCAGCAGACCCAGCGCACTCATGCCGAGCGCCACGGCCACCAGGCTGCCCTGACGGATCAGCAGCAGTGCCGGGATGGACAGGAGCAGGAAGCCCGCGCAGCCCGCGGCGATCACCGGGCGGCGGCCGATCCGGTCGGTCAGCGCACCGGCGAAGGGCTGCACGATCATCATCAGCGCCATCACACCGAGCACGACCAGCAGACCGTGCGTCTCGTCGTACTTCAGCTCGCTGGTGAGATAGCTCGGCATGTACGACAGCAGCATGTAGTCGGTGACGTTGAAGACCAGCACCAGGCCCATGCACAGCAGCAGAGCCTTCCACTGACCGGCGACCATCTCGCGCAGCGGCACCTTCGGACGGCTCGACTCCGCCTTCTCGACCTCGGCCGCGAACGCCGGGGTCTCCTCGAGACGCATCCGCAGATACAGCCCGATGATGCCCATGGGGCCCGCGATCAGGAACGGGATCCGCCAGCCCCAGGAGAGCATGTCGTCCGAGGAGAGCAGGGCCGTCATCAGGGTGACCAGACCCGCGCCGCCGATGTAGCCGGCCAGCGTGCCGAACTCCAGCCAGCTGCCGAAGAACCCGCGCTTCTTGTCCGGCGCGTACTCGGCGATGAACGTCGAGGCGCCCGCGTACTCGCCGCCGGTGGAGAAGCCCTGCACCAGGCGGGCGGCCAGGAGCAGCAGCGGCGCTCCCACGCCGATCGTTGCGTACGACGGGATCAGACCGATCGCGAAGGTGCCCACCGCCATCATGATCATGGTGAGGGCGAGGACCTTCTGGCGGCCCACGCGGTCGCCCAGCGGGCCGAAGACCATGCCGCCGAGGGGGCGGACCAGGAAGGCCGCGGCGAAGGCGCCGAACGTCGAGAGCAGCTGTGCGGTCGGGTTGCCGGAGGGGAAGAAGACCTTGCCCAGGGTGACCGCGATGTAGCTGCCACACCGAAGTCGAACCACTCCATCGCGTTGCCCAGCGCGGCCGCCTTCACGGCGCGGCGGACGAGGGCGGGGTCGGTCACGGTGACATCGGCACGGGCCTGTGCGGCTCGTGGGGTCTTCAGAAGCGGGGTGACGGCTGTGACGGTCGCCAAAACGGGGCTCGCCTACCTTTCGACGGGGACAGGGACGCGGCCCGGACATCGGCGGTGACGTTCGGGGGCCGAAAAGCGACCATAGGGGGAGTTCCGCTCATTACGTCCCGTACGCAGGTCGATGCATAGTGCAGCTAAATGGCGCGTATGCAGGTACGTCTGTCCGCTTTCGTGCGGACGCTCCGGCCCCTCGCTGTGATCCTTCTCGCCCCCCAGGGGCGCAACCTCACCCCCCTCGGACTGTCGTCATCCGGACAAAAGGAGGGGGACGTCGGGCGAAGCGGGGGGTCGCCTGCGTCTTCCTGCAGGGGTCTGCTCTTCCAGGGGCCGCGGGCGCGTACGGCGGCCGCGGTGGCCGTGGGGGAGGAGCGGGCGGCCCGGGAAGCGACTCCGGCATGATCGGCCGGACAGGCCTCAGCGCCGGGCGAACACGGCCACGTCGTTACCGAAGGCGCAGGCCAGGTGGCCGGATTCGTGGAGGGCCACGGCTCGGCACTGGTCCGGGACCTGGATGACCGCCGTGGCGGTGCCGGTCCGCAGGTCCCAGATCCGCACCGTCCTGTCCAGGGCTCCGCTGACGAGGACGGGGTGGCCGTCCAGTTCGGCGCACGCGAGGGCGGACACCCTACCGGTGTGCCCGGTCATCGGGCGTCCGACCGGACGGCCGGAGCTCAGGTCCACCACCTGTACCGCATGGCTCGCGGTGCCGATCACCGCCACAGGACGTTCGTCCAGCGTCGTGCACACCAGAGGATGGGCCCGGTAGCCGGGCACGCGGAGGTTCGCGAGGGGGTGGCGGCCGGCGAGATCCCAGATCCACAGGGTCCCGTTCCTGGAGCCGAGCACAGCGACCCCACGGCCGTCCAGGACCGTGCAAGTGATCTCTTCCCATTCGACGTTGTCGCGGCCGTCGGGCGTGAACAGGTCCTCGAACTCCCCCGATGCGCAGTCGAACATCCACACGTGGCTCCGGCGTGTGACGCCGACCGCGACCGGGCGGCCGTCCACGACCGTGCAGGCGTGGCTGTGGAAGCCGCTGGACGGGATGCGGCGACTCGTGGTCAGGCCGGTCCTGGGGTCCCACACCATGAGGGTGAAGAGGTCACTGGTGACGGTGACCGGAGGCCCTTCGGGTCCGGAGCAGGACACCGACCCACCTTGCATGGGCTTGCTCACGGGACGACATGTGGCCATGTCCCAGGCTTGTGCCGTGTCACCGGACCCTGTGACCAGGGTCGGCCGGTCGTTCATCGTGGTGACGCCCATGGAACCGACCGTCCTGGTGTGCGCGACGACGGGGCTGCCGACCAGCTGACGAGCGGACAGGTCCCAGACGCGCACGGTGCCGTCGGACGAGCCGGTGACGGCGACGGGTTCTCCTGCCGATGCCGTGCACACCGTCACCGACCGGACCTCGGAGGTGTGACCACGCAGCGAAGGCTCCATCTGCTGGTGGGTGGTCAGATCCCAGATCCGTACTCCGGCATCCCCTGCGGCGGCGATCACGACCGGACGACCGGCCAGTTCCGTGCACACAAGTGCCGGGTTCCACGTGCCCTTCCCCCGCCACTCGCCCAGCTGCCTGCGCGTCTCCAGGTCCCAGATGTGCAGTTGCCCCAGCGCCGTACCGCCGACGGCGACCGTGCGGTCCCCCCAGGTCGTGCATGCCAGGGACACGGGCCGGATGTACTGCTCGTCCTCCAGCGGCCCCAGCTCCTTCCGGGACACCAGGTCCCACACCCGCAGCAGGCCGCCCCTCGAACCCACGACGGCGACGGGGCGGCCGTCCAGTACGCCGCAGGCCAACGCGCTCACACTGCCCCCCATCGGCAGGGGAGAACCGTCGGGCCGGCCGGTGGTCAGGTCCCAGACGCGCACTGTGCCGTCGACGGAGCCCGTGACGGCGATCGGGTGGCCCTCCGACTCCGCGCAGGCCAGGTGCTCCACGTTGCCCGTGTGGCCGGTGAACGGCGCTCCGACGGGTCGGCCGGTGGCCAGGTCCCAGATGCGCACTGTGCCGCCGATGGTGCCTGTGACGACGATCGGGCGGCCCTCCGACTCCGTGCATCCCACGGCGAACACCGCGCTGTCGTGGACGAACGGGTCTCCGACAGGCAGGCCTGTGGTCAGGTCCCAGATCCGTACGGTGCTGTCCCGTCCGCCCGAGACGGCGACGGGCCGGCCGTTCAGCTGGGCGCAGTCCACAGCTTCCACGGAGCTGCCGTGGCCCACGAAGACATGTCGCACGCTCCCCGACACCTGCGAGCCGGAGGCGCCGACCGGCACCCAACCGCCGCTTTCCAGTTGCCCGTTGAATGTCTCGATCCCGGCCGGTTTATTGAACCGCGCGGCGTTGACCGCCAGAATCTGCCGGCGCCCCCGCACGTCCAGCCCGCGATGCACGTCGATCGACGTCAGATAGATCGCCGCGTGCAGCCGTGCCGTCTCGCTCTCCGCCTTCAGCAGGTGCGGAGCGAGCCGGTCGCAGTCCGCGTGGGCCAGGTAGTCCGGGTCGGCCAGGACGGTGTCCAGCAGACCGGCCGTCGCCGCATGTGTGGCCAGGTGGCGCAACGCGTAGGGGTGCGCCCGCCCCCAGTCCCGCGAACCGTCGAGGCCGTACGGCACCGCCCGCCGCAGACCGTGTGCGAACGCCGCGTGCGCCGCCCCCGTGTCCTGCCCCTGCCGCAGATACTCCGCCATCGCCTCGTGGTACAGCCGGTACACCGACCGCCCGTCCTCCACGGCCTCCACCATGTACGCGCCCGCGTCCCGGCGCAGCCGGTGGATGTCCTGGTTCGTGTACCGGGCCACGCCCGACAGTTCCGACGCGACCGGGGCCCAGATGTCCTCCCACGGCAGGCCCTGGCCCTCCGCGTACGCCAGGGGCCGCAGCAGGTCCAGGACCGTCCTCGCCCGGTCCGCGCCGAAGCGCTGGTGCAGGTCCCTGTGCATCGCGTCCGCCGCCGCCCGCGGCAGCGACCGGCGCCAGGCGGCGTCCCCCGGATCCGGCAGCGCCCGCGCCGCTGCCAGTGTGCCCGCCGTGATGCGGGCGACCAGGAAGGAATGGCCCGCCGCCGTGGCGACCGCGTGCGCCACGCCGCGGAGGCGGTCGTTGTCGCAGTGGACGTAGGGGGAGGCGGGGTGCGCGTCCAGCAGATTGCGGATCGTGTAGGCGAGGACCGCCTGCGGGTCGGCGTACCGCGGCGTGTCCAGGTCGATGTGGTCCTCGCGCCGCAGGCCCAGCGACGGGAGCAGATGCGGCCGGGTGCCCAGCAGCAACCGGAGCCGCGGTCCCGCCAGTTCCGTCAGCGGGCGGAGCACCTGTCCGCACAGCGTCTCCGGCGTCACCGCCTCGTCCAGGCCGTCGATCAGGATCACCCGCGGACGGCTGGACCGCGGGGCCGCGTCGAGGTGGTTCAGAAGGTCGGCCACCGACTCCACCGACGGCAGGCGCAGGGCCGCCGCCAGCGCCCGTACCACCTGCTGGTCCGTGAGGTTCTGGGCGTAGACCGCGGTGCGGATCGCCCGCTTCGGCGGCAGCTGGGCGCCGGTCAGGCCCAGTGACGCCAGCGGCACCGTCCGCCGGTACTCCGGGTCGCTCACCGCCGCCAGCAGCCCGAGGACCGCCGTCTTCCCGGACCCGGGGCCGCCCGTGACGACCGACGCGGGCCGCGCGTCGGGCAGTTCGGCGAGCCAGGACGTGATGTCCTCCAGCGCCCGGTGACGCCCGGAGAACCACCATCCCACCTGGTGCTCGTCCCGGTGCCCCATCGCCCGGCGCAGCAGCCGCGTACGGAACTCCACGCCCCGCCTGTCGTCCTGCTCGTCCCACTCGGCGGCCTGTTGGAGAGCCAGGTCGGTGTGGGACAGCCGCGGGGTGTGCTTGGCGTTGGGGAGAAAGGGCGGGATCTCCCCGGTCAGTCCGATGATCTCCAGCCCGATGTGCTGGAAGTCGGGGCGTTCGGGATTGGTGCGGGTGGCGTTGACCACCGCGTCGAGGGCCAGCCGGTCGGGGCTGTACCCGGCGGTGGCCAGGCTGGTCACCGCCTCCCCGAACAGCTCCGGGAAGGCCCCGGTCCGCGCCAGCTCCCGCGGCTGGGCCGACGTCACGACCGCCAGGCCCGCGTCCCCCTCCCGCCAGTCGTTCTTCAACCTGGCCATGGCGGAGACGAGTTCGTTGCCGCCCTGCCCCGAGAAGCAGGTGTCCAGCATCAGCAGCAGCCGCCGTACCTTCGTCCCGGCCAGGATCTTGCGGGCCAGCGTGCTCGGCAGCAGCGCGTCGTACAGGTCGTCCGGGTCCGTGTCGGAGGTGAGCAGGACGTATTCGCCGCTGTCCAGGACCTCGCCGTGGCCCGCGAGGTACACCGCCACGATGTCGTCCGGGCGGCGCTGCGGAGCGCGGCAGAAGTCCCGCAGCTCCTGCAGGAGTTGGGCCTTGGTCGGGTTCAGGCCGAGTTCGGAGACGTGCTGGTAGCCGAGTTCGCCGGTGAACAGGTCCACCATCCGGCGGCGGGCCTCGGTCAGACCGGGGCGGTCCCACTCCAGCTCCGGCGGTGCCTTCGGGTAGTGACCGACCGCCGTGGCGATCAGGAAGCGCCGCGGTTCCTGCGATCCGCGGTCGCTCATGCCGGCTCCTCCGCCAGCCCCTGAGCCACCGCCTCGCCCGTCTCCCGTGCGGTGAGGTAGAGCGTCGCGTCATGTGCGTGCGAGCCGTTGTGGACGGCCTTCCCGCGCACCCCGGTGCCGAAGAACAGCGACAGGTCCCGCACCGCGGCCACCACGTCGCCCTCGTCGACGACGTTCGTCCAGCGCAGTGTGGACGCGTCGCCCGGCCAGCCGCCCGGCTCGGGCAGCAGCCGCTCGTAGATCATCCGCATGCCCAGCGGCGATCCGACGGTCACCAGCGCCCGCACCCGGTGGTCCCTGCGCGCGCACAGCGCCTCGTAGGCGATCACCGACCCCAGCGAGTGCGCGACCACGACCCGTGTGTCCGGGCCGATCGCCTCCTCGACCCTGGCCCGCGCCGCCTTCCGCAGGCCCTCGTCCAGCAGATAGCGGCGCACCTGCTTCAGGTCGAGGACCAGGGCCCGCAGAGAGACGTCGGCGAAGAAGCGTGAGTGCTGCAGCACCCGCAGCGCGGTCTGCACGGCACGCGGCGACCGCGCCAGCGTGTCCGCGCCCGGCGGCGGCACCCCCGGATCGGTCCTGGCGCAGTCCGCCCACCACTCCATCAGCAGCTCGGTCTCGATGCCGTCCTCGACGTCCTCCGCCGTGTACAGCGGGTCGCCCACGGCCAGGGTGTGGCCGGGCGGCCGGAACAGGTCGCCGTAGAAGGCCACATGGAGATCTCCCCGCACGAGCGCCGGACCCCCGGCACGCTCCAGGCCGTCGGCGAGAGCGGGCTCCCAGTCCTTCAGCAGCGTGTTGCTCCCGAGGCGCTGCTTGCCCACACCGTGCACACCGACTATCCGCGCCATCGTCTCGTCCCCCGAGCCTCGCAAGTCCCCTTCACTTTAATGGGACCTGCCCCCCACCACACTCGAACCAGACGGTCTTGCCACCGCACCCCGCGGGCGACACGCCCCACTTGTCGACCACGGCGTCCAGCAGCGCTAGCCCGCGTCCGCCCTCGGCATCGGGATCCAACTCGTCGGAGACGGCGGGCAGGTGCGGGCAGCGGTCCGTCACCTCCACCCGCACCCCTGCCGTCTGCCGCACCACCACCAGAGAGCAGCGGCGGTCCGGTACATGCCGCACGACGTTGGTGACCAGCTCACTGACGGCGAGTTCGAGACTGTCGGTCAGCCGCGTCAGCTCCCACTCGTCGAGCAGCGAGCGGACGATCCGGCGGATGTGGTGCACGGAGTGCTCGCCGACCGTGAGGTTCATGCGGTACTGAGGGGTCCGGGGAATGTTGAGGTTCACGGTACGAGGCTGACCTCGCGCGACTACTCTGGGCTACGGATCGGATACAACGGGTCCCGCTGTGGGCCGAGTTGTGAGAGGGGACCGTACGTGACCCACATCAACGTCCTCGACCCGGGCGCCTCGCCGCTCGACTACTACGGTTACGAGCTGCGCCGATATCGAGAAGCGGCCGGTCTGACGCAGCGGCAGCTCGGGGACGTGGTCAGTTACACCGGATCGCTGGTCGGTCAGATCGAGACGGCCAGAAAGCTGCCGACACCGGAGTTCAGCGAGCGGGTGGACGCGGCGCTGGGGACGGGCGGGTTGCTGTCCCGGCTCGTCACGCTGGTGATGCGGAGTCAACTTCCTGCTTGGTTTCGGCAAGTGGCGGAGTTGGAGTCGCGGGCCACCGAGATCTGTACTTTTCAGATGGGCATGGTCCACGGTCTCCTTCAGGCCGAACCGTACGTGCGCGCCACGCTCGGCACCATCGACGAGACCAACCTCGACGACCGGACCGCCGTACGACTGGCGCGTCAGCGCATCTTCGAGAAGGAGGAGCCTCCGGTCTTCTGGATGATCCTCAGCGAGGCTGCCCTGTACCAGGAGATCGGCGGCGCGGACATCATGCGCGGCCAACTGGCTCATCTGTTGTCCTCCGAGGGCAACCCTCGGATCAACGTCCAGATCCTGCCGTTCTCGGCCGGGGCGCATGCAGGACTCACAGGCTCGTTCACCCTCTTACGCTTCGTCGGCGATCCGACCATCGTCTATACGGAGGGGTATGGCAGCGGGCATCCGACCGCGAATCCGGACACCATCAAGGACTGCTCGCTCCGTTACGATCATCTTCAAGCCGCCGCTCTGTCCGTCAAAGACTCGGCGGAGTTGATCCGGCGCGTGATGGAGGACCGCTATGGAGAGCAACTGGCGTAAGTCCAGCTACAGCAGCGATCAGGGCGGCGAATGCGTCGAGTGCGCACCCCTCGGTGGCCTGGCCTGGCTGAAGTCGTCGTACAGCAGTGATCAGGGCGGCGATTGCGTGGAGATCGCCGACGCCCCCTGCGCCACCATCGCCGTCCGAGACTCCAAGAACCCGGCGGGACCGATCCTCACGATCGACCCCGCCGCCTTCACCCGCTTCCTGGGCTGGACCTCTACAGCCGCTGAATGATCGTCCCGGTGGCCAGCCCACCGCCCGCGCACATCGTGATGAGCGCGAACTCCTTGTCGGCGCGCTCCAGTTCATGAAGTGCGGTGGTGATCAGGCGGGCGCCCGTCGCCCCCACCGGGTGCCCCAGGGCAATCGCACCACCGTTGACGTTGACCTTCGTCAGGTCCTGCTCGAAGACCTGGGCCCAGCTCAACACCACTGACGCGAAGGCCTCGTTGATCTCGACGAGGTCGATGTCCTTCAGGGACATGCCCGCCTTGCCGAGCACGGCCTTCGTCGCGTCGATGGGGCCGTCCAGGTGGAAGTGCGGGTCGGCGCCCACCAGGGCCTGGGCGACGATCCGCGCCCGGGGCTTCAGCTTCAGAGCGCGGGCCATCCGCTTGGAGGCCCACATGATCGCGGCCGCGCCGTCCGAGATCTGTGAGGAGTTCCCGGCCGTGTGGACGGCCGTCGGCATCACCGGCTTCAGCCGCGCGAGCGCCTCCATCGAGGTGTCGCGCAGCCCTTCGTCCTTGTCGACGAGGCGCCACATGCCCTGCCCGGCGTGCTGCTCCTCCTCGGTAGTGGGCACCTGCACCGCGAACGTCTCCCGCTTGAAGCGCTCCTCCGCCCAGGCGTGGGCCGCCCGCTCCTGCGAGAGCAGGCCGAGCGAGTCCACGTTCTCGCGGGTCAGCCCGCGGTGCCGGGCGATCCGCTCGGCCGCCTCGAACTGGTTGGGCAGGTCGACGTTCCACTCGTCCGGGAAGGGCTTCCCGGGCCCGTGCTTCGACCCCGAGCCCAGCGGCACCCGTGACATCGCCTCGACCCCGCAGCTGATCCCGACGTCGATCACACCCGCGGCGACCATGTTGGCCACCATGTGCGAGGCCTGCTGCGAGGACCCGCACTGGCAGTCCACGGTGGTCGCCGCCGTCTCGTACGGCAGTCCCATGGTCAGCCAGGCGGTGCGCGCGGGGTTCATGGACTGTTCGCCGGCGTGGGTCACCGTGCCGCCGACGATCTGTTCGACCGCGTCGGCGGGGATGCCGGTGCGGCCGAGGAGTTCACGGTAGGTCTCGCCCAGCAGATAGGCGGGGTGGAGATTGGCGAGCGCGCCGCCGCGCTTGCCGATCGGGGTGCGTACGGCTTCGACGATCACGGGTTCCGCGGCCATGGGGGTGCGTCCTCTCCTCGGTCGCCCGCGCGGCGCAGGGGCGTCCCGGCCCGCCCGCCACGCAGAACTAGAACGCGTACTAGTTCTGTCTGCAGTCTGCTGACATCGTGTCCACTGTCGCAAGGGTCGTGCAGCCTCGGAAGTCGCGATCTGCACGAATTACACACGCAATTGGGGTCGCCGCATGTCTTGCCACTTGTAGAACCCGTTACTACCTTCACGGCAGCCTGTATTCCTGATGAACCGTCAGATGGATCGTCAGCACGGACGACGGGAGCCGCCGATGCACTGCCCCGCGCTGCCCGACGGGTTCGACTTCACCGACCCCGACCTGCTGCACCACCGGGTGCCCCTCCCGGAGTTCGCCGAGCTGCGCCGCACCGAGCCGGTCCGCTGGATCCCGCAGCCGCACGGCCTCGCGGGCTTCGCCGACGACGGCTACTGGGCCGTGACCCGGCACACGGACGTCAAGTACGTCTCCACGCACCCGGAGCTGTTCTCCTCGACCCTCAACACCGCGATCATCCGCTTCGGCGAGCACATCGAACGCGACGCGATAGACGCCCAGCGGTTCATCCTGCTGAACATGGACCCGCCCGAGCACACCCGGGTGCGCCAGATCGTGCAGCGCGGCTTCACACCACGCTCCATCCGGGCTCTGGAGGACCGCCTGCGGAACCGCGCCCGGGCGATAGTCGAGGGTGCCCGCGCCCGTTCCGGCCCCTTCGACTTCGTCACCGAGGTCGCCTGCGAACTGCCCCTGCAGGCCATCGCCGAGCTGATCGGCGTACCGCAGGAGGACCGGTCCAAGATCTTCGACTGGTCCAACAAGATGATCGCCTACGACGACCCCGAGTACGCGATCACCGAGGAGGTCGGTGCGGAGTCGGCCACCGAGATCCTCGCCTACGCGATGAACATGGCCGCCGACCGCAAGCAGTGCCCGGCCCACGACATCGTGACCACGCTGGTGGCGGCGGAGGACGAGGGCAACCTGAACTCCGACGAGTTCGGCTTCTTCGTGCTGATGCTGGCGGTGGCCGGCAACGAGACGACCCGCAACGCGATCACCCACGGGATGCACGCCTTCCTCACCCACCCCGAGCAGTGGGACCTCTTCAAGCGTGCGCGCCCGGCGACGACGGCCGAGGAGATCGTCCGCTGGGCGACCCCGGTCAACGCCTTCCAGCGCACGGCCACCCAGGACACCGAACTCGGCGGGGTGCAGATCCGCAAGGGCGACCGGGTGGGCCTCTTCTACGCCTCCGCCAACCACGACCCCGAGGTCTTCACGTCCCCCGACGCCTTCGACATCACCCGCGATCCCAACCCCCACCTCGGTTTCGGCGGCGGTGGCCCCCACTTCTGTCTGGGCAAGTCCTTGGCGGTCCTGGAGATCGACCTGATCTTCCAGGCGATCGCCGACGCCATGCCGGAGCTGCGCCTGGTCGGCGACCCGCGCCGGCTGCGCTCGGCCTGGATCAACGGCGTCAAGGAACTCCAGGTCACCACGGCCTGACCCCCGAACGGGGCCGACGGCTCCCGGCGCCGCCGGCCCACCCCGAGGGAGGCAGGAACATCCCGTCCCTATGCCCGGTTCCTGCCTCCCCCGCGGCCGCTGGGTGATTCGTATGTGCCGGGGATCCGGGCCGCGGCGCCGCCCGGCCAGGCCAGGCCCCTGGTCATTCCCGCCCGGAGGCCGTCACCGCCAGGATTCCCGCCGCCAGCGCGGCGATCAGCAAGGCGATGCCCAGGTTCTGGTGGATCACCAGCCACGCACCGACCAGGGCGCCGACGAGCATGGCGATCACGGAGGCCGTGCGACGCGGGGAGCGGCGGCCGGAGCCGCCGCCGGCCCGGGAGTCGGCGGCGAGGCCGGTCAGGGTCATGGTCAGCACCGTCGTGGTGAGATCGGCCACGCCCAGCTTGCGGACCGTGGCGTTGCGCAGGCCCATCGCGAAGGCGGTCAGGGCGATGAGCGCGTACGTCGTACCGGTCCTGCCCGGTGCCGCGAAGGCGACCGCCGCCGACGCGCCGACCAGGAGCGTCTCGCCCGCGAGGGTCAGCCGGGTCCAGCGCCGTCTCGATCCGCCGCCGCAGCGCGCCGCGAGCCGGCCGCCGGCCACCGCACCCAGCAGGAAGCAGCACAGGGAGGTCGCCGTGTGCGGCACGGAGAAGCCGGGTGCCCCGGCGGCGGCGAAGCCCAGGACCACCACGTTGCCGGTCATGTTCGCCGTGAAGACGTGCCCGAGTCCGAGATAGCTCACGGCGTCGATCAGGCCGCTGACCACGGTCAGCCCCAGCAGGACCGGCACCAGGCGCAGACCGCGTGCCTCGGGGTCGTCCGGCGTCGCGTCGTCCGGCTTCGCATCCGCGTTCACCGCCCCAGTTCAGCACGGGAGCGTGCGGGAACGCCGAAGGCGGCGGCCCCCAGGATCGGGGACCGCCGCCTTCGCGTGCGTACGTGGGCCGTTCTCAGTACCAGCCGTTGGCCTGCCAGAAGCTCCAGGCCTGGGCGGGGCTGCCGTAGCGGGAGTTCATGTAGTCCAGACCCCACTTGATCTGGGTGGCCGGGTTGGTCTTCCAGTCGGAACCGGCCGAGGCCATCTTGGAGCCCGGCAGGGCCTGCACGAGGCCGTAGGCACCGGAGGAGCCGTTGGTGGCGCTCGGGTTCCAGCCGCTCTCGTGCTCGACGATCTTGCTGAACGCGTTGAACTGCGCGGCGTCCGGAATCATCTTGTGCGCGATCGCCTGGGCGGAGGAGGCCGCAGCGGGCGCGGCCTGGGCGGGCGCCGCGCTCAGTGCCATGCCGGCGGTGGCGGCGGCCACGGCGGCGACGGTGAGGGCCTTCTTCGGGGAAGCGATGCGGCGGATGAAGGAGACGGACACGGAGAACCTCTTGCGTCGGGGACAGGGGATCGCCCCGTATGCCGGAGCCACCCGTCGTGCGGTGGCCGTATACGTCGGCGCCGCGACCCGTCCGGGTTCGTGGTGCCTGGCGACGTCGTCCACAGAACCAGGCCCGGGACCCGTCCGCAATGACCCCTTTTACTAGTTGTGGCCGGATCGGCGTGAAAGGTCGTTTGTGTGTCCTGGGTCTCAATGTGCAGGTCGGAAGGGGTGTGGGAAGGGATGTATCGGACATAAGGGGCAACGATCCCGGATCGTAGGTGACGTGCGTCATGTGGGGTGGTTCACCGGGCACGTGACGACGTGGATGCGAGCCCTCACGCAGGGGGAGCGTCGAATGTGACCGCGGTCTCGAAAGCGGCACGCCGGGTGGCCCGGCGGAGCGCACGCAGCAGTGCCGGGCCGAGGGCCAGGGTCAGTACGACGGTGCAGATCGCCCGGCCCAGGTCCCAGCCGAGGGAGGTGGCCAGGCAGTAGGCGACGAACCGGGCCAGGTTGGCGGGGACCGCCGCCTGCGGGTCGAAGGCGATGTTCGAGGTCAGGGCGCCCATGAAGGGCCAGCCGGCCAGATTCATGACCGTGCCGTAGGCGAAGGCCGCCAGGAAGCCGTAGACCGCCAGCAGCAGGAGTTCGCCCCGGCCGCGGAGCCGGACCTGGCCCGGCAGGAGCCCGGCGCCCATGGTGAACCAGCCCATCGCCAGCATCTGGAACGGCATCCACGGGCCGACCCCGCCCGTGAGCAGCGCGGACGCGAACATCGTCACCGAGCCGAGGACGAAGCCGAAGCCGGGCCCGAGCACCCGCCCGCTGAGCACCATCAGGAAGAACATCGGCTCGATCCCGGCCGTGCCCGCGCCGATCGGACGCAGTGCCGCCCCGGTCGCGGCCAGTACGCCCACCATGGCGACCGCCTTCGGGCCCAGACCCGACTCGGAGATCGTCGCCGCCACGACCGCGACCAGCAGGACCAGCAGGCCGGCGAACAGCCAGGGCGCGTCCTCGGCGTGCGCGCTGAGCTGCGAGGCGGGCGGGGCGAGGAAGGGCCAGCAGAACGCGACCACGCCGACCGCGCTGACCAGGACCAGGGCGGCGACGGAGCGGGGGCCGAGCCGGACGGCGCGGACCCGGGTCTGCGACGCGGTCATGCCAGGGCCTCCCGGACCTCGGTCACGGTCAACCACGGCTGTGGGGCCAGGATCTTGGTGACCTGCGGGGCGAAGGACGGGGACGAGACCACGATCTCCGCCGTCGGGCCGTCGGCGATCAGTTCGCCGTCGGCGAGCAGCACCACCCGGTGCGCGATCTCGGCCGCCAGTTCCACGTCATGCGTGGCCAGCACGATCGCGTGCCCCTCGGCGGCCAGCCCGCGCAACACCGTGACCAGGCGGGCCTTGGCCGCGTAGTCCAGACCGCGCGTCGGTTCGTCGAGCAGCAGCAGGGGCGGACGGGCGGTCAGGACCACCGCCAGGGCGAGCGCGAGACGCTGGCCCTCGGAGAGATCGCGGGGGTGGGTGTCGTCCGTGATGTCCGGCAGCAGCTGGGGCACCAGGGCCCGGCAGGTGCCGGACTCGGCACCCGCGTCCCGGTCGGCGGCCGCGCACTCGGCGCCCACCGTGTCCGCGTACAACAGGTCACGCGGCTCCTGCGGGACGAGACCGACCCGGCGCACGAGGTCGCGGGGCGGCATGCGGTGCGGTACGGCCCCGCCGACGAGGACCGTTCCCGCGCTGGGCTCCACCAGCCCGACCAGTGACCCGAGCAGCGTGGACTTCCCGGCACCGTTGCGGCCCATCAGCGCGACCGTCTCGCCCGCGGCCACCGTCAGATCGACGTGCCGCAGGGCGGTGATCCGGCTCCGGCGCACGGCGAGGGAGCGGACTTCCGCGATGTGCGGGGCAGCGGCGGGGGCGAGGCCGGTCACCGTGGCCGCGGCCCGGCGGAACAGGCGGCGCCGGGGGGCGGGCACACGGGTGCCCGCGCGGGGCGCTTCGGCGGCGGGGGCGGGGCTGTCCGGGCGCGCTTCGGCGGCGGGCGCGGATCCGGGGGAGCGGCCCTCGGTGGCGGGTGCGGCCGCACCGCGGTGACCCTCGGCGGTGCTCCGGGCCGGGCGGCCCGGCCGGGCCAGGGCCAGGCGTTCTTGCAGTTCGGCGGCGCGGCGGCGGGCGTCGCGGACCGTCAGCGGCAGCGGGGTCCAGCCCGCCAGCCGGCCCAGGTCCACCACCGGCGGGTACACCGGGGAGACGGCCATCAGCTCGGCCGGGTCACCTTGGAGCGGGGCGGCGCCCGGAGCGGGCATCAGGACGACCCGGTCGGCGTACTGGATCACACGTTCCAGGCGGTGCTCGGCCAGCAGCACCGTCGTACCGAGATCGTGGACCAGCCGCTGCAGGACGGCCAGGACCTCCTCGGCGGCGGCCGGGTCCAGCGCCGAGGTCGGCTCGTCGAGGACCAGCACCTGCGGATGCGGGGTGAGGACCGAGCCGATCGCGACCCGCTGCCGCTGCCCGCCGGAGAGCGTGGCGATCGGACGGTTGCGCAGGTCGACCAGGCCCAGCAGATCCAGGGTCTCCTCCACCCGCCGCCGCATCACCTCCGGGGCGAGCCCCAACGACTCCATCCCGTAGGCGAGTTCGTCCTCCACGGTGTCCGTCACAAAGTGGGCGAGCGGATCCTGCCCGACCGTGCCCACCACGTCCGCGAGTTCGCGCGGCTTGTGCGTACGGGTGTCCCGGCCGGCCACCGTGACACGGCCGCGCAGGGTGCCGCCGGTGAAGTGCGGGACCAGTCCGCTGACCGCGCCGAGCACGGTCGACTTGCCCACCCCGGACGGGCCGACGAGCAGCACGAGTTCACCCTCGGGCACCTCGAAGTCCACGTCCCGGACGGTCGGTTCGGCCGCGCCCTCGTAGGTGACGCTGACCTCCTCGAAGCGGATCACGACGGCTCCTTGGAGTCCTTGGGGACGACGAACGCGGGCAGCAGGGCCAGCAGGACGGCCGCGGCCGGCCAGAGGGGGAGGGCGGGGGCGACCAGGGGGACGACTCCGGGGTCCAGCGCGTCCGGATCGCGTACCGAGGCGAGCGCGAGCAGCGCGGCCACCGCGGCACCCGAGCCGGCGACCAGCCACGCGTGCACACCCCACGGCTCCGGGCGGTACCGGGTGCGCGGGGTGCGGCGGCCGCCCAGGCGCAGGCCCGCGAGCGCGGCGGCGACGCCGGCCGCCAGCACCGGCAGCCCGTAGGTGCCGCCCTCGGCGGTGAGCAGCCCGTACGTTCCCGCGCACACGCCGAGCAGGCCGCCGAGGGTGAGCGCGGTCGTCGTACGGCGCACCCGGGCGGGAACGTCGGCGGTACGGCCGTAGCCGCGGGCGTCCATCGCCGCGGCGAGGGCGACCGAACGCTCCAGCGCGCCCTCCAGGACCGGCAGTCCGACCTGGAGCAGGCCCCGCACCCCCCGGTCCGGGCGGCCGCGCAGCCGTCGGGCGGCGCGCAGACGCTGGACGTCGGCGATGAGGTGCGGCGCGAAGGTGAGCGCGACGACCACGGCCACACCCGTCTCGTACAGGGCACCGGGCAGGGACTTGAGCAGGCGGGCCGGGCTGGCCAGGGCGTTGGCCGCGCCGACACAGATGAGGAGGGCGGCCAGCTTGAGGCCGTTGTAGCCGGCGAAGAGAAGGGCTTCCGCGGTGACCTGACCGCCGAGACGGATGCCCTGCGCCCAGTGGGGGAGAGGCACTTCGGGGAGCGTGACCAGCACGTGGGTGCCGGGGATGGGAGAGCCGAGGACGACCGTGAAGGCCAGACGGACGAGGAGCACGGCGGCGGCGAGCTTGACGAAGGCGGTGTAGGACCGGGCCCAGGGAGCGGCGGAGCGGTGCGTGGCCACGACATAGCCCGCCGCGGCTATGAGCAGGGCGAGGAGGAGGGGGTTGGTGGTGCGGGTGGCCGCCGTGCCCAGGCCCAGGGACCAGAGCCACCAGGCACCGGGGTGCAGCTGCGCGGCCGCGAGCGCCCCAGCGGGCCGCGGGGAACTGCGCGGCCGGCCCCCACCGCCCCGGACACCGGAACGGCCCGCGGCACGGCGGCGATACGACGCACCGCCGCTACGCATTCCTGCGCCGCCGGGCCTGCCACACCGCCGCTCCGCCCAGGAGCACGACCACACCCACACCGACCGGCAGCCCCAGCGAAGGGCCGGACTCGGACCCCTTCTTCTCCTGCTTCCGCTCCGCCGCGGCGCTCCCCCCGCGCCCCGTACCGTCCGCCGAGACCTGCTCCCCGCACCCCTTCCGCGGATAGCCGCCGATCGCGCACAGCAGCGCGTTGGTGTCGTAGCGCAGGGGCTTGGCGGTCGCGGCCAGGGCCTCGGCCGACGTCGCGTCGGGAGAGACGCGGGCGCAGGCCGTACGGCGGGCCGACGGGGTCTCGCCGGACGGGGCGTCCGCGGCCGTGCCGAAGTCGATGACGAGGGCCACCCGCTTCGTGCCCGGCTTCGCGGGCGTCCCCGCGCAGATCGTCGCGAAGTCCGCCGTGCCGCGCGGCCGGCTCGCGTCCGCGGAGTCCGCGCTCACCGCGAAGCGGAAACCCTGGACGGCACCGTCGTCGGGACGGGCCGTCGACGGGCCCTCCGTGGCGTACGCCCAGTGGCCGCCGTCCCGCTCCCAGAAGGACCAGTAGCGGTATCCGGCGGCGTGCGCCCCGGCGGCACCGGCGACGAGGAGGAGCGCGGCGGCCACGAGGGCCGCGGCACGGCGGACGACGATCACGGCTGCTGCTTCTTCCGGCGGCCGCTGTACAGGAAGCCGATGCCGATGCCGGCGACGAGGCCGACCCCGACGATCACCCACACGTTGGTGCCCGAGTCCTGGTCGTTCTGCTTGCCGGACTCCTCGGTGTGCGTGGCCGCCTTCGGGGCCGGGCCCGTGGCGTTGAGCGCCCGTGCCAGGTCAGTGCCGCCGAAGGTGCGCGGCTCGGCGCCCACCGCGTGCGCGGCGAGGATCAGCTGGGCGTAGGCGGCCGGGCCGCTCTGCTGCGCCCACTTCACCGCGTTCTTCTCCAGCCAGGCGTACGGCTTCTTGGCCTGTGCACCCCAGCCGTCCGCCGCGAGCGCCACGACCGCGTCCGCGGTGTTGCCGTAATCGGGCTGGTCCTCGGCGCCGGGCAGGACGGACTTCAGGTACCCGTCGTCGTGCAGGGCGTCCGAAAGGTATGCCGAGGCGTTGTTGGCCACCTCGGCCGGGGTGAGCGGCTTGTCGGAGTTGGCGCAGGCGTAGCCCTGTTCCGGGGCCTTCCCGGCCTCGGTCACGAACCCCTTGCCGAGCGCACCGAGCACCGCGGCCGCCGTCGCGTCCGCGTTGGCGGCCGACTTGCCCTTCTTGTCCGGCTGGTAGGGGAGCGCTCCGGCTCCGGCTCCTTCGCAGGGCAGCGACCACTTGGCCAGCAGGTCGTACGGGGTCCTGTCCCCGGTACGCAGCTGGGCGGGGTCCTGGCCGGCGGCGGCGAAGGCGCCGATGACGACGCCGGTGGAGTTCGTGTCGCTCGGGGCGCCCGGCGAGTAGCCCCAGCCGCCGTCCTTGTTCTGGATCGACTTCAGCCAGGCCGTCGCCTTGCGGACCTCGCCGTCGTGCCCGCCGAGCGCCTGCAGCGCCTGGACGGCGGCGGCCGTGCTGTTGGTGTCGGGCTGGGCGCCGCCCTTGCCCTCGCACGCCTTGGCGGTGTCGGCCCGGAACGCCGCGAAGCCGCCCTTGTCGCACTGCTGCCCGACCAGCCAGTCGACGGCCGAGGTGGCCGGACGGTAGCCGAGGGTCCGCTGGGCGAGCAGGGCGAGCGACTGGCGCCAGACACCGTCGTACGTCGGATCGGCCTTGCCGAACAGCCCGGACGGGATCGTCACCTTCGGGGACGGGGACGGGTCGGCGGCCGTGGCGGGCGCGGCTGCGGCCAGCACGCCTACGGCGGCGAGAGCCGCGGCACTGCGGCGGACGTTCATGGTCGGCGACTGCCTCTCCTGCGGGGAACCGGCAGCGCACCGGAACCCCGGGCGGCTCGGCTCCGTAAACCTCGACGGTGCCGTACGCGACGGGCCGCCGCGCACGCGAGCCGGTCAACGTCCCGTGCGGGGCAGTCCGGCGCACCGTCGGGTGACGGGCTCACGGACCGGGATCTCCCCGGTTCGGGCGAAGCCGAGAATTGGGGAAGGGTCAGCGCCGGAATTGCACCGGCTTCCCCCCGTACAGGTGTGATGACGACCCCGCCACCTTACCGGCACCCGTGCACGGGCCGAGGAGTGGCTGTGGGCACACGGGGGTCGTGACCGGGGTCACGGGCCGGGGCCGTCCCGGGCGGTGGCCCCTCACGCAGCGTGCGGCCGGGCCGCCGGAGCGACGGCGGCGCTCAGGTGGCGGGCCATGCGGCGCAGGGTGTGTGCGCAGTCTGTCGGGGTTTCGCCCTCCGCGACCCAGTGCGCGAGGCGGTCGGCCTGGGCGGCGTGCGAGGCCGCCGTGACCCGGTCGCCCGGATGCCGGGTGAGGACCATGCGCTCGGCCGACGGCTCGTACGCGGCGGCGGGGTCCATGTCCAGGTGGGTCAGACGGCCCGTCGCCGCCGGGTAGGCGAACTGGATCGCGGCCGCTCGCTGCCGGGTCGGGGCCACGTCCGGGAGCCGGCCGGTGGCCAGGGCGGCGGCGGCTCGCGCGAGGTCGACACCGGTGGCCAGCTCGACCAGCAGCGGGATCAGATCGCCGGGCAGGTGCGGCACCACGTCCGTGACACGGGGACCGCGGGCGGTGAGGCGCAGACCGATGTGGACCACGGTGTGGGCGAGACCCAGCGCGCGCACGGTTCGCTCCACCGTGTGCCGCAGGAAAGGGTTGTGCAGCAGGCCGTCGTGGGCGTGCACGGAGTGCCGCAGCGGCTGCCGGGCGGGCGACGGGCCCGGGGTCGTACGGGTGAGCGCGGCGATGCGGACCTCGTCGTCCAGGACGACGGTCTCGGCGGAGACGAGCGGCCCCTCGGTGTCCTCCCGGCCGGCCGGGGCGATCTTGTGCCGGGCGAGCAGCGTCCGCAACGCGGCCGGGTCGGTGCAGGCCGCGGCGGTCTCGTAGGAGAGGCCGGGCAGCGCTAATCGGTCGGCGATCCGGGCGGCGTCGGTCAGATGCTCTCCGGCCCAGGTCAGCACGCCGCGGACCTGGTGCCGTGACGCGTAGCGCGCGACCGCCTCGACGATGGCCGCCTCCTGGCCCGGGTCGGCCGTGATGTGGCCGGCCAGGTAGGGGCACGCCCAGGCGGGCGGGGCGGTGTCGACCAGCACGACCGGGTGGGCCGCCGCGATCCGCGCCAGCGGGTACGCGTCGTACGCGGCCCGGCGGCCGGCCCCGAGAAGAAGGACGCACTGCGGCATCGGAGGCTCACCTTCGTGGGGAGAAGGCGGACAGAGGAACGCCCCGGATGCTGCTCCCCCATAGGCAGCACCCGGGGCGGGTCGATCTTGCTCTCTGTGCCCTGATCCTCACCCACCGCACCCTCAACTGTCAACGATTACTGCCTATTTCGGCAGCCGGAGTTGTCACGTCTGGTCGGCGCCTGGACGACCGGGTAGCCTCGCGTCAGCTCAGCCACGGAACGGACGATGTGCCCAGGGGGGACCTCGGTGAGTGACGCCAACGCCCCGCTGGCCGACGTGCTGGAGCGCCTCGGCGAGCTGACCGGCCGGGCCGGCCGGCTGCCGGAGGTCCTGGACGTGGCCGGCCTCTCCTACCGCACCGGCATCCCCGTCGGTGTCGTCGTCGAACTGCTCTCGGGCGGCCGGGCACCGGAGGCCTGCCTCGCCCAACGGGTGCGCCAGCGACTGGACTTCATCCGCGAGACCCGGCGCAGGCCCGACGGCAAGCGGTACTCGCTGGACGAGCTGGCCAGGATCGCCGGAACCAGCCGGCAGTGGCTGAGCGAGTGGCGCAAGAGCGGTATGCCGAGCCTTGAACACACCGACCGGCTGCGCCGGTTCTTCGGACTGCCCGCGGGCTTCTTCACCGCGGACGAACAGGAGGCGCTGTACGAGGCACTGCAGCCGGAACTGCAGTGTCTGGAGGCCGAGGCGGACCCCCTGCTGCGGCTGCGGGAGAGCGGACTGGTCCGACTGGCCGCCCGCGCACCGCAGATGAACGCCCATCAGCTGGCCACCCTCGCCGACCTGGCGGAGATGATCATCGCGTCCGAGCGGGCCGGGAGGTCCGCGGACGCCGGCAGCGCCGCGGACCTGAAGGGCGCCGGGCGTGCCTGATCGGTTGCTGGCTGTAAACAATCGTTCCTTATACAGGAACGTATCGTTCCAGCCCTCCCGGCTCTATGGTCACCGCACGCCCGATGACCGCGAGGACGACGAATGAGCCGCGACAGATCGCCGATGTCCCGCAGGCCGACGAGATCGCCGAAGCGGTTCCTCGACCGGCTCGTCCGTGACACCGCCAGGACGCTGACCCCGCCCACCGAGCCGAAGGCGTTCCTGCACGCGGTCTGCGCCACACTCAGCCCGCAGCTGGATCGCCCGGTCCGCCTGAAGTTCGTCACCTTCCCACCCGGCCTGGACGTCTCCGGAGTCACCTTCGCCATGGACGAGGAGTACATCGTCGTGGTCGAGGACCGGGCCCCGGACGAGCACAAGTTCGTCATCATGGGCCACGAGATCGGCCACATCCACTACCAGACGCTGGACGTGCACTATCCGGGCGGCATGCCCGCCGCGGCGCGCCGGCTGCTGTCCCGGGCCGAGGAGGACATCCCCTGGGAGCAGGTGGTCGCCGTGGCCACCCGGTCGCCCGCGGTGGCGGCGGCCGAGGCGGAGTGGGAGGCCGAGGAGTGCGGGCTGCGGCTGGCGGCGAAGTTCTCCAAGGTCGTCGGTCCCGGTGCGGCGGCCGGGCGGACGACCCAGGACACCCTCGCCGGCCGGCTGTCGTCCTCGCTGGGCAACATCGGCGGGCCGTGATGCGCTGGGACCTGGCGGGTTCGTTCACCGCCTACGCCGTCCCGGCCGTACTGCTCGCGGTGGCCTTCGTGATCAAGCTGCCGCTGCTGCGGCGGGCCTGGCAGGATCCGATCCTTCGGGCCACCGCGCTGCTGCTCGGTATCGGGGCGCTCGTCTTCGGCTCGCTGCCGCCGGGCAACCTGCACCGCATCAACCAGATCACCGGTATCCCCAACTTCGCCGGGCTGTGGGTGTATTCACTGCTCACCGCCTACTGCGGGGCCTGTCTGTGGCTGATCATCACCTGGCGCGAGCCCCCGTCCCCGGTCCGCCGCCGGCGCACCCGGACGGTCTGGATGGTCTACGCAGCCATCATCCTCGGGCTGTGGACGACCTTCCTGCTCGGCGACCACCATGCCGAACGGCTGCGGGACCTCGACACCTACTACGCCAACACGCCGTGGATGCGCGAGTTCGTGCTGCTCTACGTGCTCGGGCACATGGTGTCCGCGGTGGTCGCGGCGGGCATCCTGTGGGCCTGGTTCAAGGAGGTCGAGGACACCTGGCTGCGCCGAGCCGTGGTCTTCCTCCAGGTCGCCTACGCGCTCGGGCTCATCTTCGACGCGGCCAAACTCGCCGCGATCGGGGCCCGTTGGAGCGGCCGGGACGGGGACTGGCTGTCGACGTACGTCGCCCCGCCGTTCGCCATCGCCGAGGCGGGACTGGTCGCGGTGGGCTTCATCGCAGGACAGGCCGGCCCGGTCGTCGAGGAACGCCGGCGGCTGGTCCGCACCCACCGGCGCCTGAAGCCCCTGTGGCAGGCGATGCTGACCGTCACCGCGGCGGCCGCCCCGGCAACGGGCCGGGTCAGCGGCGCGGCCCTGCGCCTGGAACTGCGCCGGGCCACCATCAACGACGGCCTGCTCAAACTCTCCCCCCACCTCAGCCCGTCCCGCCGCGCCCGCACCCGTCAGGCGGCGACGGCAGCCGGCTATTCCGAGTCCACCGCCCGCGGCATCGCGGGCGCGGTGGACATCCTGATCGCGACGGAGACGCTGAGCCTGCCGGGGGTCGGGGACGGCCCGGTGGCGACGGGACACGCGGATCCGAAGCCGTCCGACCGCCCCGAGCCCGCACCCGCCCCCGGCGGGCCGTCCGACCCCGCCGCCGATGTCCCTGCCGCCGATGTCCGCGACACAGACGTCCGCGACGCCGATGTCCCCGACAGTGAGCTGGAGTGCATCGGGCGTGCTCTGCGGTTCCACTCGTCAGTCGTCGAAACCTTCCGCCGGGAGGCGGTCGCCGCCGAAGGCCTCGGCTTTCGTGCCTGACCTGCCTCAACCGACCTGCACGGCCACGTACGCCACCGGCTCGCTTGCCGGCACCGGCTCCGCCCGCCCCAGCTTCACCAGGCGCCGCAGATGCGCCTCGGCCTCCGAGACCGCGATGGTCCTCGATCCGTAGGGGATGTCGGCCCAGGGGCGGTTCCACTCCATGCGCTCGGCGAGCTGCCAGGGGGTGAGCGGCTCGGAGAGGAGTGCGAGCAGGCCGGTGAGGCGTTCCTCGTGGTGGGCCAGCAACTCCCGTACCCGGCCGGGTGCGTCGGTGAAGGGATGCTGGTGCGCGGGAAGCACCTCGGCCGGGGTGAGGCGGCCCACCCGCTCCAGCGAGTCGAGGTAGTCGCCGAGGGGGTCGGTGACGGTGGCGTCGTCGGGATCCTCGTACAGGCCGATGTGCGGGGTGATCTCCGGGAGCACGTGGTCGCCGCTGAACAGCCGTCCATGGCCCGGGAGCCGGGACGGATGCTCCTCCTCCAGGTGCAGACAGACGTGGCCCGGTGTGTGACCCGGGGTCCAGATCGCGCGCAGTCTGCGCCCGGGCAGAGCGAGGAGCTCGCCGGGGACGATCTCACGGTCGGGCAGCGCGGGCGAGAGACCGGGAAGCGTGCGGCGGTGCCGCGCGGCGCGCAGGGGAGCGACGTGCTCCTCGGGCGCGCCCGCCGTCGTCAGCTTCGCGGCCATGTACGAGTACCAGCGCTCCGGACGCGTCTCCCGCGCCCTGCGCACGATCGCCGCGTCGGCCGCATGCATCGCCACCCACGCCCCGGAGGCCTCGCGGACCTGCCCCGACAGCCCGTGGTGGTCCGGGTGGTGGTGCGTGATGACCACTCCGTGCACCTCGGCGACGGACGTGCCGCAGGCCGTCAGCCCGGACACCAGGGACTCCCAGGACGCCGGGTCGTCCCAGCCCGTGTCCACCAGTACCGGACCCCGGTCGGTGTCCACGACGTACACCAGCGTGTACCCGAGGGGGTTGTCCGGGATGGGGACCCGAATCGACCGCACGCCCCCGCCGTGATCGAACGTCTTCGTCATCCGTCCTCCACCCCACCGCCCGCAGCACGCGACCATGCCCACTATAACTAGAACTGATTACACGTCAGATAGTCGTGCGGCATCCGTGGCTGGGTGCGCCCTGACCAGCTGCGGAGCGATCGTTGTCTGCCGTTGTCGGTTGTCGTCGGCCGTCCTTGGACGGCCCAAGGGCGGCCAAGTCCCGTAAGTGGGGAGGCAACTGGTCGACACCGTGCTCCTCGACGAGATCCTCCCGGACGAGGGCGGCGGCCGCATCCACGAGATCGCACTCACGGACGTGTCGATCACCGTCCGCTGCGAGGACCTGCAGGCCGTCTGGGGGGACGCGAGCTGAGGAGTGACCGTCCGACGAGGCGACGATGGCACGACGAGTGCTGATGTCATGTCAGATAGTGCTGCAGGTATCGCACTTGGTCTCGCTCTGACCAGCTGTGGAGCCGTCGTTGCCTGTCGTTGTCGGGTGTGGGTTGCCCCCCCCATCTCGGACGGCCCACAGACGGCCCAAGCGGCATGAGCGCATCCGGACCTGTAGGCAAACCCGCTGGTCCGGGCCTATTCGGCTCCGGCCATTGCCCCCTATAACTAGAACTGATATCAGTTCTGAAACAGCGTCAGATGCATGCGGTGCGGCGGGAGGCAGTCGGCCATGACCGAGCTCGTGGAACACGGACAGCTGTTCATCGGCGGGGAGTTGACCGACCCCCTGGGCAAGGACGTCATCGAGGTGATCTCCCCGCACACCGAGGAGGTCATCGGCCGGGTGCCGCACGCATCCCGGCAGGACGTCGACCGGGCGGTGGCCGTCGCGCGCCGTGCCTTCGACGAAGGTCCCTGGCCGCGCGCCTCGCTGGCGGAGCGGATCGAGGTCGTCGACCGGATCAAGGACGGCATCGCCGCCCGGCACGAGGAGATCGCCCGGGTCATCTCCAGCGAGAACGGCTCACCGTACTCCTGGAGCGTCCTCGCCCAGGCACTCGGCGCGATGATGGTGTGGGACTCGGCGATCAGGGTCGCACGGGACTTCACCCACGAGGAGCGTCGCGACGGAGTCCTCGGCCCGATCCTCGTGCGGCGCGAACCGGTCGGTGTGGTCGCGGCCGTCGTCCCGTGGAACGTGCCGCAGTTCGTCGCCGCGGCCAAGCTCGCGCCCGCGCTGCTGACCGGCTGCGCGGTCGTGCTCAAGCCGTCCCCGGAATCGCCGCTGGACGCCTATCTGCTCGGCGAGATCGCGCGGGACGCCGGGCTGCCCGAGGGCGTGCTGTCGATCCTGCCCGCCGACCGCGAGGTCAGCGAGTACCTGGTCGGGCACCCCGGCATCGACAAGGTCTCCTTCACCGGTTCGGTAGCGGCGGGCAAGCGGGTCATGGAGGTGGCCGCCCGCAACCTCACCCGGGTCACGCTGGAGCTGGGCGGCAAGTCCGCGGCGGTCGTACTGCCCGACGCGGACGTGTCGGCGGCGGTCGCGGGCATCGTCCCGGCGGCCTGGATGAACAACGGGCAGGCGTGTGTCGCCCAGACCCGCATCCTCGTCCCGCGCGCCCGCTACGACGAGTTCGCGGACGCCTTCGCGCAGGCGGCCGGCGCGCTGAAGGTCGGCGACCCGCTGGACCCGGCCACCCAGGTCGGCCCGCTGGTGGCCCAGCGGCAGCAGCGGCGCAATCTGGACTACATCCGCATCGGTCAGGAGGAGGGAGCCAAGATCCTGACCGGCGGCGGCCGCCCGGACGGGCTGGAACGCGGCTGGTACGTCGAACCGACCCTCTTCGGTGACGTCGACAACTCCATGCGGATCGCCCGCGAGGAGATCTTCGGCCCGGTCATCTGCCTGCTGCCGTACGGCGACGAGCGGGAGGCCGTGAAGATCGCCAACGACTCGGACTACGGCCTGTCAGGCAGCGTGTGGACGTCCGACGTCGAGCACGGCATCGAGGTCGCCCGGCAGGTCCGCACCGGCACCTACTCCGTCAACACCTTCAGCCTGGACATGCTGGGCCCGTTCGGCGGCTACAAGAACTCCGGGCTGGGTCGGGAGTTCGGCCCCGAGGGCTACGGCGAGTACCTCGAACACAAGATGATCCACCTGCCGGCGGGGTCCTAGCGATGGGCGACCGCTGGCACGTCGAGGTCGACCGGTCGGTGTGCATCGGCTCGGCCCAGTGCCTCCACCACGCACCGGACGGCTTCCGCCTCGACTCCGCCCGCCAGTCCCACCCCCTCGACCCGGACACCGACGCGAGCGAACAGGTCCTCGAGGCGGCCGAGAGCTGCCCGGTGGAGGCGATCATGATCACGCTGATGGGGAGCGGGGAGCCGGTGTTCCCGCCCGAGGACTGAGGCAGAGCGCCGTGACGCCGCATCCCTTTGCCTCCGGCTTCGTGCATGACCCGCCGGGCAGGGCCTGAGGCACGGTGCGGGCCGGACAGCACACGGGGGCCGTAACCCGCAACGGGTACGGCCCCCATGTTCATGCCGCCCTCGGGCGGTCAGGACGACCCCCGTGCGTCCTGACTCAGGCGTGCACCGTGAGGCCGGGCGAGCACAGGGTGCCCGCGGAGTTGGACACGCACAGGTTGATGTAGAGCTTGGTGCCCTCGGCGATGTCCTTGGTCTGCCGGACACGGTCGCCTGCCCCGCTGGGGCTGATCTTGATGCCTATGGACGCCTCGCCGCGCGGGTCGAGGCCGTCGGCCAGGTAGTCGGAGACGTAGAGGGTGTCGCCCTTCGGGTACACGTCGCCGCCGGGGTCGGCCTGCCAGTGGGCCTCGGCGACGACCTCTCCGGAGCGGTCCTTGGCCCAGACGGTGCCGTCACCGAGCTGCTCATCGCGGGACCCGAAGGTGACATCGGGAAGCCCGGCCGCGGCCTTCGGGGCGACGGGCCCGGTGGAGTCGGCGACGGCGGGTGCGGTCAAGATCGCGGCGGTGATGACTGCGGCGCCTGCCACAGTGGCAGCACGCGTGAGGATGGTTACCACAGCTGGTCGGTCCCCCGTATCGATGGGTGACGTCGTAGGAGCGCGAGCGGATGCTCTTGCGGCCGGCGTGGACGCGGACGCGCAAGAGGGTCCCGAAGCCTTCCTCGACGTGGTGGTGGGTGGTGGACGAACGGTCCGACCGGAGTGGCCTGCGCCGATCGGTGAACGTCCCTTCAGGATGCCGGGATACGGCCGGCGCGTCGTGAGCGCAGAGTGCACAACCGGGTTGGCAATGAGTTCACTCGTGCCCCTGGAGGGCCTGGTGCCGGTGAGCCTGGGGGGTGGTGCCGTAGGCGGTGCGGTAGGCGCGGCTGAAGTCGGTCGCGCGGGGGAATCCCCAGCGGGCGGCGATGGCGTGGATGGGGGCGGTGCGGAACCCCGGGGCGGTGAGGTCGCGGCGGGCCGCCTCCAGGCGCAGGCGGCGGATCCACGCGGCGACTGTGGCGTCTTCGTCCCGGAACAGGCGGTGCAGATAGCTGGTGGAGATGTGGTGCGCGGCGGCGACCGTGGCCGGGGTGAGGCACGGGTCGTGCAGGTGCTCCCGGATGAACGCCTGGATCCGCAGGACGAGGGTGCGTCGGTGCGTCTCCGGGGGGAGGCTGTCGCCGGCCTCCAGCACGTGGGCGAAGAGCGCGGCGACCAGGTCGACCAGGACCGTGCCCAGCCGGGCCCGGTCGGCGGGCCGGTACCCGGCCGTGTCCGCGGTCAATTGGGTGAGGAAGCCCGTCAGCAGGGCACCCATTCCCTCCCGGCCCGACACCGGCGCCCCGACGATCCGGCCGGCCATGTCGCGCGACAGCGGCAGCAGGGCCTTGGGAACCTCCAGCGCCATCGTCGTGACCGGGTCCCCGCTGCTGTGGACGTCGTTCGGCAGGGAGGAGGAGTTGATGAACAGGTCGTAGGGCTTGTACCGGGTTTCCCGGTGCCTCCAGATGCCCGCACCGGTGCCGCGCAGGACGAATGACAGGTGGTAGGCCTCGGGGTCGGACTGGCGGATCAGTTTCGGCGTGCGCCGGAAGACCAGTGGCTGGAACCTGGCGGACCACACGGTGACGGCACCGACGTCCAGTACGCGCTGGGAGGCATGGAAGTCTTCGGCGTGGTCGCTGAGCAGCTCCATGGGGGCATGGGTGCGGCCCAACAGCTCGACCCAGTAGTCGAACCGGTCCTGCACGGGCACGTCGTCACTCCGGAACACCATCTCGTCCAACAACACTCGCTCCCCGTTTCTGAAGCCGCGGGTCAAAGGGCCCCCACCCAGTGGTGAACGGTGTACTGGAGGCCCCGGTTCCATCGAGCGGCGGACGCTGTTCGGACGTGCCGGAGCCGCGGGGTACGCTCCTGCGGTTCCGACGACGTACCGACCGGGGTGGGAAAGCGTGCGCAAGTCCGAGGCCGAGCGGCTGATCGACGAGGCCTACGAGGCGTGGGAGGCCGAGGAGTGGCTGACCGCGGCCGGTCTGCTGGAGCAGGTCCTCGCGCACTACCCGGACGAGGAGCGCAGCGCGGTGTGGTGGTACGACGCCGCGCTCGCCCACAAGTTCCTGCGGAACTGGGCGAAGGCGTACGAGCTGGGCCGGGAGGCCGCCGCCCGCGCTCCGCACGGCGAGGGCGAACCGGCGTACTGGAACCTGGGCATCGCCGCCACCATCCAGCGCGACTGGGCCACCGCCCGGGAGGCATGGACCGGCTTCGGCATCACGCTCCCGGCCGGCGAGGGCGAGATCGACGGCCGCTTCGGCCCGGCCTGTGTGCGCCTGGACACGGGCGGCGATCGGGAGGTCGTCTGGATCGACCGGCTCTGCCCCACCCGCGGCCGGGTGATGAACGTGCCGGTGACCGCCGGGCGCCGCTTCGGCGAGATCGTCGTGCACGACGGTGAACCCAAGGGCCGCCGGGTCGTCGACGGCCGTGAGTACCCCGTCTTCGACGAGCTCCTCCTGTTCGAGGCCTCCGAGCTGCCGACGCTGTCGGTGACGGTGGACGCGAGCGAGGCCGCCGACGTCGACGCCCTGGTCGATCTGTTCCTGCGGGAGGGCTACGGCGCGGAGCCGGCCAGCAGCTTCGAGGTCCTGTGCGGCTGCTGCAGCGAGGGCACCCATGAACAGGAGCGCAAGGTCCACGCGGGCGCCCAGCAGGTGTCCCTGGCCGCCCCCGAGGAGGAGGCCTGCCGCCTGCTGGACCAGTGGGCCGGGCAGGTGGCGGCGGGGCGGCGCTGGAGCGGTCTGGAGCCGGTCGCCCAGGGGTGACGCCCCATGGTCGGCAACCCTGAGGGGACGGTCGGCAACCCTGAGGTGATGGTCGAAAAAATTCCTATTTGCCGGGTTACATCATGCTTCGCCGGGTCTATGCTGGTATCAGCCTACGAGGCGAGTGAGGGAGTCCGACCGGAGTAGCCGACTTTGGCGAGAGGTACATGCATCCGCCGGGGCCGACAGCGACGGTAGGGCTGAGAGGCCGGAAAGCAGCAGTCAGGCCGGAAGGCGACCTCCATCACCTGATCCGGACCATGCCGGCGAAGGGAACCCGTCTCGTAGGTCTTGGCGTGCCCGGATGTCCGCGAGACCCGCCGCCGTCGCCTCCTCGGCACGGCAGTCTCGGCGCCCTCGGCACGGCCGTCTCAGCGGGAGTCGGTGGGCTCCGTCAGGTCGATCAGCCGGCACACCGTCTCGATGTCTATCTTCACCTGTGCGATGGAGGCGCGCCCGGAGAGCCAGGTGATCAGGGCCGAGTGCCAGGTGTGCTCGATGACCCGGACCGCGGAGAGCTGCTCGGGGGTCGGGTGCTCCAGGCCCACCGCGTCCAGGATGATCGCCGTGGTCTGCCGGGAGACCTGGTCGACCTCGGGGGAGACGCTGCGGTCGGCGAAGGTGAGGGCGCGGACCATCGCGTCGGCCAGGTGCGGCTCGCGCTGCAGTGCGCGGAAGGCCCGCATCAGGGTCTCCGCGACCCGCTCGGCCGCCGTGTCGCCCGCCGGAGGCTTCTTGCGCAGCGTGCCGTGCATGTGTTCCAGCTGGTCCTGCATGGTGGCGACCAGCAGATGCACCTTGGACGGGAAGTAGCGGTACAGGGTGCCGAGGGCCACCTGTGAGGACTCGGCGACCTCGCGCATCTGCACGGCGTCGAAACCGCCCCGGCTGGCCAGCTGCGCGCTCGCGTGCAGGATCCGGCGGCGGCGGGCTTCCTGCCGCTCGGTCAGCGGCGCCGAAGGGGGCCGGACGCTACTGGCTTCCAGCTTGGATTCCGCAGGCATGGGACCCGTTCCGTGACAGTCGGTGAGGACATCTGTAGGGCACGTGATCATCCTGCACGGAGGGGGTCCGTGCGTGGCGTGAATCACCTGATCCACTGCTCGCAGTGCCCCTACCTGCCGGTAGATTCAGAGCCTCTTGAACGATCAAGTCTGAAACTTGTTCTAGATTAGCGTCCCGTCGTAGTCTCGCGGGACAGTGCAGGGAGAAGGGGGCCCGGAGTGACCGCTGAGGCCAGTCAGGCGGGTCCCCGACCGGACCTCGCAGGCGGTGGGGGTCCCTCCCGTTCGAGCGAAGCCGAGAGTGGCGGAGGGCGACCGCTCAACATCGCGCTTCTCACCTATAAAGGGAACCCGTTCTGCGGCGGCCAGGGTGTGTACGTACGGCACCTCTCCCGCGAGCTGGCCCGCCTCGGCCACCGGGTGGAGGTCATCGGCTCGCAGCCCTATCCCGTCCTGGACGAGGGGCACGAGGGCCTGACCCTCACCGAGCTGCCCAGCCTCGACCTCTACCGCCAGCCCGACCCCTTCCGGACCCCGAAACGGGACGAGTACCGGGACTGGGTCGACGCCCTGGAGGTCGGCACCATGTGGACCGGCGGCTTCCCCGAGCCGCTGACCTTCTCCCTGCGCGCCCGCCGCCATCTGCGCGCCCGGCGCGGCGAGTTCGACGTCGTCCACGACAACCAGACGCTCGGCTACGGCCTGCTGGGCGACCTCGGCGCCCCCCTGATCACCACCATCCACCACCCCATCACGGTCGACCGGCAGCTGGAGCTGGACGCGGCCGAGGGCTTCAAGCGCCGCTACTCGGTGCGCCGCTGGTACGCCTTCACCCGGATGCAGAAGCGCGTCGCCCGCCGGCTGCCCTCGGTGCTCACCGTCTCCGGCAGCTCCCGCCAGGAGATCGTGGACCACCTCGGTGTCCGCGACGACCGCGTGCACGTCGTCCACATCGGCGCCGACACCGACCTGTTCGCGCCGAATCCGGCCGTCCCCGAGGTACCCGGCCGCATCGTCACCACCTCCAGCGCGGACGTGCCCCTCAAGGGCCTGGTCTTCCTCGTCGAGGCGCTCGCGAAGGTCCGCACCGAGCATCCGGCCGCCCATCTCGTCGTCGTCGGCAAGCGCCCCGAGGAGGGCCCGGTCGCCCAGGCCGTCGAGCGCTACGGCCTGGAAGGCGCCGTCGACTTCGTCAAGGGCATCTCCGACGCCGAGCTGGTCGACCTGATCCGCTCGGCCGAGGTCGCCTGCGTGCCCTCCCTCTACGAGGGCTTCTCGCTGCCCGCCGCCGAGGCCATGGCCACCGCCACCCCGCTGGTCGCCACCACCGGAGGCGCGATCCCCGAGGTCGCCGGCCGCGACGGCGAGACCTGCCTCGCCGTACCGCCCGGCGACGCGGGCGCGCTGGCCGCCGCGCTGAACCGGCTGCTGGGGGACCCGGAGCTGCGCACCGCACTCGGCCGCGCCGGCCGTGAGCGGGTCCTGCGGAACTTCACCTGGGCCCGCGCCGCAGAGGGGACGGTCGCCCGCTACCGCGAGGCGATCGGCCGTTCCCGGGCCCACGACCCCGGCCGCCCGGCGGCCTCAGCGACTGTTGCAGGAATCTCTCCCGAAAGCAGGGCCACGTGCTGACCGTCGACTTCTCCCGGTTCCCGCTCGCCCCGGGCGACCGTGTCCTGGATCTCGGCTGCGGGGCCGGCCGGCACGCCTTCGAGTGCTACCGGCGCGGCGCACAGGTCGTGGCCCTCGACCAGAACGGTGAGGAGATCCGAGAGGTCGCGAAGTGGTTCGCGGCGATGAAGGAGGCCGGCGAGGCGCCCGAGGGCGCCACGGCCACCGCCATGGAGGGCGACGCCCTCGCGCTGCCCTTCCCCGACGAGTCCTTCGACGTCGTCATCATCTCCGAGGTGATGGAGCACATCCCCGACGACAAGGGCGTGCTCGCCGAGATGGTGCGGGTGCTCAGGCCGGGCGGCCGGATCGCCATCACAGTGCCGCGCTACGGGCCCGAGAAGGTCTGCTGGACGCTGTCCGACGCCTACCACGAGGTCGAGGGCGGCCACATCCGCATCTACAAGGCCGACGAACTGCTGGCCAAGATCCGCGAGGCGGGCCTGAAGCCGTACGGCACCCACCACGCGCACGCCCTGCACTCGCCCTACTGGTGGCTGAAGTGCGCCTTCGGCGTGGACAACGACAAGGCGCTGCCGGTGCGGGCGTACCACAAGCTGCTGGTCTGGGACATCATGAAGAAACCGCTCGCCACCCGGGTCGCCGAGCAGGCGCTGAACCCGCTGATCGGCAAGAGCTTCGTGGCGTACGCGACCAAGCCGCACCTGCCCCGTCTTTCCGAGGCGGACGCCAAGTGACCACTCCCCGGACAGAACACCTCGTCCTGCCCGGGGTCCTCACCGCCGAGGAGGCCGCCGCGACCGTGCGCGGCATCCTCGCCGTACAGCGGGAGGACGGCGCGATCCCGTGGTTCCGTGGGCACCACCTCGACCCGTGGGACCACACCGAGGCCGCGATGGCCCTGGACGCGGCCGGCGAGCACGAGGCCGCCGAGCGGGCGTACACCTGGCTCGCCACCCACCAGAACGAGGACGGCTCCTGGTACGCCGCCTACGCCGACGGGGCCCATGACGACGTCACCGACCGCGCCCGCGAGTCGAACTTCGTCGCCTACATAGCCGTGGGCGCCTGGCACCACTACCTGTCCACCGGCGACGACACGTTCCTGGACCGTATGTGGCCCACCGTCTACGCGGCCGTCGAGTGGGTGCTGCGGCTGCAGCAGCCCGGCGGCCAGATCGGCTGGCGGCGCGAGGACGACGGTACGCCCACGGCCGACGCCCTGCTCACCGGCAGCTCCTCCGTCCACCACGCCCTGCGTTGTGCCCTCGCCATCGCCGAGCAGCGTGAAGAGCCGCAGCCGGACTGGGAGTTGGCGGCCGGCGCGCTGCGCCACGCGATCCGCACCCACCCCGAGCGCTTCCTCGACAAGGACCGCTACTCGATGGACTGGTACTACCCGGTCCTCGGCGGCGCCCTGACCGGAGCGGAGGCCAAGTCCCGCATCGAGGCGGACTGGGACCGCTTCGTCGTACCCGGCCTGGGCGTGCGCTGCGTGGTCCCCAACCCCTGGGTGACCGGCGGCGAGTCCAGCGAACTCGCCCTGGCCCTGTGGGCGATGGGCGAGTCCGACCGCTCGCTGGAGATCCTCCAGTCCATCCAGCACCTGCGCGACCCGCAGAGCGGTCTGTACTGGACGGGCTACGTCTTCGAGGACGATGCGATCTGGCCCCGCGAACTCACCACCTGGACGGCAGGCTCCCTGCTGCTGGCCGTCGCCGCCCTGGGCGGCCACGACGCCACGTGCGCGGTGTTCGGTGGCGAGCACCTGCCGTCCGGCCTCGACCCCGACTGCTGCGGCTGAGCGGTTCGCCCGGGGGCCGGGGCCGTACGGGTGCAGGCGGCCCGGGGCGCGGGTTCAGTGCCGGTGCAGGCGGCCGGCGATTGCGTGGCCGACGAAGAGGTAGACGACGGCGGCGAGGCCGTAGCCCGCGACCACCCGGGCCCAGGCCTCGTCGAACGTGAAGAGGTCATGGGACCAGCCCGCCAGCCAGGCGGCGGTGTCGTGCACGAACTGGACCAGGCTGTTGGCCCGGTTCGCGTCCAGCAGGTACATCAGAATCCACAGACCGAGGATGAAGGCCATGACGTCGGCGACGATCGCGATGACCCTCCCGGCTTGATTCGTGCTGCTGTGATATCGAGACATGTCCTTCGGATTGCCGCTTCCGGGGCGGTGAAACCCGGCCGGGCCCCGGACAGGGTTCGCCCAAGTGGCGGACACCGGCCGTTCGGGTGACGCTGCCGTAGGAAGCACCCGCTCGGGGAGACACGTCGGGAGGACCCTGTGCCCGTACCGATACGGCGCCTCTGTGTGGCGCTCACCCTGTGCTGCGCCCTGGTGGCCGGCGCCACCGCCTGCGGAAACAGTGAGAAGCCCAGTGCGAAGGCCACCGCGCAGGTGGCCGCCCTCGACGCGGCCACGCCCAGTCCGAGCACGTCGGCCGAACGGCAGAAGTTCGCGAAGACCAGGTTCGTGGCGAACGCGGGCCTCGCGGCCGGCGCGACCTACCAGTGGATCGTGAAGCCCTGGAAGGCGGGCAAGTTCAAGAAGGGTGCCAAGGGCCGCAAGCTGGCCCTGGTCAAGGCCGGCCTCGCCGGTGCCTTCGCCTACAACCGGCTCAAGGCCGCCCAGAAGAACGCCAAGGGCGACCCGACGCTCTCCAAGGCCCTGGCACCCCTCACCGCCGGCATCGAGGCCCTGAAGAACCTGCCGTCCAAGCTGCGCAAGGGCGACGAGAACGCGGCAGGCTCCTTCGACGACATCATCAACAAGGTGAAGGACGCGGGCCAGAGCGCCGGTGCCCCGGTCAAGGACAAGGTGCCGTCGGCCTCCCAGCTCAGCGGCGGCTAGGGAGTGTCGTTTCGGGTCAGGCCGGCTGTGAGAAGCGGTGCCTTGCAGCCGAGTCGAGCGGGGTGCGGTGCGTGCAGCTGCAAGGCGGAGGAGGGCGTCGACGCGATGGGAGTCCCCCCGCGCGAGCGCAGCCGGGCGCGGGGGAGTCGGTGAGTGACGACAACGCGGCCGGAGGTGCCCCCACGCCCTTGAGGCAGTGCGGGAGGGCGTGCCACACCCCGCGACGCCGGCATGGTCCGAACGACACCTGCTAGGAGTTCAGCTCCGCAAGCACCCTGAGGGTGTGCGGGTCCGGTGACAGGGCCAGCAGGTCCGTCACCGGGCCCTTGCGCCACAACTCCAGTCGTTCCGCGATGCGTTCGCGCGGGCCGACCAGGGAGATCTCGTCGGCGAAGGCGTCCGGAACGGCCAGCACGGCCTCCTCGCGCCGCCCGGCGAGGAACAGTTGCTGGATCCGGTGCGCCTCCTCCTCGTAGCCCATCCGGGCCATGAGGTCGGCGTGGAAGTTGCGTGCCGCGTGCCCCATCCCGCCGATGTAGAAGCCGAGCATGGCCTTCACCGGCCAAAGCCCCTCGGCCACGTCGTCGCACACCTTCACCCTGGCCATGGGCGCCACCAGGAACCCCTCGGGCAACTCCCGCACCGCGTCCCCGTACACCTCGGGCCGGCTCGGCGCCCAGTACAGCGGCAGCCAGCCGTCGGCGATCCGGGCCGTCTGGGCCACGTTCTTGGGGCCCTCCGCGCCGAGCAGGACAGGGAGGTCGTGGCGCAGCGGGTGGGTGATCGGCTTCAGCGGCTTGCCCAGACCGGTGCCGTCCGGCCCCCGGTACGGCAGCGGATGGAAGCGGCCGGCCGACTCCACCGGCGCCGCCCGCCGCAGCACCTGCCGTACGACGTCCACGTACTCCCTGGTCGCGGTCAGCGGCGACTTCGGGAACGGGCGGCCGTACCAGCCCTCCACCACCTGCGGCCCGGACAGGCCGAGCCCGAGCAGCATCCGGCCGCCGGAGAGGTGGTCCAGGGTGAGCGCGTGCATCGCGGTGGTCGTCGGGGAGCGGGCCGCCATCTGCGCAACCGCCGTACCCAGCCTGATCGTCGAGGTCTGTGCGGCGATCCAGGTCAGCGGGGTGAAGACGTCCGAGCCCCAGGACTCGGCCGTCCACACGGAGTGGTAGCCGAGCCGCTCGGCCTCGCGGGCCAGCGGCACATGACCGGCATCCGGGCCGCGTCCCCAGTAGCCGAGTGCGAGACCGAGCCGCATGGCTGCCTCCTGACGCTCCGTCAGTTCACTTGCGGGAGGCGACTGTACGGCAACGGCCCCCCGCCCGGAAGGGCGAGGGGCCGTGCGCGACGGTACGGGTGCGGCTCAGCCGCGCTGGATCCCGGAGGTGTCCTGGAGCACACCACGGCGACCGTCCTGGGTCTGCGCCACCAGGGTGGCACCGCGCTGCTCGACCGCCAGGTACCAGGTGCCCGGCGCCAGTTCGGCGATCGGCGTCGGCGAGCCGTCCTCGGCGAACAGCGGACGCGTCACCGGCACGGCGAACCAGAACGGCGAGAAGTCCCCGGCAGCGGCGGCGGCCGGCTGCGGCGCCGGAGCGGGGGCCTGCGGACCCGGCTGCCCGAACGGCTGCCCCGGCTGCGGCTGTGCACCGTACGGCTGCGGCTGCGGCTGCTGCGGCTGGGCACCCGGGTAGCCGTAACCGCCGGGCGGCTGGGCGCCGTAGGGCTGCGGGGCGGCCGGCTTGGGAGCCGGGACCAGGGCGGCCTGCAGGGCCGGGACCAGCGGGGTGGCGACGGCGGCGGCCGCCATCAGCAGGGTGGCGACGAGGGCGATGATCAGGCCCGTGCCGGCGCTCGGCGCCCGGTCGTCCCCACCGCCGAGGTTGTCCAGACCGCCAACGGGGTCGATCACGTTGCCAAGTGTGCTCCACGCGGCGAATACCGCGAACGCGACACCGAAGGCGCCGAGTTCAAGACCCGCCACCTTGGGCGGCTGCGGCAGGCCGCGCGCCACGACGATCAGCGCGGCGGCGATGAGGCCCGCCAGGACGACGCTGAGCAGGACCGGTCCGTTCTCCCAGAGATTCGGCAGGTCGACGCTGTCGGACAGTCCGTCGTACGAGTAGTTGTCGAGGAACGACGCGATGAACAGCAACACCGCTGCTCCGATCACCACGCCGTCGCCTCTAGTGAGGGAGCGGATATTCACTTCAGGTCCTTCGCAGGTCGTCTCGTCGTCGGTAGAGGCGTCGCTGTCACCATGGTGCCTTCAGGCCCCGGTGTTAAGCGCAGGGGTGGCCCCTCATCGTAGGGATGAGACTATCGTCCGCACGATCACACTGTCCGCCCGGATGGGCCCGCCGAGCGCTACCCGTGCAGGAAACTCACGATTCCCTCAGAGATCCCTTGCGCCGCCTTCTGCCGCCATGCGCCGCTGGTCAGCAGCGCCGCGTCCTTGCTATCGCGCATGTTGCCGCACTCGATGAAGACCTTGGGAACCGTTGACAGATTGAGACCGCCCAGGTCCTCACGTGTGACGAGACCGGTACCGTCGCCCACGTAGTTGGAGGGGGGCTCGCCGGTGGCCCGGAGGAACTTGCCCGCGATGCGCTCGCCGAGGTCACGCGAGGGGGCGACGATGGGGCGGGTGTCGGCGGCGCCGGCGTGCACGGACGCCGGGAGGATGACGTGGAAGCCGCGGTTGCCCTCCGCGGAGCCGTCGGCGTGGATGGAGATGGCGGCGTCCGCGTGTGCCGTGTTGCCGATCCGGGCCCGCTCGTCGACGCACGGGCCCCAGGGCGGGGAGTCACCGTCGCGCGTCAACTTCACCGTGGCGCCCTGCTCCTCCAGGAGCGTGCGCAGCCGGTGCGCCACGTCCAGCGTGAACCGGGCTTCCGTGTAGCCCGCGTTGGTGGACGTGCCGGTGGTGTCGCACTCCTTCTTGTTCGTGCCGATGTCCACCGGGCGGTTGATCTCGGTCGTGTGCTCGAAGTTGCCGGGGTTGTGGCCCGGGTCGATGACGACGACCTTGCCCTTGAGGGGGCCGGAGGCGGCGGGGGCGGAGGGCGTGGGGCTCGGGCTCGGCTCCTTGGCGTCGGCGGTGCCCGGCGCCGACCAGGGTTCGGCAGTGCTCGGCGAGGCCGCGGAGGTCCGCGCGCCCGCCTTGGCCGAGCCGCCGCCCGGGCCGCCGGATCCGCCCACCGCCTCGTACACCAGCCAGCCCAGCAGGGCGCCGGGCACGAGTGCGGCGAGCGCGACGGTCAGCGGCCCGCGCCGGGGTCGGCGGGGCTGTGGGGGATCGAAGTCCGGGCCTACGTACGACACGTCTGCCACCCTAGCGGCCGTCCAGGTCCTTCACATGGCCGAGAGGGCTCAATGGGTGGCCGGGTCGCGGGACGGCGGCGGCGCCCCCTTCGGGGAGCGGCCGGAACGCCTCGGAGACTGCCGGCCATCAGCCACCCGGCGACCGCCGGGACGGTCAGGCACATCCCGATGCCCACGGCCCGGCCCCTTGTGTCCCGGAGCGCGTTGCCGATGATGCCGGCGAGCGGCGCCCCGAAGCCGGTGAGGGCCGGTCCGGTCAGGAACTCCACCGCCCACCCCTCCCCGGGTGAGCCCGGGTGAGCCCGGGTCAGATCCCCGTGCCGGTCCGTCGCAGTACGCGCAACGATCCGGCCACGGAGATCTCCGTGAACGCGCCCGACTCCAGCGCGCGCAGCCAGACGCGGTACGGCGCCTGGCCGGTGAACTCGTCCTCGGGATGCGGGAAGACGTCGTGGATCACGAGCAGGCCGCCCTCGGCGACGTGCGGCGCCCACCCCTCGTAGTCGGCGGTGGCGTGCTCGTCGGTGTGGCCGCCGTCGACGAAGACCAGTCCGAGCGGGGTGTTCCAGAACTTCGCGATCTGCGGCGAGCGGCCGACGAGCGCCACCACGTGCTCCTCCAGACCGGCCCGGTACAGGGTGCGGCGGAAGGCCGGCAGCGTGTCCATCAGGCCGATCTCCGGGTCGACGGTCTCCGGGTCGTGATAGTCCCAGCCGGGCTGCTGCTCCTCGCTGCCCCGGTGGTGGTCGACGGTGAGCGCGGTGACACCGGTCTCGCGGGCCGCGTCGGCGAGCAGCACGGTGGACCGCCCGCAGTAGGTGCCGACCTCCAGCAGCGGCAGGCCGAGCCGCCCGGCCTCCACCGCGGCCGCGTACAGCGCCAGCCCCTCGTCCGCGGGCATGAACCCCTTCGCGGCCTCGAAGGCGGCCAGGATCTCGGGCTTGGGTGCCGCGGGCATGGGGGTCCTCTCGGTCGTACGGCTGTCCGGGCGCCCATGCTGCCGCACCCCCCGTCGGCCGGCGACAGGGGGTGCTGGTAGCGCCCCGGAGGGGGCGCGGGGGACTGTGCGAACGGCCACGGCGCACATCGTCCGGAGACGTCCGAGGGCAGTCCCGGCAGAGCGCTACGCGCTGACAGTCTCCGCGGGCAACGAAAGATCCAGATCGACGGCGCGCTCTTCCCCGGAATGCGTGGCGGAAGAGGCCAGTGGACCGTGTCCGGCGGCCCGTGCGGCCAGCACATAGGCACCCTCGGCCGGAACGCCGACCGCGTAGCTGCCGTCCTCGGCGGAGACGGTCGCGCCCGCCTGCCGTCCCCGCCGGTCGATCAGGGTGACCTTGGCCCTGGCCACCGGTGTGCCGGCGGCGTCCAGCACCCGGCCCCGGAAGCCCCGCAGTGCCTCCTCGGCCCGCTCCAGCGCGGCGTCCTCCTCGCTGCTCGCCCGCAGCCGAGTGTGCTGCTGAGCCGGGCGGCCGGCACTCGGCAGGAACACCGCGAGCAGCAGGCCGACCGCGACGGCGGCCGTGGCGATCAGGAAGGAGACGCGGAAGCCGTGCATGGTCGGGATCGCGATGCCGCCCACGTTGTTCGCCGTGTTGGCCAGCACCATGCCGATGACGGCGCTGGAGACGGACGTGCCGATGGACCGCATCAGGGTGTTGAGGCCGTTGGCCGCGCCGGTCTCCGAGGCCGGGACGGCGCCGACGATCAGCGCGGGCAGGGAGGAGTAGGCGAGGCCGATGCCGGCGCCGAGCACCACGGAGGTGACGATCGTCTGCCAGGCGGCGTTCATCAGGCCGAGGCCGCCGCCGTAGCCGAGGGCGATGATCATCAGGCCGATGATGAGGGTGGTCTTGGGGCCGTAGCGGGCGGACAGGCGGGCGTAGACCGGCGCCGTGAACATCATCGTCAGGCCCAGCGGGGCCACGCACAGACCCGCGACGACCATGGACTGCCCGAGGCCGTAGCCGGTCGCGGCGGGCAGCTGGAGCAGCTGGGGCAGGACCAGCGAGACGACGTAGAAGCTGACGCCGACCATGATCGAGGCGAGGTTGGTGAGCAGCACCTCGCGGCGGGCGGTGGTGCGCAGGTCGACCAGGGGCGCCTGGATGCGCAGCTCGTACAGGCCCCACAGCAGGAGCACTGCGGCGGACGCGCCGAACAGGCCGAGCGTGGTGCCGGAGGACCAGCCCCAGTCGCTGCCCTTGGTGATGGGGAGCAGGAGCAGTACGAGGCCGGTGGACAGGCCTATCGCGCCCAGCAGGTCGAAGGAGCCCTCGGCGCGCATCCGGGACTCGGGGACGACGAGGAGGGTGAGCACGATGGAGAGGACGCCGAGGCCGGCGGCACCGTAGAAGAGGGCGTGCCAGTCGGCGTGCTGCGCGACCAGGGCCGCTGCGGGCAGCGCGAGGCCGCCGCCGACGCCGATGGAGGAGCTCATCAGGGCCATGGCCGAGCCGAGCTTCTCGCGCGGCAGCATGTCCCGCATCAGGCCGATGCCCAGCGGGATCGCACCCATGGCGAAGCCCTGCAGGGCACGGCCCGCGATCATCGTGAGCAGCTGGCTGGTGAGCGCGCTGACCAGGGCGCCGACCACCATCACGGCGAGGCTGAGGATCAGCATGCGCCGCTTGCCGTAGAGGTCGCCGAGCCGGCCCATGATCGGGGTGGCCACGGCGCCGGACAGGAGGGTCGAGGTGAGGACCCAGGTGGCGTTGCTCGGGGCGGTGCCCAGCAGCTGCGGCAGGTCCTTGATGACCGGCACGAGCAGCGTCTGCATCACCGCGACCACGATGCCCGCGAAGGCGAGCACCGGGACCACGGCCCCGCCGGCCCTCCGGGTGGGCTGGTCGGTCGTCGTGTGCGTCATTGAGTAAGGCCTCCCGCGTGACATAAGTGCCCGGTAAACCTCGTATGCACAGGCAACTATTCCGTTGCTTCGGGACCCTAATGAATCCTTGACCAACTCATGGGTTTCTGAACTGTCGTCAGGGTCTGGTCTGTTGGTGGAACACGTTCTAGTCTGGCCCGCCATGAAGGCCTATGTCGCCGGGGTCGGAATGACGCGCTTCGAGAAGCCCGAGACCCGTGAATGGCAGTACTGGGACATGGTGCGGGAGGCGGGGGGAGCGGCGCTCGCGGACGCCGGCATCCCGTACGCCGATGTAGAACAGGTTCCCGTCGGCTACTGCTTCCAGCCCTCGACCGCCGGCCAGCGCGCCGCCTACGAGCTCGGCCTCACCGGGATCCCCGTCTACAACGTCAACAACAACTGCGCGACCGGCGCCAGCGCGCTCATGCTGGCCCGGCAGCTGGTCGAGGGCGGCGTCTGCGACTGCGTGCTGGCGCTCGGCTTCGAGAAGATGAAGAGGGGCGCGCTCGGGGGAGGCGCCGACGGAGGGGACTTCTCCACGTCTCCGGTCGCCCGGCACTACGGTGTCATGGCCGCCCGGCACGGCTTCGAGATGAGCCCGCCGACCGCGCAGATCTTCGGTGACGCGGCGCGCGAGCACATGGAGCGGTACGGCACCACCGAGGCCCAGCTCGCCGCGGTCGCCGCCAAGAACCACCGCCACTCGGCGCACAACCCCTACGCCCAGTTCCGGGACGTGTACGAGGTGGACGACATCCTCGCCGCGCGCATGGTCCACCGACCGCTGACCAAACTGCAGTGCTCGCCCACCTCGGACGGCGCGGCGGCGGCCGTGGTGGTGTCGGAGCGGTTCGCCGAACAGCGGTCCCTGACCGGCCTGGTCGAGATCGTCGCGCAGGCCATGACCACGGACACCGAGGAGTCCTTCGCCTCCGGCTCGTGCATCGACGTCGTCGGACAGCCGATGTCCCGCGAGGCGGCGCGGCAGGTGTACGAGCGTGCCGGGCTCGGCATCGAGGACGTGGACGTCGTGGAGCTGCACGACTGCTTCTCCGTCAACGAACTGCTGACGTACGAGGCGCTCGGCATGTGCCCGGTGGGCGAGTCCGGCAAGCTCGTGGAGTCGGGCGCGACGACCTACGGGGGCCGGTGGGTGGTGAACCCCTCGGGCGGGCTGATCTCCAAGGGCCACCCGCTGGGCGCGACCGGTCTCGCCCAGACCGCCGAGCTGGCCTGGCAGCTGCGCGGCGCGGCGGGGGAGCGGCAGGTGCCCGGGGCCCGGGTGGGTCTCGCGCACAACATCGGGCTGGGCGGGGCGGCGGTGGTGACACTGCTGCGAGCGGTGTAGGTCGTACGACCCAGGGGTCCATGGTCCGAAATACCGATGCAAGGACCGTAACCGGGTTGAGAGCATGACACCCATGCTCGAAGCCACCGACGTCTCCCCTATATCCCGCCGCACCGCGCACCCGGCCTGGCTCGTGGTCGCGCTGGCCTGCGCCGGCCAGTTCCTGGTCGTGCTCGACGTGTCCGTGGTCAACGTCGCGCTGCCGTCGATGCGCACGGATCTCGGGCTCAGCGACTCCGGGCTGCAGTGGGTGGTGAACGCGTACGCCATCGCCTTCGCCGGCTTCATGCTGCTCGGCGGGCGGGCCGGTGACCTGTACGGCCGCAAGCGGATGTTCCTCGTCGGGCTCGGCCTCTTCACGCTGGCCTCGCTGGGCGGCGGCCTGGCCCAGGAGGGCTGGCAGCTGCTGCTGGCGCGCGCCGTGCAGGGACTGGGCGCGGCGGTGCTGGCGCCCGCGACGCTGACACTGGTGACGGCCGCGGTGCCCGAGGGACCGGCCCGGGCCCGGGCGATCTCGACCTGGACCGCGGTCGGCGCCGGCGGCGGGGCCGCGGGCGGAGTGGTCGGCGGGGTGCTGGTGGACGTGCTGTCCTGGCGGTGGGTGCTGCTGATCAACGTGCCGGTGGGTGCGGTGGTGCTCGCCGGTTCCGTGCTGTGGCTGACGGAGAGCCGCGCCGGGGACCGGCGGCGCCTGGACCTGCCGGGCGCACTGCTCGTGACGGCCGGCCTCGCGACCCTGGCCTACGGCATCGTGCAGACCGAGGCGGAGGGATGGACGGCGGCGGCCACCCTGATCCCGCTGCTCGCCGGACTGGCCCTCATCGGCCTGTTCCTGCTGGTCGAGGCCCGTACGACGGCTCCGCTGATGCCGCTCGGGCTGCTGCGGCTGCGTTCGGTGGCGTCGGCGAACACGGCGATGTTCGTCTCCGGCTCGGCGATGTTCTGCATGTGGTACTTCATGACGCTGTACTCCCAGAACGTGCTCGGCTACTCGCCGCTGGAGGCCGGTCTCGCCCTGGTGCCCAGCTCGCTGGCGGTGGTGCTGGGCTCCAAGCTGGCGCCCCGCCTGATGCGGTCGGCCGGTGCGCGCACGGTGGCGGGCCTGGGCACGCTGGTGGCCGCGGTGGGCTTCGGCTGGCAGTCGACGATGGGCCCGCACGAGGGCTACCTCACCGGGATCATGGTCCCGGGAATCCTGATGATGCTCGGCGCGGGCCTGGCCGCGACCCCGCTGGCCTCGCTGGCCACGTCGGGCGCGGCGCCGGGGGATGCCGGACTGGTGTCGGGGCTGGTCAACACCTCGCGCACGATGGGCGGTTCGCTCGGGCTCGCCGTCATGTCGGCCATCGCCGCGGCCGGAACGGGCAGCGGCGGCGGCGCCGAGGCGCTGACGGACGGCTACGCGCTCGCCTTCCGCGCGAGCACCGCGCTGCTGCTCGGCGGGGCGGTGCTGATGCTGGTGTGGCTGCCGAGAAGAATTTCTCCGGTTTCCGCGAAGTGAGGCAACGATCCGGGCGCCCCGTGGACTCCTTCTGACATCTAGGAGGTGCCCATGGGGGATCGGAAGCAGGCTCGGGACGAGGAGTTCCAGAGCTTCGTGATCGGCCGCTGGCCGCGGCTGATGCGTACGGCATTTCTCCTCACGGGGGAGCAGCACGCCGCGGAGGACCTGGTCCAGTCGACGCTCGAACGGGTCTATGTGGCCTGGCGCAAGGTCGGCTCGGCCGACGATCCGGAGGCGTACGTACGGCGGGTGATGATCAACGCACACGCGCGCAGACACCGACGAAGGCTGAAGGAGTTCCTGGCTCCGCGGGACGACTCGGGCCTGGTGCGTGAGATGCCCGACACGGGCGACCGCATCGCACAGGCCGACGACCGCAGTGCCCTGCTCAAGGCGCTCGCCCACCTGCCCGCGCGGCAGCGGGAGGCGGTGGTGCTGCGCTACTGGGAGGACCTGACGGAGACCCAGACGGCGGAGGCGATGGGCTGCTCGGTCGGCACGGTCAAGAGCAACACGGCCAAGGGGATCGCGAAACTCCGGGCCGTACCGGGACTGGCCGAGACGGTGACGCAGGGAGGGCTGAAGTGATGAGTGCGGACCAGAACAGGAACCACGACATGAGCCGGACGGACATCGCCCTCCTCCTCGCGGACGCCGCCGACGAGGTCGAGATCGGCACCGCCCCGGTGCAGGCGGTCCTGCGCGGCGGCCGGCGACGCAGGGCGCGGCGGTGGGCGGTGGCGGCGACGGCGGTGGTGGTGGCCGGGTCGACGGGCGCCCTGGCGGTGACGGGGCTGCCGGGCGCAGGGCAGGGCGACCGGCAGACGAACGTGGCGAAGCCGCCGGCCTCGCCTCAGGCGCGGCATGTCTATGAGCCGCAGCGGACCGAGCTGGCCAGGGGGACCTACCGGGGCAAGGAGTGGCACGTCGCCGTCCAGGTGTGGGGAGCGCCGCAGAACGAGGACGAGGCGGCCCGGCAGTTCGACGCCATGGCGGAGCTGGGCATCGAGCCGGTGGACGACAAGCCCGCCGCGCTGGTCGGCAGGATCTCGTACTTCGTGACCCGGAAGTACGGCAGCGAGCCTCCTCGGCAGTTCCTGTTCGACTCGCGGAAGAAGCTGGAGCGACTGTCGGGCAAGGACCTCCAGTCCGCCACCAATCCCCTGGACGACACGAGCGAGCCCAAGGGGGACCGGCTGGTCGTCGGGGAGGTCGCCAAGACCGCGCGGGAGGTCACCTGCACCTGGAAGGACGGCACGACGACCGTCCTGAAGAGCGGCCCGGTCGTCTACGAACACAACCTTCCGAAGCCGGCGATCGTGCCGGCCGAGGGGTATCCGACGGCGAACTGGTTCGTGTGCGTGGCACCCGAGAGGACCACCTACCGGACGGTCGAGGTGACGAAGTAGCCCGGAGAGCGAGAAGGAGGCCCGCTCACAGCCACCCCTGCTGCCGGGCCTCCCGTACCGCCTCCGCCCGGTTGCGGGTCCCCGTCTTGCCGATGGCGGCGGACAGGTAGTTGCGGACCGTCGACTCGGACAGATGCAGCTTGGCGGCGACGTCGGCGACCGTCGCCCCCTCCGCCGACGCCTTCAGCACATCGCACTCACGCGGAGTCAGCGGGTTCGGACCGGCGCTGAGCGCGGCCGCCGCCAGCGCCGGATCGACCACGGTCTCCCCGGTGAGCACACGCCGGATCGCCTGGGCCAGGTCCTCCACGGGCCCGTCCTTGACGAGGAAACCGGCTGCCCCGGCCTCCATGGCCCGGCGCAGATAGCCGGGCCGGCCGAAGGTGGTCAGGATCAGCACCCGGCAGTCGGGCACCTGGTCGCGCAGCTCCGCCGCCGCGTCCAGGCCGCTGATGCCCGGGAGTTCGATGTCCAGCAGGGCCACGTCCGGCCGGTGCAGGAGCGCGGTGTCCACGATCGCGTCGCCGGCGGAGACCTGGGCGACCACCTCGATGTCGTCCTCCATGCCGAGCAACAGGGCGAGGGCGCCGCGCATCATGCCCTGGTCCTCGGCGAGCAGGACTCGGATGTTCTTCACGACCCAAGGGTAGCCAAGGGCGGCAAATCAAAGACACGTCATGGTTCGGGGCCGCGGGGGTTGACGGCTTCCGATGGAAAGCAAACAATCGCCTCTGCATTTCCGGTAATTGTTCGGCATTTCGATGTCGAATTGGTTCGGTATTTCGATCGAACGGTGTCCGGTATATCGACCAACCCGTTCGACGCCCCCACCGCCCCACGAGGAACCGAAGAGGTGCACCGTGTACCCAGACCCCGCGCGCGCCCGTCCCCGACGGATCTCAAGCGCCGTCCTCTCCCTGCTCGCGACGCTCGCCACCGTCGCCGCCCTGCTGCTCGGCGTCGGTGCCCCGCAGGCCGCCGCGGCGAGTTCGCTGCCCTGCGACGTCTACGCGGCCGCGGGCACGCCCTGCGTCGCCGCGCACAGCCTGGTCCGGGCGCTGTACTCGTCGTACAGCGGCTCGCTCTACCAGGTGAAGCGGGCCTCCGACGGCGCCACCGCGAACATCGGCCTGTCGGCGAGCGGCGGGTACGCCGACGCGGCCGCCCAGGACTCCTTCTGCTCCGGCACGACCTGCATCATCACCGAGATCTACGACCAGTCCTCGCGCCACAACGACCTCACCGTCGAGGGCGCGGGCGGGGCCGGTGCGGCCGACGTCGGGGCGCCCGCGGACGCCCTGCCGGTGACCGTCGGCGGGCACCAGGTCTACGGTCTGGAAATCTCCGCAGGCATGGGCTACCGGGACAACTCCACCTCGGGCGTGGCCGTCGACGGGCAGCCCGAGGGGATGTACATGGTGACCTCCGGCACCCACGTCAACAACCGCTGCTGCTTCGACTACGGCAACGCCGAGACGAACAACACGGACACCGGCAACGGTCACATGGACGCCATCAACTTCGGCACCGAGTGCTGGTTCTCGCCCTGCTACGGGCAGGGGCCCTGGGTGCAGGCAGACCTGGAGAACGGGCTGTTCCAGTCCGACGCCGGGTACAGCAGGAACACGTCCGGCATCGGCACCGGACCGCTGCCGTTCGTGACCGCGCTGCTGAAGAACAACGGACAGAACCATTTCGCGCTGAAATACGGCAATGCGCAATCCGGCCGGCTGACGACGACGTATTCGGGCGGTGAGCCGACCGCCGGCGGGTACGCGCCGATGCACCAGGAGGGCGCGATCGTCCTCGGCACCGGCGGCGACAACAGCAACGGCTCCATCGGGTCCTTCTTCGAGGGCGTGATGACCTCCGGCATTCCGACGGACGCCGCCGACGACGCCATCCAGGCCGACATCGTCTCCGTCGGCTACGGCGGCCCGACGGGCAGCACCGGCACGCTCGGCGCCGGCTCGGAGATCTCGCTGCGCGCGACGACGTCCTGCTGCACCACCGAGTACGTCCGCCACCAGAACGACGTGGCCGCCATCTCCTCGGTGACGTCGGGGAGTTCGTCGCTCGACAAGAACGACGCGACCTGGATCGTGCGCCGGGGGCTCGCCGACAGCTCCTGTGTCTCCTTCGAGTCGCGGAACTATCCCGGTGACTTCCTGCGCCACTTCGACTTCCGGCTCCACCGGCAGCCCATGGACGGAACCAGCCAGTTCCGGGCCGACGCCACCTTCTGCCCGCGGACCGGCAAGAGCGGCACCGGCACCTCGTTCGCCTCGTACAACTACCCGACGAGATACCTGCGCCACTACGACCGGAACCTCTGCATAGCGAGCAACGGCGGCTCCAACGCCTGGGACAGCAGCACCTCGTGGAGCGACGACGTGAGCTGGGCGGTCAGCTCGCCCTGGGCGCCGTAGCCACTCCCGCCGCGGCCAGTTCCGCCGGGTCCACCGGGAGTTCGGCGGTGACCGTGAAGCCGCCGCGCGGCGACGGGCCGGCCCTGAGGGAGCCGCCCGCCGCCGCGAGGCGCTCGGTCAGACCCTTCAGGCCGGTGCCGCCGATGCCCTCCGCGGGGCGGGTCACGGCCTTGCCGCTGCCGTTGTCCGTGACGGTGAGGCTAGCCCGCTCGCCGCTGCTCTCGACGATGATCTCGCAGCGGGTGGCGTCGCTGTGCCGGACGACGTTGGTGACCGCCTCGCGCACCACCCAGCCGAGCAGCGCCTCGCTCTGCGGGGCCAGCGGTGTCCCGGACTGCCGTACCACCGGTTCCACGCTCGTCGCGGACAGCGCCGAGCGGGCCCGGGTCAGCTCGGTGGCCAGGCTGCCCTCGCGGTAGCCGGTCACCGCCTCGCGGATCTCGGTGAGCGCCTGCCGGCCCACCGACTCGATGTCACCGATCTGCGTCAGCGCCGCGTCCATGTCGCGCGGGGCCAGCCGCCGGGCGGCCTCCGACTTCACCACGATCACCGACAGGGTGTGGCCGAGCAGGTCGTGCAGATCGCGGGAGAAGCGCAGCCGCTCCTTCTCCACCGCCCGCCGGGCCAGCTCCTCCCGGGCGGCGCGCAGCTCCCGCACGGCCTCGGACAGGCCGAGGATCGCGGCGGTCACCATGCTCGACAGGAAGGTCGCGTAGCCGATGTTCGACGCATCCCCCCAGCCGTCGCGGACGCCGGAGACCGCCCCCGCGTACACCGCGAGCAGCACGCCGGTACGGCCCAGCCAGGGGCCGCGCAGGGTGGCGCCGGTCGCGAGGCCCAGCAGCGGGAAAAACATCAGCCAGCTGCCGCCGTACCCGACACCGAGGCCCGTGGTGAGCAGGACCATCAGCCCCAGCGCGACCCGGGTGGAAACCGCCTCGCGCCTGGCCCGGTCGAAGGAGCGGAAGGTGACGTAGATGTACAGCGAGTTGAAGGCGAGCAGGCCCAGGCCGCCGATCCACGGGTTCGGGGTCTCGCCCTGGAGCAGGTTGGAGAAGGACCCGAGGCCCATCAGCAGCCATGGCAGCAGGGCGAAGCCGGTGGGCGGCGGGCCGGGGTGGTCGCCGGCCGGGGCACCCCCGTTCTTCCGGGCGGCCCTGCGCTCGGCCTTGAAGCGGTCCATGTCCGCCTGCCATCGGGCCCGTGCCGCCCGCTCGTCCTTGATGCGGCATCGTGCGCCCGCCCACCACGACATCTCTTCGTCCCCCGATCAGATGGTTCCCGCCCGGCGGCGGTACGACAGCACAGCGTACGAACCGAACACCAGGAGCCAGAAGGCCAGCACGATGATGGCACCGAGGGCGGGCCGGTGCCCCTGCGCGACCGAGGTGCCGAGCTGGGCGAACCGGAGGGTCGGAGTCCAGTCGGACACGGCGCGCAGCCAGTGCGGGAAGAGAGCGACCGGGAACCACAGGCCGCCCAGCACCGCCAGACCCAGGTTGCACACCATGTTGACCACCCCGGTGGAGGGCCCGGTCAGCCGGTAGCCGTTGCCGAGGCCGAGCAGGGTGAAGGGGAGCGAGCCGAGCCACAGCAGCAGCGTGATCGCGGCCCACTGCCAGGCCGCCAGCCGGACCCCGTTGACCAGCCCGCCCGCCGCGAGCACCGCGACGATCGCCGGCAGCACGGTCACCGCTCCCGTCAGGGCCCGGCCCGTCACCACCTCGCGCGGGGTCATCGGTGTCACCCGCAGCTGCCGCAGCCAGCCGGTCGCCCGGTCCTCGGCCACCGCGCCGCCCGTGTTCAGCGCCGAGCCGACCGCGCCGTAGGCGGCCATGCCGACCATCGAGGCCGTCTTCCAGGCCCCGTCGTTCTCGCCGAGGTTGGTGAACAGCAGATACATCATCACCGGCATCGCGACGCCGCCGATCACGAAGCCCGTGTCGCGCAGGGTCCGGCGGACCTCCAGGCGTATGTAGGCGAGCATCACACCGCCTCCCGGTCGCGCGGGGTGCGGGCGTCGCCCGAGGTGAGGGCGAGGAACGCGTCGTCCAGCGAGGCCCGGGCCACCTCCAGGTCCCGGATCGCGCCCAGTTCGGCGAGGGCGACCACCGTCGCGTCGGAGTCGTCGGTGCGCAGCCGTGCCCGGCCCCCGCGCACCTCCACCGACCGCACACCGGGCAGCAGGGCGAGTCCCTGCGGGTCGCGGCCGGCCGGATCGACGGTCACGAGGTTGCCGCCCGCCGCACGGCGCAGCTCCTCACCGGTGCCGTCGGCGACGATCCGCCCCTGGTCGACGACCACGATCCGGTCGGCGTACGCGTCCGCCTCCTCCAGGTAGTGCGTGGAGAACAGCACGGTGTGGCCACGGCGGGCATAGGTCCGCATGGAGTCCCAGAAGGCGTGCCGGGCCGCCACGTCCAGCGCCGCCGTCGGCTCGTCCAGCACCAGCAGCGCGGGGTCCCCGGCGAGCGCCACGGCGAACCGCACCCGCTGGATCTGCCCGCCGGACAGCCGGTCCACCCGCCGCCCGGCCAGGTCCGCGATCCCGGCCAGCTCCAGGGCCCGCGCCACCGGCATCGGCGATGGGTAGAGGGAGACGACGAAGCCGACCAGCTCGCCCACGGTGACCCGGGGCACCGGGCGGGCGTCCTGCAGCATCGCGCCCACCCGGCCGGCCCGCACCGCCCGCTCCGGCTCGGCACCGAACAGTTCCACCGACCCGGTGTCGGGTGCGAGCAGGCCGAGCAGCAGCCCGATCGCGGTCGACTTGCCGGCGCCGTTGCGGCCCAGCAGGGCCACGGTCTCGCCGCTCGCGATGTCCAGATCGATGCCGTCCACGGCGCGCACGGCACCGAATGTCCTGACCGCCCCCGTGAAGGACACGGCGCTCTGCGTCTGTGTCATGCCTACGACGGTAGGAATCCGGGCCCTGTCGTCGGCAGATGCGCATGTACGGACTCGGGCAGTACAAATGTCACGGACCGCGACCTGACGCAGTGTCAGGAGACTTCACAACTCCGGGGTGCTGGGCTATACAGGGGGCGCCGGACTGGAACGCGTTCTAGATCGGCTCGTAGCGACCTCGGTGCGGCCGACGGTGCGGACGGTCGTGCCGAGGTCTTCTCGACGCCACGTCAGGAGCCCCATGCCCATCGACGCAGCCAAGGCCCTCGCCGCGGAACCCCGTTCCGGCGAGATCACCTGGACTCCGAAGGACGTCCAGCTCTACCACCTCGGCATCGGCGCCGGCATCCCCGCCACCGACCCCGACGAGCTGCGCTACACCCTGGAGTCCCGGCTGCACGTCCTGCCGAGCTTCGCCACCGTCGCCGGCGCCGGCTCGCCCGGGGTGATCAGCGGGCTGGCCATGCCGGGCGTCGAGGTCGACCTGGCCCGCGTCCTGCACGGCGGCCAGTCGCTGACCGTCCACCGCCCCATCCCGGCGCAGGGCACCGCCACCGCCACCTCCCGCATCGCTGCCGTGTACGACAAGGCCAAGGCTGCCGTCCTCGTGATGCGCACCGAGGTCGCCGACGCCGACGGCCCGCTGTGGACCAACGACGCCCAGATCTTCGTACGTGGAGAAGGCGGCTGGGGCGGCGACCGCGGCCCCGCGACGCGCCTCGAACCGCCGGCCGGCGAGCCCGACCGGACCGTCGAACGGCGGATCCGCGAGGACCAGGCCCTCCTCTACCGTCTCTCCGGCGACTGGAACCCGCTGCACGCCGACCCCGAGTTCGCCAAGGTCGCCGGGTTCGAACGGCCCATCCTGCACGGACTGTGCACGTACGGCATGACACTCAAGGCGGTCGTCGACACGCTGCTCGGCGGGGACGTGAGCCGGGTGCGGTCGTACACCACCCGGTTCGCGGGCGTCGTGTACCCGGGGGAGACCCTGCGGATCCGTATGTGGCGGCAGGCCAAGGCCGTGCGGGTGGCCGTGAACGCCGTCGAGCGGGACGACGCACCCGTCCTCGCCGACACCATCGTCGAACACTCCTGAGCCAGCCCACCGCCTGAGGGGAGCCGCACCATGCGCGCAGCCGTACTGCACGAGATCGGCCAGGAAAAGCTGGAGGTCCTCGACGACGTCGAGGCGGTGGGGTTCGGGCCCGGCAGGGTGCGGGTCCGGGTGCGGGCCACCGGACTGTGCCACTCGGACCTGTCCGCCATGAACGGGGTGCTGCCCCAGCCGGCCCCGTTCGTACCCGGCCACGAGGGCGCGGGCGAGATCCTCGAGGTCGGCGAGAACGTCAAGCACCTGAAGCCCGGCGACCGCGTCGTCATCTGCTGGCTGCCCGCCTGCGGAGCCTGTCCCGCCTGCAAACGCGGCCAGACCGAGCTGTGCCTGGCCGGGTTCATGAACGCGGGCACCCCCAACTTCAGGCGCCCCGGCGGTGACGTCTTCGGCTTCGCGGGCACCGGCACCTTCGCCGAGGAGGTCGTCGTGGACGCCGGCTGCGCCGTGCCGATCCCGGACGACGTGCCCTACGACATCGCCGCCCTCATCGGCTGCGGCGTGACGACCGGACTCGGCGCCGCCCTCAACACCGCCGACGTGGAGGCCGGTTCGTCGGTCGCCGTCATCGGCTGCGGGGGCGTCGGCATCTCCGCCGTGCAGGGGGCGCGGCTGAACGGCGCCGCCGAGATAGTCGCCGTGGACCCGGTCGCCTCCCGGCGCGAGTCCGCGCTCCGGTTCGGCGCCACCAGGGCGATCTCGCCGGACGAGCTGGCCGACGCCAAGCAGCAGGTCACCGGCGGCGAGGGCTTCGACTACGTCTTCGAGGTCGTCGGCAGGTCCGCCACCGCCCGCACCGCGTACGAGAACACCCGGCGCGGCGGCACCCTCGTCGTGGTCGGCGCGGGCGCCATGGACGACTTCCTGCAGCTCAACATGTTCGAGCTGTTCTTCGACGAGAAGCGGATCCTGCCCTCCATGTACGGCGGCGGTGACGTACTGCGCTCCTACGAGCGCACGATCGCCCTGTGGCGGGCGGGCCGCGTCGACCTCGCCGGCCTGATCACCCACCGGGTGCCGCTGGCCGGGATCAACGAGGCACTGGACCAGATGCGTACCGGGACGGCCCTGCGTACGTGCATCGAGATCTGAGGACTGACCCGCATGCCACTGCCACTTGAGGGACTGTCCGCCGTCGTCACCGGCGCCGGGCGGGGCCTCGGCCGTGCCGAGGCCCTCGAACTCGCCGGGCTCGGCGCGGCCGTCGTCGTCAACGACTACGGACAGCCGGGCCGAGACGGCTCAGGCGCGGCGTCGGCCGGGCCCGCCGAGGAGGTCGCCGCCGAGATACGCGAGCGGGGCGGCCGGGCGGTCGCGCACACCGGAGACGTCTCCGACCTCCAACAGGCCGGAGAACTCCTCGACCTGGCGATCACCGAGTTCGGCAGGCTGGACATCCTCGTGAACAACGCGGGCATCCTGCGCGACCGCATGGTCTTCTCCATGACCGAGGACGAGTGGGACTCGGTGATCCGCGTCCACCTCAAGGGACACTTCAACACCACCCGCTTCGCCGCCGCGCACTGGCGGGACCGCGCCAAGGCGGCCGGAGGGTCGGTGTACGGGAGGATCGTGAACACCTCCTCGGAGGCGTTCCTGGCCGGATCCGCGGGACAGCCCAACTACGCGGCGGCGAAAGGCGGAATCGTCGGCCTGACCACCTCCACCGCCCTCGCCCTCGCCAAGTACGGCGTCACGGCCAATGCCATCTGCCCGCGCGCCCGGACCCGGATGACGGAGGACGTCTTCGCGGGCCTGGCCCGGCCCGAGGACGGCCTCGATCCGCTCGCTCCCGAGCATGTCGCCCCGCTCGTCGGCTATCTGGCCTCGCCCGCCGCCGCCCGGGTCAACGGCCAGCTCCTCGTCGTCCACGGCGGCATGGTCGCCGTCGTGGAACGGCCGCGGGTGCAGGCCAAGTTCGACAGCAAGCAGGAGACGTTCACGTACGACGAACTCGACGCGCTGCTCACCCCGCACTATGCGGACCGGGCGCCGGGGGAGACGTTCGCGGCCGCGGAGGTGCTGGGCCTCAAGCGCGGCTGACGGGAGGCAGAAAGAGAAAGAGAAAGAGGGGGTGCCCGTCGTCCGACGGGCACCCCCTCTTCCCACTACGGTCAGGCAGCCGCCTCTGCGGTCTCCTCATTCGGCTTGCGGTGACGCCCGCGCGGAGCCGTCTCACCGTCCTGGGCCGCGACCGGGCCCCGGTGCCGGCCGTGGCCGGCTGCCTCCTGAGAGCCGGCAGACAGCGGCTGAGTCGTGCTGGTGTCGCTCATCGGAAGAATTCACCCCGTAAACAAGATCTCTTACAGCCGGGCGAGTCTAACCGGCAGACCACGGGCCGAATCCAGGCGGCCACGCCGACCGGTGCTACTTCGTTACAAGTCGGCCGAGCGGGGCCTGTTGCAGCGGTACGGGACGGGTCGTCACAGGCTCCGGAGGATCCGGTTCCGCCGCCTCCCGGGACGCCTCGGGCACCCCGGCAGCCGTGCCGTCACGGACCGGATCCTCCAGACCCGCCTCCCCCGGTCCCCCCGTTTCCCGCGGGGTCGCGACGGCAGAACCGCACGCGGTCCCCGCGCTCCCCGTCTCCCCCCAGGGCACCGTCAGCTCCGCCACGCCGCACGGGACCTCCCCCGTGGCGTAGGGCAGCCGCAGCACCCCGTCCCGCGTCCACAACCCGGACCCGTGCAACCATCCCTCGGGTGCCGGAAGATGGCTCACCTGCCGCTCGGCGGGCCGCCAGATGCCGACCCAGCTGCCGAACGGCCCGTCGATACGCAGCGCCACCGCACAGTTCTCCGGCATCAGCACCTGCTCCGGCTGGATCGCGAACGGCGTCACCGGGCAGTCCGGGACGCGCAGACACTCCGGGAAGCGCACCGGCAGCGTGCTGCCCATGACCCCCCAGCCCAATCGTTCCTGCCCCGGGGAGGGCGCGTCCGAGGAGATCAGCAGCAGCCCGCTGTCCGGGTCGGCGAGCAGCAGCCGGTCGTCGCTGTCCGCCGCGATCTGCAGCAGGGGCGAGATCTCGCCGCCGCGCTCCAGGTCGACCACGACCGTCTTGGTGCGCCCGCCGAGTTCCCGGTCCAGCGCGAGCATCCGCCCGGTGCGGTCCAGCCAGACCCCGCCCGAGCAGCGTCCCGGGACCTCCGCCAGCCGTTCGGGGCCGAAGGCGCCGCCCGCCACCAGCCACACCGCCGTGGCGCTCGGGCCGACGGCGAGGGCGTACGCGTGCGCTCCGCCCGGCGCCGGCGGCAGCAGCGTGAGCCGGGTGCCCGGTTCCGGGCACTCCACCGCGCCCAGCGGCAGCTCGCCGGTGCCGGGGCCGGTCGGGTACAGCAGCGAGAAGGTGTGCCGGTGCTCCACCAGCCGGTGGATCAGCACCCGCCCGTCCGCCATCGGCTGCACGCGGGTGCCGGGCTCTTCCGGCTGATTGCCGGGCAGCGGCACGGCGTACGGCTCCGGGCCGTCCAGTGTCCAGCGCTCCGGGAACCAGCAGTCGCCGTCCAGCGTGAGGCGGGCGGCGTACGCGCCGTCCGTCGTGATGGCGCACCCCGTCCCCGGCACACCGTCGTGCTCACCGGTGGAGGGGGGTTCGATCGCACAGGCCGTCATCGTTCGGTCACCTCCGGCGACGAAGCTAGTTTTCGCACGCACAGACGTGGGACCGGCCGAACCGTGCTTCACACATACGTGTGGCGCAGAAGCGATTCACCTGAGGAAGTGGGTGCCCCTGTGCTGAGCGGGACCGGGGGAGCGGATGCGGTACAGCCCCGCGGAACAGCCAGGTAGCCTTTCCCCGTGCCCCGTCTGTCTGAAGTCATCGCCGCGCTGGAGAACCTGTGGCCCGCCGCGCGGGCCGAGTCCTGGGACGCGGTCGGCACGGTCGTGGGCGACCCCGGCCAGGAGGTCACCCGGGTCCTGTTCGCCGTCGACCCCGTCCAGGACATCGTGGACGAAGCGGTGAAGCTCGGCGCCGGCCTGCTGGTCACCCATCACCCGCTCTATCTGCGCGGGACGACCACGGTCGCGGCCTCCACCTTCAAGGGCCGCGTCGTGCACACGCTCATCAAGAACGACATCGCCCTGCACGTCGCCCACACCAACGCCGACACGGCCGACCCGGGCGTCTCCGACGCGCTCGCCGGCGCGCTGGACCTGCGGGTCGTACGACCCCTCGTGCCGGACCCGACCGACCCGGAGGGCCGCCGGGGCCTGGGCCGCGTCTGCGAACTCGACCACCCGCTGACCGTGCGCGAGCTGGCCGCCCGGGCCGCCGAGCGGCTGCCCGCCACCGCGCAGGGAATCCGGGTGGCCGGCGACCCCGAGGCGGTCGTCCGCACGGTCGCCGTCAGCGGCGGCTCGGGCGACAGCCTCTTCGACCAGGTCCGGGCGGCCGGCGTCGACGCCTTCCTCACCGCGGACCTCCGCCACCACCCGGCGTCCGAGGCCGTCCTCCACAGTCCCCTCGCGCTGCTCGACGCGGCGCACTGGGCCACCGAGTGGCCCTGGTGCGAGCTGGCCGCAGCCCAGCTCGACGAGATCTCCGACCGCCACGGCTGGGACCTCAGGGTCCATGTCTCCAAGACGGTCACCGACCCCTGGACCGCCCACGCGGCGTCCTCCGTCACCGCCCACCCGTCGCCCACCACCACCCTTCCAACGAGCGCTTCGCGCGCCCCTTCCGATACCACGGGAGCCCCCAACTGAACGCCGCGCCCGCCGACCAGATCCGACTCCTCGACGTCCAGGCCCTCGACGTCCGCCTGCAGCAGCTGGCGCACAAGCGGAGGTCGCTGCCCGAGCACGCCGAGATCGAGTCGCTGAACAAGGACCTGACGCAGCTGCGCGACCTGCTGGTGGCCGCGCAGACCGAGGAGAGCGACTGCGCCCGCGAGCAGACCAAGGCCGAGCAGGACGTGGACCAGGTGCGCCAGCGTGCCGTCCGCGACCAGCAGCGCCTGGACTCCGGCGCGGTCACCTCGCCGAAGGACCTGTCCAACCTCCAGCACGAGATCGCCTCCCTCGCCAAGCGGCAGGGCGACCTGGAGGACGTCGTCCTGGAGGTCATGGAGCGCCGCGAGGCAGCACAGGCGCGGGTCGGTGAGCTGACCGAGCGGGTCGCCTCCGTCCAGTCGAAGATCGACGACGCGACCGGCCGCCGGGACGCCGCCTTCGAGGAGATCGACGGCGAGATCGCCTCGGTGACCAAGGAGCGCGAGGTCATCGCCGGCTCCGTCCCCGCCGACCTGCTCAAGCTGTACGACAAGCTGCGCGCGCAGCAGGGCGGCATCGGTGCGGCCAAGCTGTACGCCCGCACCTGCCAGGGCTGCCGTCAGGAGCTGGCGATCACCGAGCTGAACGAGATCCGTAAGGCGGCGCCGGACACGGTCGTCCGCTGCGAGAACTGCCGCCGCATCCTGGTGCGCACGGCCGAGTCGGGTCTGTAAGGGGCGGACGCGGTGCGGGAGTTCATCGTCGAGGCCGACGGCGGGTCACGGGGCAACCCGGGGCCCGCGGGCTACGGGGCCGTGGTGAGCGACGCGGTGACGGGGGAGACCCTGGCCGAGGCGGCCGAGTACATCGGCGTCGCCACGAACAACGTGGCCGAGTACCGGGGACTGCTGGCCGGCCTGCGTGCCGCGCACGCCCTGGACCCCGCCGCCCGGGTCCATGTCCGGATGGACTCCAAGCTGGCCGTCGAGCAGATGTCGGGCCGCTGGAAGATCAAGCACCCCGACCTGAAGCCCCTCGCGGCCGAGGCGGGCCGGGTCTTCCCGCCCGGCCGGGTCACCTACGAGTGGATGCCGCGCGAACGCAACAAGCACGCCGACCGCCTGGCCAACGAGGCGATGGACGCGGGCGCCAAGGGCGAACAGTGGTCCCCGTCGCGGTCCCGGGCCGACCTGGACACCCCACGGGCCGTACCCGAGCCGTCGGGCCCGCCCGGAGACGCTGCGGCGGGTGCGGCGAAGGCCCGGGCCGCGCTGGCGGAGGGCCGCGCCACCGATTCCGCGCGGCCGGCGGCCGCTCCGGCCTCGACCACCGCGGCCTCGACCACCGCGGCCTCGACCACCGCGGTCGAGGCAGCCGCGGTCGAGGCAGCCGCAGCCGAGGCCGCCCCAGCCACCGCAGCCCCGGGCAGTCGTGCCGCCGGGGCGGCCCCCGTCGCGCGGCAGGCGGCGCCTCCCGGCGGGCGGCAGCCCTCCACGCCCGGCTGGAGCGCGGCCCCCGACCTGGGCGCGCCCGCCACCTTCGTCCTCCTCCGCCACGGCGAGACCCCGCTCACCCCCCAGAAGCGCTTCTCCGGCAGCGGCGGCACCGACCCCTCCCTCTCCGACGCCGGCCGCGAGCAGGCCCGGCGGGTCGCGGAGGCACTCGCCGGACGCGGCACGATCCAGGCCGTCGTCGCCTCCCCGCTCGCCCGCACCCGGGAGACCGCCGGCGTCGTCGCGGCCCGCCTCGGGCTGGACGTGGCCATCGAAGAAGGGCTGCGGGAGACGGACTTCGGCGCCTGGGAGGGCCTCACCTTCGGCGAGGTCCGCGAGCGCCACCCGGACGACCTGAACACCTGGCTCGCCGACCCGGAGGCGCACCCCACGGGCGGCGGCGAGAGCTTCGCCGAGACCGCCGTCCGGATCGAGGCGACCCGCAAGAAGCTGGTCGCGGCCTACGCGGGCCGCACGGTCCTGCTGGTCACACACGTCACCCCGATCAAGACCATGCTGCGCCTCGCCCTCGGCGCCCCGCCCGAGTCGCTGTTCCGGATGGAGCTGTCCGCCGCGTCCCTGTCGGCCGTGGCCTACTACGCGGACGGCAACGCGAGCGTGCGGCTGTTCAACGACACGTCCCATCTGCGTCCCTGAGCCCGGCGGCGGCCCGCGCCAGCTCCTCGACCCGGGCCCAGTCCCCGGCGGCCACCGCGTCCGCCGGGACCATCCAACTCCCGCCCACGCAGCCGACGTTGGGAAGGGACAGATACTCCGGCGCGGTCGCCGGGCCGATCCCGCCCGTCGGGCAGAAGCGGGCCTGCGGCAGCGGACCGGCCAGGGACTTCAGATAGGCCGTGCCGCCCGCCGCCTGGGCCGGGAAGAACTTCATCTCCCGCACCCCGCGCTCCAGCAGCGCCACCACCTCCGAGGTGGTCGACACGCCGGGCAGGAACGGCACCCCGGACGCCCGCATCGCCGTCAGCAGCCCGTCCGTCCACCCGGGGCTGACCAGGAACCGCGCCCCGGCCGCCACGCACTCGGTCACCTGCTCCGGCGTCAGGACCGTGCCCGCGCCGACCACCGCGTCCGGCACCTCGCGGGCGATCGCCCGGATCGCGTCCAGCGCGGCGGGCGTCCGCAGCGTCACCTCGATCGCGGGCAGCCCGCCGGCCACCAGTGCCCGCGCCAGGGGTACGGCGTCGGAGGCGTCGGACACCACCACGACGGGCACGACGGGTGCGAGATCCAGCACGGAGGCAGCCGGGGAGGAGGGCAGGGGTGAACTCATGCCCTCATCGTGCCCACGGGTGGCATCATGCGCAAAGGGCGTTGCACATGATGCAATGAGATCAGCAGGCTCTCAGCGTGCCTTCGAGCGGATCCCTCAGTGCACCCCTCAGTCCCCCGGGTACATCCCTCCGCGCATCCGTCGGTGGACCCGGCGCTGCATCCGTCAGTGGATCTCCTCCACCAGCACATCCAGCGACCACGGCTTGCCGGCCCTGCCCGGCGCCTCCGCCTCCACCTGGTACCCGAGGTCCCGCAGCGCCGCCACCAGCTCGGCGGGGTCCTTCGGGGCGCCCCCGGCCGACAGCAGGCTCCGTACGATCCGGCCCTTCGTCGCCTTGTTGAAGTGGCTGACGACCTTCCGTGTCGGCGCGTGCAGCACCCGTACGGTCGCCGTCCGCCCGGCGATCTCGCCCTTCGGCTTCCAGGCCGCCGCGTAGGCGGCGGAACGCAGATCCAGCACCAGGCCGTCGCCGGCCGCCTCCGGCAGTACCTCGGCCATCGGCGCACGCCAGTGCCCGGACAGCGCACCGAGACCCGGCAGCTTCACGCCCATCGAGCAGCGGTAGGAGGGGATACGGTCCGACACGCGCACCGCGCCCCACAGCCCCGAGAAGACCAGCAGCGAGCGCGCCGCACGCCGCTTCGCGGCCGCGTCCAGCGAGGCCAGGTCCAGGGCGTCGTACAGAACCCCGGTGTAGATCTCCCCGGCGGGGCGGGCCCCGGCCGCCCGCAGTCCGGCGTTCTTGGCGACCTCGCCCCGCAGCCCCTCGCTCAGCCCGAGTACCTCGCGCGCCTTCTCCTCGTCACCGGCGCACAGCTCGACCAACTCCCCGAGCACCGCCTCCCGGGCACCGGCCAGCCCCGGCAGGGACAGCGACTCCGGCTTCAGCGGGGCGCCCCGGCCCGAGGACGCCTTGCCTTCCGAGGGCGGCAGCAGGACAAGCACGGGTACTCCTTCGTCTAGAGATCTGCGCCAGCGTACGGGGTGCTGGGCACGCGCCTTCGCCCTACGCTCGACACATGCCCCGCCGCACGATCCGCGTGACCGGCGCCCCGCAGGCCCCCCTCGGGGTCGCCCTCGCCGCGCTCCGCGCCGAACTCGGCGTACCGGAGGCCTTTCCGGCCGGGGTCCAGGAGGAGGCCGAGCGGTCCGCGCAGGCGCCCGCCCTGCCGTCGTACGACGCCACGGACCTCCCCTTCTTCACCGTCGACCCGCCCACCTCCACCGACCTCGACCAGGCGATGCACCTGTCCCGGCAGGGCACCGGCTACCGGGTCCGGTACGCCATCGCCGACGTCGCCGCCTTCGTCGCACCCGGCGGGGCGCTGGACGCGGAGGCGCACAAGCGGGTGAACACCCTCTACTTCCCCGATCTGAAGGTGCCGCTCCACCCCGTCGAGCTCAGCGAGGGCGCCGCGAGCCTGCTGCCGGGCCGGACACGGCCGGCCGTGCTGTGGACCCTCGACCTGGACGCGGAGGGCCGAACCGTCGCCGTCGACGTGCGCCGGGCCCTGGTCCGCAGCACGGCGCAGCTCGACTACGCGGGCGTGCAGCGGCAGATCGACAGCGGGACGGCCGAGGAGCCGGTCGCGCTGCTGAAGGAGATCGGCCTGGCCCGGGAGCGGCTGGAGGTGGAGCGCGGCGGCATCTCGCTCAACGTCCCCGAACAGGAGATCACCGAGCGGGACCACACCTATGAGCTGGCGTACCGCGCCCCGCTGCCCGCCGAGGGCTGGAACGCCCAGGTGTCCCTGCTCACCGGCATGGCCGCGGCCGGCCTGATGGTGACCACCGGCACCGGCGTCCTGCGCACCCTCCCGGCGGCACCCGACGGCGCGGTGGCCCGGCTGCGCCGCACCGCGGTCGCCCTGCACATCGACTGGCCGCACCACGTGTCGTACGCGGCGCTGATCCGCACCCTCGACCCGCACGACACCCACCACGCGGCCTTCCTGCAGGAGTGCACGACCCTGCTGCGCGGTGCGGGCTACACGGTCTTCCGGGACGGCAACCTGCCCACGATCACCACCCACGCCGCCGTCGCCGCCCCCTACGCCCACTGCACGGCCCCGCTGCGCCGCCTCGCCGACCGCTACGCCTGCGAACTCTGTCTCGCGGCCGCCGCCGGCCAGGCCCCGCCCGCCTGGGTGCTCGCCGCACTCGACGCCCTGCCCCAGCGGATGGCCGAGGGCAGCCGGCGCGCGGCCACGGTCGAGCGGGAGTGCGTCGACATCGTCGAGGCCGCCCTCCTCAGGGACCGGGTCGGGGAGGTCTTCGACGGCTGCGTGGTGGAACTCTCGGACCACCAACCAGCCGTGGGCACCGTGCAGTTGGAATCACCGGCCGTGATCGGCCGGATCGAGGGCGAGTATCTGCCGCTCGGCGAAAGTCTGCGGGTCCGGCTCACCCGGGCGGACCCGGGCACGGCAGGGATTCTGTTCGCGCCCGCGTGAGGGCGCGGCCGGGGCGCGGGCGTGACCTTCGGGCCGGCGTGAGCGCTCGTACGACACCGTCGGCGTCGCGGCGGGCTCAGGCGGCGGGCCGGGCGATGCTCGCCGGAGTGCCGAGCCAGCGCTCCAGGGCCGCGGGCAGGGCATCGGCCCCGTCACCGCCGTCCGCCGCCCATGCCACGAACCCGTCCGGCCGCAGGAACAGCGCGGCCAGGTCCGGCCGGGCGGGGCAGGCGGCCGTCAGGACGTCCAGCCGGTCGTCGTACTCCTCGGCGCGGGCACGCAGTCCGGGGTCGTCCGTGAGGTCGAGCAGCAGGGCCCGGCCGGTGTGCAGCCGGTCGCCGAGCCGGGTGCCGTCGGCCAGCTCCAGGTCGGGGGCGCTGTGCCCGGTCAGCGGGTGGTCGCCGGGCAGGTCGTAGGTCTGCCAGACGCCGGAGATCCGGGTGACCAGGTAGGTGGTGCCGGTGGTCGTCAGGGCCAGGTCGGTCATCACCCGGCGCAGGGCGCGGGCGTGCCGGTCCGGGCGCATCACCGCGATCTGCGCGCGGGTCCAGTCGAGCACCCAGGCGCCGATCGGCCGCCGTTCGGCGGTGTAGCTGTCCAGCAGGGCCTCCGGCGCCCGGCCGCGCACCACGGCGGCGAGCTTCCAGCCGAGGTTCATCGCGTCCCCGATGCCGAGGTTGAGCCCCTGCCCGCCGAACGGCGAGTGCACGTGCGCCGAGTCCCCCGCGAGCAGCACCCGGCCCTTGCGGTAGTCCGTGACCTGGCGGGCGTTGTCGGTGAACCGGGTCGCCGTGACCACCTTCGTGACGGTCACCTCCGGGACCCCCGACACCCGGCGCAGGCTCGCCTGGAGCTCCTCGGCCGTGACGGGCGCCGACCGGTCGGCCGGGGGACCGCCGAACTCCACGCTGAGGACGCGTCCCGGGAAGGGGCCGTGGACGTATGTCCCCGTGTCGGTCGTGTTCCAGCCCACGCCCAGACGCTCGGCGCCGGACATCTCCACGACCGCCTGGTAGCCGGTGATCTCCGGATCCGTCCCCGGGAAGTCGAATCCGGCGAGCTTGCGGACCGTGCTGCGGCCGCCGTCGCAGCCCACCAGCCAGCCGGCCCGGATCGCCTCGGGGCCACCGAGGTGTACGGTCACCCCCTCCTCGTCCGCCTCGAAGCCGGTCAGCTCCACGCCCCGGCGCACCTCGACGCCCAGTCGCGCGGCCCGCGCGGCCAGGATCCGTTCCAGCTGTGCCTGCGGCACCCCGAGGCCGGCGTCGGCGACCGGGCCGACCTCCGCCCAGACGGGGGCGGAGCCGTCGAACAGATCGGCGTCCATCATGATCCCGGCGAAGTGACCCGCGAACTTCGGGGGCATGCGGGGCTCGCCGTCCTCCCGACCGGACGCCTCCTTCCTGCCGGAGGCCCCCGCGTTGCCTCCGGCCCCCTCTTTGCCGGCGGCCTCCTTCTTGAAGGCGCGCATCCGTTCCAGCGCGGCCTCCCACACCGCCGTCAGCTCCGGCAGCAGGCCGCGCCGGTAGAACGCCACCGCGCTCGGGATGTTGATCGCACCCGCCTTGATCGTCTCGTCGATCTCGGTCAGCCGCTCCACGACCAGCACGCGCGCCCCGCCGAGCCCCAGCTCGCAGCCGAGGAACAGCCCCACCGGCCCGGCGCCGGCCACCACCACGTCGTAATCCGTCGTCGTCATGACTTTACTATAGTCACTAAAAATTTCGAGCCGCTATAATTTACTCATGACGGACGGCGAAGAGGCAGAACTTCCCCTGAGGGAGCGCAAGAAGCGGCAGACGCGGCAGCGGATCTCCGACATCGCGACGGGGCTGTTCGTGGAGCGAGGCTTCGACCAGGTGGCCGTCACGGAGATCGCCCGGGTGGCCGGTGTCTCCGCCATGACGGTCTTCAACTACTTCCCTCGCAAGGAGGATCTGTTCCTCGACCGCATCCCGGAGGCCGTCGAGACCTTCACCGGGGCGGTGCGCCGACGTGGTCCCGGCGAGACCCCGCTCGCCGCGCTGTGCCGCCTCGCGCTCGAACTCCTCGACCAGCGGCATCCGTTGGGCGGGGTCGACGACGACTTCCCGGCCTTCTGGCGGGTCGTCATCGGCTCGCCCGGTCTGCGTGCCCGCGCCCGCGAGGGGGTGGAGGAGCTGGAGGTGGCCCTCGCCGGGGCCTTCGCGGAGGCGGGGGTCGCGGAGCCGGACCTCCTCGCGGCGCTGACGGTCGCCGCCTATCGCACGGTGTACGTCGCCTCCGCGCGCCGGCTGCTCGCGGGGGAGCGGGCGGTCGAGGTCGCCGAGGACCACCGGGTCCGGATCCGGGCCGCCTTCGAGGCGCTGGAGCGGGTGCTGCCGTAGGGGAGCGGACCCGGGTGCCGCGGAACCTTGACGGCTGACACCAGCCGCTGCTGCGGGCCTGCGCCGGCGACCTGGACCTGGCCCGCGCCGTCCGGGCGTTCGCCCACGGCATGGTGATCCTGGAGATCCACGGCAGGTTCCCGGCCGATGCCGACCAGGACGCGGCATGGAAGCGGGGCCCGAAGGCGTTGCACGCTTGGCAGGGAGTACGCAAGGGGGTGTGCGATGGCGGAACAGGCGCTGTGGACCAGGGCGCGACTGGGCCGGTGCGGCCCGCCGCTCGATCTGCTCACCGCGAGCTTCCGGCAGCACGTCTACGCCCCGCACGCCCACGACGAGTACACCGTCGGCGTCTGCGTGGGCGGCTCCGAGGTGATCGACTACCGGGGCGGCCACATCCGCACCGGCCCCGGCACGATCGTCGTCCTCGAACCCGGCGAGATGCACACCGGCGGACCGGGCACCCCCACCGACGGCTACGCCTACCGCGCCCTGTACGCCGAGCCGGCCCTGCTGGTCGACGGCACCCTCGGCGGTCTCCCGCACTTCCGCGAACCACTCCTGGCCGACCCCGAGCTGGCGGCCGCCCTCCGTGCGACGCACGCCGACCTCAGCGCCTGCCCCGATCCCCTGGAGGCCGAATCCCGCCTCCCCTGGCTGCTGACAGCCCTGGCCCGCCGCCACTCCACGGCCAGACCGCTCTGCGACCGCATCCCCGGCACCGCCAGCCTCGCCCTGACCGTCCGCGACCGCCTGGCCGACGAACTCATCGCTCCTCCCTCCCTCGCCCTGCTCGCCGCCGACCTGGGCCTGTCCCGCTACCAGCTCCTACGGGCCTTCCGTACGACGATGGGCATACCCCCGTACGCCTGGCTGGCCCAGTACCGGGTGACGCGGGCGCGGGGTCTGCTGGAGGCCGGACTGCGACCGGCGGAAGTGGCGGCTCTGGTGGGCTTCGCGGACCAGGCACACCTCACCCGCTGGTTCCGTCGGGTGCTGGGGGTGACCCCGGCGGCGTACCGCAACAGCGTTCAAGACGTCGCCGCCTGACCCGGCCGAAACTCGCCCCATGACTGCACGCGGCTGGTTCCTGTTCTCCCTGATGGGAGTGGTCTGGGGCATTCCCTACCTGATGATCAAGGTGGCGGTGGACGACCTGTCCCCCTCCATGGTGGTGTTCACGCGCTGTGCGCTCGGCGCGCTCCTCCTGCTCCCGTTCGCGATCCGCCAGGGCGGCCTGATCCGCGTCGTCCGCACCCACTGGCGTCCCATGCTGGCCTTCGCGTGCATCGAGATCATGGGCCCGTGGTTCACCCTCACCGACGCCGAACGGCACCTGTCCAGCTCCACGGCGGGCCTGCTGATCGCGGGGGTACCGATCGTCGGGGTGCTCCTGGCCCGCTTCTTCGGCGACACCGAACGCCTCGGCGCGCGGCGGGTCGCGGGCCTGGCCCTGGGCCTCGTCGGCGTCGCGGTCCTCACCGTCCCGCACCTCACCGGCGGCGACGCGCGCTCGCTGGGCGAGGTCCTGCTGACCGTCCTCGGCTACGCGACCGCCCCGCTGATAGCCGCGCGGTGGCTGAAGGATGTGCCCACCCTCCAGCTCACGGCCCCGTGCCTCACCCTGGCCGCCCTGGTATACGCCCCCGCGGCCGCGGTCACCCGGCCGTCCGCCGTACCGTCGGGCCAGGTCCTGGCCTCCCTCGCGGGCCTCGGCGTCATCTGCACCGCGGTCGCCTTCGTCGCCTTCCTGGAACTGATCAAGGAGGCGGGCCCGACCCGGGCGACGGTCTTCACCTACGTCAACCCGGCGGTCGCGGTGGCGGCCGGTGCGCTGTTCCTGGACGAATCCCTGACGACGGGCATCGCCGTCGCCTTCACCCTGATCCTGGCGGGCTCGGTACTGGCCACGGCGACCGCCGGTCCGCGCCGGCCCCCACGCCCGGTACCATGGTCGACACGGCAGACGAGCCGGGCGGACGGCCGCGTGGAGTCCCCCTAGGGGGGCTTCCCGAGGAACGTCCGGGCTCCACAGGGCAGGGTGGTGGCTAACGGCCACCCGGGGTGACCCGCGGGACAGTGCCACAGAAAGCAGACCGCCAAGGGCTTCGGCCCTCGGTAAGGGTGAAACGGTGGTGTAAGAGACCACCAGTGCCCAGGGTGACCTGGGCAGCTAGGTAAACCCCACCCGGAGCAAGGTCAAGAGGAGCGCCGTAGAAAGCGCTCTGCGCGGACGTCCGAGGGCTGCTCGCCCGAGTCCGCGGGTAGACCGCACGAGGCCGGTGGCAACACCGGCCCTAGATGGATGGCCGTCGCCGGGGGGACCGTGAGGTCCCCTCGGAACAGAACCCGGCGTACAGCCCGACTCGTCTGCCGCCACCTGCGGTTTTGCCTGAGAAAGGGCCTCTGGCCTGCGTCGGAGGCCCTTTCCGGTCCTTCGAGGGCTTGCCGCGTCAGGCGGCGGAAAGTCCCTCGGAAGTCCCTCGGGCAGCGCTGAAAGTCCCTGAAAGTCCCTGGCATACGCGCGGGGGACGCCTCTGACCTGGGGACAGATCGTAGTTCCGTCGGTCTCGGCAGGCGGCTCTGCGACCGTCCCGTGAGGCGGGACGCGATGTCCTTGCAGCGCGGCCACGAGAATGACGATCGCGGTGCCGTTGATCCTCGCCGCCTCGGCCGTGGCGGCCGGGATGGTGGGCGGCAGAACATGGGACGCCAGGTCGGCACCGGAGGGCACGCGTTGGTTGGTGGCGATGGCCATCGCATCGCTCTGAAATCGCCCCCCTCCCTCAAGTGCTTCGAGCGCTCGCAATACGGTCATGCCCGTGCGCTTCGACGACAATGAGCCCGTCTTCAAGCGGAGCAAGTGGGGGACGAACCGCTACGAGTACAACCCGCGGAACCCCCTAGGCTTCGCCTTGATCGTGGTGGCCATCGGCTTCGCCGTGGTGATGCTGCTACTGATGCACAACCAGGCAGGCCCCTTCGCGCCACCGAACCCCACTATCGCGCCGTGGAGTCCAACGCCGGACATGTCACGGTGGGTGCCACCCGAAAAGGGTTCACAGGGGCTGACTCCGTCTGAGCCGGAGCATTCCCCACGGCCGTGAGCATCTGACCGGGTGGTGGGGTGATCCCTTCAGTGGATGGTTACGCCTGTCGTTCGCCGGCCGGTTCTCCCGACCAGAGGGGTGGTGGAGCTCCTTCCGGCGCGAGGCTGATGCCGTTCCGTACCAGCCATGCGCAACACGTCCCTGGGTCCGACGGCGGACAGCGTTCCTACCCCGTTTCTGGGTGCATCAAGGACATGGATGGAGGCAGCGATGTCGCTGTGACATACGGCATGGTCACTTTCCCGTCAGTCGCGGGCTATGGGCGGCGTCAAAGTTCCGTGACCAGGCAAGATCATGACTATCGTGCCTGGGTTGCTTCTGTTACGGATGGAGATGGCAGGGGCACCACAAGCTGGTGGCTAGGTACTGCTGAGGGCTGACCGCACGGGGGAGGACTCAATGGCCGACAACACGGGGGATCCGCAGGCAACTGCGGCTGCGCTGGCATCGGCTGCCGGCGCGTTGGCCGCGTCCGGCATCGGCCCGATCGCAGGTGCCGGTGCCGTCGTGGCCCGGGAACTGCGGGTCGAGGCCGAGACTCTGACTGCCTTCAAGAACCGGGTGAACGACCTTCTGATTCGGCTGGAGAAGTCGAAGGCTGCCCCGCACAGGATCGCGGACGGCACCCTGCCGACGGGACGGTTGGGCAACTGCGACGAAGCCGACGTGCTCCACGGCACCTACAACCAGGTGCATTCCCAACTGGAGCGCCTTTCCAAGGTGCTGGCGCTGCAGATCGAGGGGCTGATGGTTACGGTCGACGCGTCGAAGAGCAACTATCACAATCTCGACGCCGACGTTCGCGATCGCCTGCACCGCCTCCGTGTCGAGGCCGACAAGCTGGCTGCCGATGAGGCCCGGCCGGAAGTAAAGGGACACGCTCACGGCGGGGCGGATGTGTCCGGCCAGGACGAACACGGCCACGGCACCGGCATGGCCGTCCTGATCGCCGGAACAGGCGCCCGTGGCGCCGCCAACGGGTCCTACGGCCTGGCTCCGGGAGCGAAGATCATGCCGATCCGTATCCCGGACTTCATCGAGCAAAGCCGCGCCGATGGCAATCCGGATGACTACCCCACGTACACGGCCAAGGCCATCCGGTTCGCGGCCGATGCGGATGCCCAGGTCATCAACGTCTCGCAGGCGAGTACCGCACACTCCCAGGAGCTGACTGATGCTGTCGCCTACGCGCTCTCCGAGGGCAAGCTGATCTTCGCTGGTGTGGGCAATGATGGTGCTGCGCTCAACCAGGCGGAGTACCCAGCGACTACACCTGGTGTGGTGGGTGTCGGAGCGATCGGCAGAAGCGCCAAGGCAACCCAGGAGTCCGAGCACGGCCCGCAGGTCGATCTGGTCGCCCCTGGCGAGGACATGGTTGCCGCGTGCATCGGCGGCACGGAACTGTGCAAGACACATGGCACCAGCGACGCCACGGCGATCGCCTCCGCCTCCGCCGCCCTGATCTGGTCCAAGCACCCGAACTGGACCAACAACCAGGTCCTGAGGGTCATGCTCAACACCGCGAGCAAGCCGCCGAGCGGCAAGAAGCGCACCGACTACCTCGGCTACGGCGCCGTCCGCCCCCGCATCGCGCTGACCGACCCCGGCGACCCCGGCCCGGCCGACGTCTACCCGCTGCCCGACTTCAAGCAAGCGGCATCCAAGGCATCCAACGGGTCGGCCACGGCCTCGGCGAAGGACGGCAGCAGCCCATCGCCAGCATCATCCGCATCTACGGGCGACGGCTCTGCACTGCCATGGATTCTCGGAGGTGCCGGAGTTGTCGTGGTTGCGGGTGGGGCTCTGGCCGTCGGGGCGGTACGCAGGCGCCGACGTGCAGTAGTGGTGGCCCAGGCGCACGTAGCCATGCCGCCTGGGCCGGGGCAGGCGCCGTGGTACGGAGACAGCAACTACGGGGGGAGGTCCTGAGGTGGTGTGGGACGAGTGGGAGCAGCTGAAGGCCGACGCGCTGGCCCGTCGGCAGAATGGGATGCGGCTGGACAGCGCTGCGGGCGCGGGAGGAAGCGGCGCCGCGGGGCCCCTGATCTCATGACGAACAAAGCGGGGAACGACACCGCCGTCAAGGCCCTGCAGGATGAGATACCGCGAGACACGGACAGGGCAAGGCGGTCACGCCGACGATTCCTCAGCCACGGCCGCGCGCGAGTTCAGCGGCTGGCAGACCGGCTCTGGTCTCAAGGACGCCCACGCGGAATGGGAGTTGCAGGTCAAGAACCTGAAGGGGCGCCTGGGGCAGGACAAGGCGGCGCTCGAAGGCAGCCATCAGCATCTCCAGTACGTCGACTACGACGTCGGCAGCCGGACGGGGCAAATCAATGCCGGTCCCCACCAGGGGGGCGAGATCTAGGAAATCGGGGAAACGGGGGCGAGGGGTAGGACGGGCATGCCCAGCTATTGGAATTCGCTGATGATGAAAGCGTGGCGCGCTGCGCAATTGGCCTTTTGCGGAGCTGTTGTACTCACGGCGGCGGGTTGCGGTGAAGTGCAACCTGGAATGCCGGCTGATTTCTGTCATGTCGACATTGATAATTCGGTCCTGGCGCCGCTAGTTCCGAATGGAGACAGCCTGGAGCAGAAATACACGCCCTTCGAGTCGAACCCCGGCGCACAGTGTGACCTGAGCGTGGACGGTCGTGGTGTCCTGTCCGTCGCCGTGAGGCGATGGGATCGGGCGCCAGACCCGACAGACTGGGACAAAGCTGGGTCGCCGTACAAGTATGCTGCCCAGCGAAAAGTCACATTCCCGGGACATGCATCGATCGGAAGTAGCCGTGCCGTGGTCGAGGCGACGTGTAACACCAGGAACGCGCACGTGTCCGTCGTGGTGGACTTCTGGGGCGATCGCGTCGAGAATAATCCCACCGGCTACAAGAAACTCCAACGATTCGTCAACGACTTCGTCCCTCGCGAAACCAAGAAGTTCCACTGCACCAATTAGGCGGCATGGGATGAAGTCCAGCACGACCATGCTGACGAGCAAGGAGAGAGAGCCGTGAATGAGCGAAGCCAGGCGCCACCGCCACTTGGAAAATCGCGCGACGAGCAATGCCTGCGAGATGCCGACCGAATAGATAAGTGGTCGATTGCGTGGGCGCTCGTGGCGATTAGCATGTGGTGTTGGTTTCTCTACCTACTCCTTTTCGGGTACGAGGCCGGCGGAGTCGAGTGTCGAGCGCCACTGTTCCATGCCGCCCAGGATTACAGCCCCTGCGACAGCGGCATGCGCCAGTGGCCCGTGCTTCTTGGCGTGCTCGCACTGGCGTTGATTCCGACTGTCATCGCCGCGATCACGGCACTGTACGCAAAGCTCCTTTACCGTATCGCCGGTTCGCTTAAGCAGAACGCAAATTCCTCTGCGGGATCGCCTCTGTGAACTCCCGGGCGACTGCTTGAACCTGGACCGACCGCGCGACGGTCGGTCGTGACTACGTCTGCGCGAGCCTGGGCGGCGAGGCGGTCGCCGAGGTTGATGCAGGCGCGGGTGTGGGTGACATGGAGCGCGCCTGCACGGTCCGCAACGGCCGTGTAGGCGCGTTCGTGGCGTATCCGGGGCACGGCCGCCGTACCCTGCCGACAACGGCACCGGCCCAAGGAGGCAGGCGTGGAACTGGCGGACGACCTGGGCGTCGGCGAGCGAAAGAGGTGCTGCCGGAGTCGCGCGGCATGTCGCGGGCCACGCTCGCCCGGCTCTGTACTCCGACCCGGCGTTCACGCTCCGGACGTACACGCACACATGCCGCAGGCCGGCGCGCGGGGACTGTCCGCGATCGAGACGTGGTTCACGGACCTCGGCTGAAAGTCCCTGAGAAGTCCCAGAGGGCTGGGACAGTCGCCGGATGTCCGTAAACATTCAGGTCAGAGCCTGATCGCTTCCTGAGCGGAACAGAACCCGGCGTACAGCCCGACTCGTCTGCCGCCAGGGGCCCGGACCAGCGAAAGTGCTGGCAGGTGCCCTTTTCTGGATTGCGGGGAGCTTCGCCCGAACCGGCGGCCGGCGGCCTTCGGACGGCGCCTGCGGACTTCACGGGCGGCGGGCCCGGGGAGGGGTCAGGCGGGTCCCTCCTCGACCAGGAGCGACGCCAGTACGAATTCCACGAACCGTTCCGCGTAGGGGCACTCCCTGCCGGGTCGGGGGCGGAGCACGTCGGAGGGAGTGAGCCGGGTCGCCATGGCGTGGTTCATGGAGCCTCCGCAGAGGACGTCGAGGAGATGCGTCGCCGATGTCTGCTTCGGCAGTTCCCCGCGCTCGATGCCGCGCCGCACGATGGTGCGGACGGCACGGATCTGATCCCGCGTCACCTCTGCGTAGCGTTGCGCCAGTCCCGGGATGAGTTCCGCCTCGATCCCCAGGCGCAGGGCGGCACGGCCGTGCTCGCCCCCGTACAGCTCAAGGAGCTGACGGACCAGCTGGACGAGGTCGCCGCGTACCGAGCCGGTGTCCACGTCCGTGATGACGTCGAGGCGGGTCGCCAGTGCTTCGGCCAGCAGCGCCTCCTTGCTGCTCCAGCGCCGATAGACCGACGCCTTGCCCACTCCCGCCCGACGCGCGACGGCCTCGACGCTGAACGACGACCAGCCCTCCTGGCCGAAGATCTCGACGGCGGCGTCGGCGATCCTGCGGTCGAGGTCGGGGTCGCGCGGGCGGCCGGAGCCTGTCCCGGCGATTATCATGCGCACATCACTCCTCTGTGTGGTGCCCATCGGTCGGGACAGCCGGTACTTCACCGTTCGCGAGATCACCGGCATGGTCGGCAGCCTTCCGGGCCGCACGGACAGCCGGACACCACCCCGACCCCTGGGTGCGCCCGAGCCCGGGCCGCGCGGCCGACGTACTGCCTCCCCGGACGCCCGTGCCGGGCCGCCGCGTATGAGTGCCGCCTCTGCGGGCTCGCCGTCCGGACGAGGCGATCGCGTGAGCACCGGTCGAGCGGCCGCCTGTGCTCGCGGCGCTCCCGCTCCCGTTCGGTCGGATGCCGCGTCGGCCGGAAGCCCCGCTTTCCGCCGTCCTCGACGTTCTCCTTCCGTACGGAGTCCGCGATGACGGCCGTGCCGGGTGGCCGCGGCGGTCAGGCCGTCGGCAGGTGGGTCGCCCCGGCGGGGCCGGAGGGCGTTCGCGGCCCGCGATGCCGGGCCAGGGCCTCGGCGAGCCGGCCGGCCGCGTCCGGACCTGCCTCCTTCGCCCGCCATCCGATGAATCCGTCCGGACGGACGAGCACGGCACCGTCCGCCTCCATGCGGTAGGCGTCCGGGAACGCCTTGTGCGGGTCCTGAAGGCCGGCGTACCCGATGCGGTGGGCCGCCAGGGACACCCTGGGGTCGGCCGCCGTGACCTTCGCGGCGGCCGTGATCCATTCGCCCCCGCCCGGACCGGTGAGGAGGGTGAAGCCCTCCCCGAACAGATCCAGGGTGGACAGCGGCACCCCGCCACGCCGCAACACGACGTGCGGGGCCCGGGTGCCGGGGCGGGCGCTCGGACGAAAGGGATCCTCGGCGATCCCGGGTGGTGTGCCGGGGCCCTCGGCCGGCCCCGGGTAGCAGTAGCCGAGCTGCACCGTCGCCCGGTCCACCGCCTTCGGGTCCTGCCTCATCCGGGCCAGGGTCTGCTCCATGGTGAAGTCCGCCACCGGCCGCCGCTCGGAGTCGTACGAGTCGAGCAGCCTCTCGTCCGCCCCTTCGCGCAGCACCGCGGCGAGCTTCCAGGCGATGTTGTGCGCGTCCTGGATGCCGGTGTTGCCCCCGAAGCCGCCCGCCGGTGGCATGGCGTGCGCCGAGTCCCCGACCAGGAACACCCTGCCCTCGCGGAACCGATCGGTGACCAGCGCCGCGCTCTCCCACGCCATGGCGCTGTGCACCTCGACGTCCAGGTCGGGCAGGTCGGCGGCGATCCGGGCCAGCCGCCGGGTCCGTTCACGCAGTGCCACGGGACTGTCGTCCGCCTCGTCGTAGGGGAATCCGAGCTGCCACAGCCGGGAGTCGCTGGTGCCCCGCGCGAAGAGGAAGGCACCCGCCCTCTTGACGATCACAGCCATGGCCCGGCGCCCGCGCAGTACGGGGGACAGATCGGCGTCGAAGATCGCGCTGACCGAACGGCCCATCGCCCCCGGACCGTGACGGCCGATGCCGAGCCGCTCCCGGACCGGGCTGCGGATACCGTCCGCCGCCAGAAGGTAGGCGCACCGCACGGTTCTGGTCTCGCCGGTGTCCTTGTCGCGGACAGTGGCCGTGACCCCGTCGGCGTCCTGGTCGAACCCGGTCAGCGCGGTGCCGAACCGGATGTCCGCGCCGAGTTCCCTGGCGCGATCGAGCAGCAGCGGCTCCAGCAGCTGCTGGTCGCACAGCCGCATGCCCGTGGGACTGATGGCCAGGGTCTCGTCCTGGTGGTCCCCGGTCGGCTGGTAGTGCTCGTCGGACAGCGTGTCCACCACGACAAACCCGATGGGCCCGGGATCGCCGGCCTCCCGGACCTGTTGCTCCAGGCCCACGGAGCGGAACAGCTCCATCGAGCGGGCCGTCACCAGGCGGGCCCGCGGATGGACGGAGGTGCCCGGGTGCTGTTCCACCAGGAGACAGTCGACACCGTGAGCGGCGAGGAAGAGGGCGGACGACAGGCCGCTGAGACTGCCGCCGACTACAAGAACGGACACATGTGAGGTACCGCTGTGGGTGTCGGGCATGTGCGGGTCCTCCACCGGGTGGCCGAATGGTCTGATCAGGCTTCCGTCGGTCCGATCAGGCTTCGGTCAGACGATAACCGCTCTGTCTGGACAACGAGTTGATGTGATCCCGGCCAAGGCCGAAACTCATCGCGAGTGCTCGGGCCGCCCTGGCCGCCTCCTGTCGCCGGGTCACCGCCGTGATGCGTGTGTCGGTGGCGGACACGAGCTCGACCGGGATTCCTCCCCGGGAGAAGGACTCGAAGAACTGAGCGATGATCCGCGTGCGCGCCCGCAGGGCCGCGCCCGACAACGCCACGGTTCCGATCTCGGTGTCGTGGCCCAGGTGGGTGTAGCCGATGGCGGGACGCGCCCTGCCGAGGGCGGCCACCGCCGTGCGGACGTCCTGATCGGCGACGACCAGGGTGACCTCGTGGAGTCCCGGCGCCGGACAGACGGTCTGTACGAGGTCGGGCTGGATCCCGGCATTCGCGACGCAGCGGAAGATCGCCGCCATGGCCCCGGGCCGGTCCAGCACGCCGGCCATGGTGATCTTCGCTGTCTCCGTGTCGTAACAGGTGCTCAGGACTATCGGGTGTTCCATCACCCCACCGCCCGGCCGGCGATGGTCGGCACCGGTGCCCGGGCGGGCCGGCGAATCCTTGCGAACTCGAACAGCTCGGTGCCGAGAGTCTCCAGCCGGCCGACGACCGTGTCGCTCAACCCGGCCTCGCCCGGCTGATCGCCCCGTCGGTCCTCCGGTCCGACGACGACCCCGAGGGGCGCGGGCCAGCCGCGCAGGGCGTGCACGGTCTCGCGCAGGCTGCGCAAGGTGGCGGCGGCACCCTGCGCGCCCCCGCCGACACCGATGCAGCCGACGGCCCGCTGCGTCAGATAGGGGCGCGGGTCGCCGCGCAGGCCCTCGAGGTAGTCCATGGCGTTCTTGACGAGCCCGGAGACCCCGCCGTGGTAGGAGGGGGAGGCGATCAGCACGGCGTCGGCCGCGGCCACCGCGTCCAGCATCCGGGTGACCGTCGGCGGGCGGACGCCGGCCGACGGATCGTAGAGCGGCAGCCGCAGCCGCTCACCGGTGAAGAACTCCACCTCGGCGCCGCGCGCCTGCGCGGCCGAGGCCGCGCACCGCAGCGCGGCCTCGGTGGCGGAGGCGCCTGCGGGCGCGCCGATGCTGCCGCCGATCGCCACCATGAACACGGTCATGACTTGATCCCGACCGCGAGACCGTCCCCGAGCGGGATCAGCGTGGTGAACAGCGAGGGCTCGGCCAGCATCTCGTCGAGCATCTCGCCCACCCCACGTCCCATGGCGTCCTCGCCGTAGCCGTTCAGGCAGGCGCCGCTCCAGAACACGTTGTCGGCGATGAAGAGCCCGCCCGTGCGCAGCCGCGGCTGCGCCTCGCGGAGCACCGTGGGGTACAGCCTCTTGTCGATGTCGCACAGCACGAGGTCGAAGTCGCCCTCCACGGACCGGAAGCTCTCCACCGCGTCCCCGATCAGGAACTCCACCCGGTCGGCGACACCGGCCTTGTCGACGAACTCGCGGGCGCGCTCGGCGAGCGCCTCGTCGGATTCCGTGTAGTAGACCTTGCCACCGGGGCCGACGGCTCGGGCGAGCCAGATGGTGGAGAACCCGATCGCCGAACCGAACTCGAAGACGCGCCGGGACCGCGACATCTTCGCCAGCTGCCAGAGCAGCCGGCCGGACAACGGGCCGATCACCGGGACCTGATGCTGCCAGGCGTACATCCCCATCTCGGTCATGACGGGATCGTTCTTGGGGGTCATCTGCCAGGCCCAGTTGAGGATCTCGTCGTAGCGGAACCCGAAGTTGTAGATGCGGGAAGGGATCGCGGCCCCGGTCCCCGCCGCGTCCGCCGCCCCGGACGCTGCCGGTGCCGCAGTCCCCTTCCACGCCTCGGGGCCGAGTGCCATGGACCGGAACATCTGCTTCAGTCCCGCGGCCACGGCCTCGGCCGCCGGGCCGCCCGAACCGTCGGTGTCCGGAGCGGCCGCCTGGCTCTGGAACTTCGCTATGTTCTCGACCAGCGGCCTGCGCTCCTGCTCGAACTCCTTGAGCGAGGCCGCCGACAGGTCATCGGCGTCCAGGGCGCGCAGCGCGGTCCGGGCCGCGGATGCCGCGTCGTACAGCGCCAGGTTCATGTTCTGCCCGCCGAAGGTGGTCAGACTGTGCGCGGTGCTGCCGATGAGCATCACGCCGTCGGTGACCCAGGTGTCGGCGATGTGACCGGGAAAGGCGTGGTGGCGTACGTCCGTCCAGTCCCGGATGCCCGCGAGCGAGGGTTCGAGCCGCGGCTCGACCGAGAGGATCCGCTCCCGCAGCGCGTCGATGCCCGCGCTCCGGACCTCGTCGAAGGAGTTGCTGCGGATACCCCACAGGAGGCTCAGTTCGTCGGGGGAGTAGGCGGCGAGGCCCAGGTAACGGTTGCCGTCCGAGCGGTAGTTGCTCAGCACGGAGGGCCAGTCCTCCGGACGCGGCACCAGGAAGGTGATCGCCTCGTAGTCCCAGGTCGTCGGCTGGACGGAGATCCCGGCGAGGGTGCGGGTCGGTGAACCCTCACCGTCCGCCGCCACGACGAGCCGGCACTCCACGACACGCTCGCCGTCGACGCCGTCCGCGGTGAACGCCACACCGCTCAGCGTGCCGTAGGCGTCCTTGAGCAGCGTGCGTACCGTGGCTCCGTCGAAGAGGTGGAAGGAGGGATGCCGCTCCAACTCGTCGAGGAACGCCTGCTGCATCGTGCGGTAGGGCACACCCAGACCGTAGGGGTAGGGGCTGTCGCCCAGCTCCGTGTACCGCAGTGCCGCGATCGATTCCCCGTTGACGTAGTAGTCGTATCCGTCGAGCTTGTGCGTGGCCGCCTCGATCGTCTCCCTGACACCGAGCGCGTCGAGCGCCTTGATGGCACCGGGCTGGATCAGCATGGTCTGCCGCTTGCTCGTGCGTTCCGTCTCGCGGTCGACGACGGCGACCTCACGGCCCGCGTCGATGAGGGCCTTGGCCAGGGCCAGTCCGTGCGGTCCGGCGCCGATGACACAGACGTCCACCTTGGCCGCGATGTAGTCAGACATGTGCGTGGTTCCTCACGTGTGGTGTGTGACGCAGGAAGTACAGCCGTCCGTCGGCCGAGCCGGCGGCGAGATCGGATCCCGCGCGGGCGGCTGCCAGAACGGTGTGTCCGGCGCGGTGGCGGCCGAGTTCCCGCCCGTCGTGATCGAGGAGGTAGAGGTGGTGGTCGGCCGAGGCCACGGCGATGGTGCTGTCGTCCGCGGCCGTGCTCTTGACCCAGGACCCGGTGGTGAACCGCCAGATCTGGGTGAGCCGGTCCGAGTAGGCGCGCAGAGAGCCGTCGACGCAGGCCACCAAGGTGCCCGTCCCGAAGCCCGTCACCTGGCGCACGGCAGGGGTGGCCACCCGGTCGACGAGGGTGCCGTGGTCGTCCAGGGCCAGCAGCGCGCCCTCGGCGGTGCCGGCCACGAATCCCTCGCTCACGGCCGCGCACCCGTACACCGGCAGGTCCTGCGTACAGCGCCACAGCACCTCGCCGGAGCTCGCCGAACGGCAGGTCACCGAGCCTTCCATGCTGGAGGTGACGACCAGCCCCCGGGCGGCCGCGATGCTCCAGGCGGAGTCGCCGTCCTGTCGCCAGCGGATGTCCAGGCCGGCATCGAGCAGGGCCACCGATCCGTTGCGGCCGACGGCCAGCCAGCCGTCCTGGTGCCGCCCGAGCCGCCAGCCTCCGACACCGGACCGTCGATCGAGAACCGTGCCGGTGGCGCCGACGAGTGCAAGATCGCCGGATTCCAGGGACAGCAGCCAGCCGTCGGGGTGCCGCGCCAGGTCGGAGACGGGGCAGCCGAGACGCACCCGGGAGTCGGGCTCGTCCGTGCCCCACAGGCCCAGGGCCACTTCCCCGTCCGCCGTGGCGGCGGCTGTTCGCCGGCCCTCCAGCAGCGCGGCCGTGACCCAGTTCCCGAGGTCCCAGCTTCCGTGGCCGGTCAGCTCCGAACGATGTGTGTCAGTTTCCAATTCTTGAAGCCCCCGCCCCGCTTGGTCAGTTCGTTGAAGTCGAAGGTCAGCTCCACGTCCATCGGCAGGCCGCGGGAACGGAGTCCCTCCCGGGCCTCCCGGCCGATGCGAGCGCACTCCGCGTCGCTCTGGTGATCGCGGTCGACCTCCAGGCAGAGCACGGCGCGGCCGTCGTCCTCGACCCGGATGCAGTACCCGAGCAGCCCGCGGACGGCGAACACGAGCTCTTCCACCTGGTAGGGCCGCACCGAGGTGCCCGCGACGACGAGTTCGTCGGAAACCCGGCCGAGGACGCGCACCACCGGCAGATCGAGTCCGCACGGGCAGCCGTCCGGCTCGCGCCGTACGAGGTCGCCGGTGCGGTAGCGCAACAGCGGCCGGGCGTCCGCGGTGAGTGTGGTGACGACCAGCTCCGCGTCGCCGCTGTCCGTGGACCTTCCGGTCTCCGGGTCGAGCCACTCGAAGTGGTACATGTGCTCCAGCAGATGCATGCGCTTCTCGGGGCACGAGGTGCAGCAGGTGCCGAGTTCGGAGGACCCGTAGGAGTTGATGTAGACCTCGGCGCCCCAGATGCGTTCCAGCATGGCGCGCATGGGCTCGGTGAGCAGTTCTCCCAGCAGCAGGATCTTCGTGATGCCGAATTCCTTCGGTTCCAGTCCGCGGTCCTTGAGTTCGGAGTAGAGGTGGAGGCACAGGCCCGGTGTGGTCAGGACGGTGGTGATGCCCGTCTGGCCGCAGATCCGGATGATCTGGTCCCAGCCGGACACACCGCGGGTGAAGGGGAACGCGCGGACGCTGAAGACCTCCATGGCCTCCAGCCCGTAGACCATCGCGTCTGCGACCGGGGCGATGTCGGAGGGGACCATCAGGATCGCCTTGTCGGACCGCGGCCGAAGGATGCGGCGCCAGTTCAGGAGCAGTCCCTGGGTGTTGGACTCGATGTCCTGCCTGGTCTTGGGCGTGGGAGTCGGTGTGCCGGTGGTGCCGGAGGATTCGTAGTAGCGCGTGGTGTGCTCCAGCGGCACGGACAGGATGCGCAGGCCCGCCTCGCGGAGTGCGTCCTTGTCCGTGAAGGGGAGCGTGGCCAGCACGTCGAAGTCGGCGCCGCTCAGCCGGGAGGGCTCCAGACCGGACAGGACGGGCGCGTAGAAGGGGGAGTTCGCCGCCTTCCGCAGTGTGGTGCGCAGGAGTTCGAGCCGGTCGGCCGCGGGCGGTGAGACGGTCGTCGGCCGGACGGACGTGGTCATGCCTCCTCCGCGTTCCGGGTGAACGTCCAGGAGCAGCCGCCCGACTTGAGCGTGCAGGACGCGGTCAGGCCCTGCTTGGAGGCGATCGCCGACTGGAGCTTGGTGCAGTACTCGCGACACGGGTCATCGAAGGTGAGTTCGATTCCAAGTCGGGCGGCCCCACGCCGGTAGGAGAGGATCCCGCAGTTGTCGATGTCCACCTCCGACCGCTCGGTGCTCTTCTCCCGCACCGTGACGTCCGATCCCCAGCAGGCGCCGAGAATGCGCGCCAGGTTCTCGGTGAACGGCACCGCTCCCTCGGTCTTGTACCGGTCCGACTGCTTGGCGGTGGCCTCGGCGGAGAAGTCGATCCACTCGTCGATGGCGCCGTAGCCGTAGTTGGACACCATGTACCGCTCCATGCCGGCCTGGGCACGGAAGTACATCGCCTTCCACATCTCGGCCTTGGCCTCGGCGGGCATCCCCGTCAGTTCCGTGGTCCCCGCGTCGCCGTTGCCGGCTGCGTTGCCTTCGTTGTGTTCCACGTCAATCCTTCCTGGCCTGGTGACAGGTGGTCATCGGGAGCCGGTGTATTCCAGGCCGCGCCCCTCGGCCCGGCCGGTGTGCAGGTAGACCGGCTTGAACATCGCTTCCTGCTCGGCGCGGCGATCGAGGGTCATCTGGGTGCCGGGCGCCACGATCCGGATCTCGGCCCGGAGCCCCAGCCGTTCGGCCAGCGCCTCTCCGACCGCGTCGGCGCGGCTCGCCACCTCGGCCGTCCCCGAGTCGGTGCTCTCCAGGCTCAGCTCCAGCCGGTCCCCGTCCACCGAGCCCGTCCAGAAGACGGGCTCGCAACCGAGCAGCGGACCGTAGACGGTGTCCTCCACGTCGATCGGAAAGAGATCGCGCTCCCCGACCCGGAACAGGTCGGCCGCGCGGCCGTGCACGCGCACCTGGGGGCGCGCCGACCCGCAGGGGCACGAGGCGTCCGACACCGTGACGATGTCACCCATGCGGTAGCGCACGATGGGCATGGCCCGGCGGTGGTAGGAGGTGACCACCAGTTCGCCCGTGCCGCGCTGTGCACAGGTGCCGCGGGCCGCGTCGTACACCTCGAAGCGGAACCGGTCGGACCACAGATGCATGGTGCCGAAGGCACACGCCCCGCCGAGCGACGTCGTCTCCGTGGAGCCGTAGTCCGGGAAGAGCCTGATCGACCAGAGCTCTTCCAGGAACCGCCTCTTGGCGTCGCTGAGCATCTCCCCGTTCACGACGGCGGCGCGCAGCGCGGGGAAATCGGTGGCAGGCGTCAAGCCCTCGGACAGCGCCCTGCGCGCGAACAGCATCAGCTCGATCGGCATGCAGTACGCCACGCTCGCCCGGTAGTCGCGCAGCAGCCGCAGGACACGGCTGTATGGCATCAGCTCGGTCCGGTTGCCCGCGGGAATGACGGCGGCCCCGGCCCGCTGCGCAGCCCCGTGCATCTGGTGGGCGGTGGACAGCATCGAGTACGGCGTCTTCACCAGGACCACGTCCTCGGCGCCCAGGCCGACGCCGTTGAGCAGCATCCGGTCCAGCCACTCGTCGATGTCCTCCGCGGTGAAGAACGACGACGTCGGCTGCCCGGTCGTACCGCTCGACTCGTGCACCACCGCCACGTCGCGCCAGTCGACGGCCAGCAGTCCGTCCGGATAGCCGCGGCGCAGGTCGTCCTTGGTCATGAACGGCAGACGTTCGAAGACCTCGCTCGACCACGGTTCGGGCACCGTTCCGGCGGCCGACCACTTCTCGTGGAGATACGGCGAGTGGCGGAAGGCACGCGTGACGATCTCCCGCAGCTGCTCGGACTCGCTCATTGCCCTGCTCCCCTCGTGACGCGACGGATGTTCCCTCCGAGGACGGCCGGCAGTGCGGCGTCCGGCACTGCCAGGGCGAGCTTGGTGAGCTCCACTCGCGGGTGCTGAATGGGGAACTCCGAGCCGAACACCACCCGTTCGGGGCCGAGGACGGTGATCGCCTCTCTGATGACGTGGTCGAATCCGCCCGAGGTCTCGAACAGCACGTTCTGGGCGCTCCGGATCTCGTGCGCGGCCAGCAGGTCGAAGTTGCCCCGGCCGGCGTGTCCCAGGAGGAAGTCCACCTCGGGGTTCCGCCGCGCCAGCCGGGCGTACTGCTCGACCGACAGGTGGCCGTTGCCGATGCAGTGCGCGTACACGGGAAGGGACTCGGCCCTCGCGATGTCGACGTACGACTGGACCCGGGGATCGAGGTGGCCCACGCCGTGCACTCCGGGAGCGAACTTGATGCCCGCGCAGCCGCGGATCAGTTCCAGGTCGGTCTCGTCGGCCGCACGGCGGGTGTTGGCGAAGTAGAACACCTCGAGGCGGTTCTCGCCCTTCACGGCGTCCAGCAGGTCGGCGTTGTCGGCGTCGACGTCCCGGCCCGGACCCTCCGTGAGGATCGTGCGCGACAACTCCTCCGGCGGGACGACACCGCCCGCGACCAGGAAGGCCGCCGAGAGTCCGGTGTCCTCCATGGTCGCCAGCAGGCGGGGCACGAGTGCGCGATTGGCATGGGCGTGGGCGTCGGTCACATCGATGCCGGCCCAGGGGTCACTGTTCAATGATCAGCTCATCCACTTTGACGCCGACGTGGCGGCCCGGATCCGTGGTGTAGCCGTACAGCCGGTCCCCGGGCTTCAGTTCGGTGATGTTCCTGGGGCGGGAGTCGGTGCCGAAGACCCGGACGTGCCAGTCCTCCTGCATGATCGTGGTCACGAGGGTGCCGTCGGGCGCCTGGGCCTTGATCTGCAGCATGGGCCGCCGCTCGATCTTGACCCGGCCGACGGTGACCGGCCGGGCGGTGCCGTCGGTCTTCACCGCGAGCACCTCCATGCCGGCCCGCAGGTCGGACAGGTACCAGGTGCGGTTGCCCGGGGCCAGAACGTACATCTGCAGACTGCCGGCGTTGACCCGGAACGGCCGGGTCGGCATGTACGGCAGCGGGTGGGTCTCGCTGGTCGCGAGGATTCCCCCGCTGGAGAAGCATCCGAGCAGTACGCCCTCGTCCAGCCCCAGGTACGAAGTGAAGTCGAGGCAGGCGCGGTCCCCCATGCCGACGTGCCTGGTCTCCAGCACCGTCAGCTCGGACAGCTCCTGGCCGTGGATGCGCTCGGCCGCGACGACGACCTCACCGAGGGCGTAGACCGCGCTCAGATCGGTCACCTGTGTCATCACGCCGTTGGCGCCGATCTCCAGCACGCCGAACACCACGTTGGCCTCGACGCTGTCGCGGACGCCCATGACGACGTCGGTGCCATGGTTCTGCGCGTCCGCGAGGACGATCTCCAGCGGAATCTTGGTGTCGTCCTTGAACGTCACCAGCAGCAGGGGCACCGCCCGGGTCATCTCGACAGCCAGGTCCAGCGAGGCCGGGTCGACGACGTCGACCGACGCGCCCACGCTGATGCCGATGCGCGCCTTGTTCTCCGTGAACCAGTTGCTTCCCACGACGTCCGCGTCGAGGACGAGCACGTCGTAGTCCTCGCGGATCCGGGCGAGCTTGTCCTCGGACGGGACACCGGAGAGGATCTTGACCTTCCGCAAGCCGTCCGGCACCCGGCCCAGCTGGTCCTCGTCCACGACCACCGCGGCGCCCGGGTGCACCCGCAGCACGGCGTCGTACAGCTCGTCGAGGCCCGGGCGGTCCCCCGCCCGGCGGAAGTCGTGCCAGGTGTAACGCCTGGCGGAAAATGCCGCCTTGTCCGTGGCCGGGTCCGCGTCCTTGGGGGACGCGGCGCGCTTGGCGGTCGTGTCCGCCGCGGGCGGCGGCTGCTTGCCGCCGGCACCGCCGGACTTGGTCTTGGACTTGGTGTCGAGTACGTCAGTCATCTCGGGCCTTCCGGGAAAGGGGTCGTTGGAACCGGGACGCAGGGTCAGACGGCAGGTGCGAGCGACGGCGTCCCCGCCAGGAGGTCCTGGTACTCCTCGTACGCCTCGGCGGGCGAGAGCCCCCCGTGGATGATCTTCGCCAGGTGCCGGGTCAGCATGGCCGGGTCACTGTGCTCGAAGATGTTGCGGCCGATGGACACACCCGCCGCGCCCGCGCCGAGGGCCTCGCCGACGGTCGTGAAGAGCTGCCCGACGTCACCGTGTGCGGCGCCACCGGCGATCAGGACCGGCACCGGGCACGCTTCGACGACCTCGTCGAAGGACCGGGGATCGCCGGTGTAGTGGCATTTGACGAGGTCGGCGCCCAGCTCCGCGGCCATGCGCGCGGCGTGGGCCACCTTGGCCGGGGCGAACTCCTCCTGGGGATCGGCACCCCGGACGTACACCATGGCCAGCAGCGGGATGCCCCAGGCGTCGCACTCCTCGGCGATGCGGGCGGTGTCCACGATCTGCTCGGGTTCCGTCTCCGAACCCGCGTTGATGTGGACGCTCACCGCGTCCGCGCCGAGCCTGGCCGCCTCGGGCACGGTGCACACCGCGACCTTGCGGTTGATGTGCCGGCCGAGAGTCGTCGACGCGCTCATGTGGACGATCAGCGAGGTCGACGCGCGCAGCCGCCTGGCGCAGGTCTGCACCAAGCCCTTGTGCAGCACCACGGCGTCCGCGCCGCCAACGGAGACGCGTTCCACGGTGGCGGCGATGTCGCGCAGCCCCGTCACGGCACCGACGCTGATGCCGTGGTCCATCGGTACGATCAGCGACCGTCCCTGATCCGAGATCAGGCGCCGCAGCCGCAGCTTCTTGCCTTCGCTCACTGCTGGCTTCCCCCTTTTTCGCTCTGTCATGGATCCGGCGTTCGGAACTCGTGGGTCCCTGCCGGTGTCGTCCGCCTCGGACGGTGCGCGGACGGGCGTCAGACGGTGCCGGCCGACGCCCTGCGCGCGGCTGCCGGGTCGAACCGGCGCTCGACCGGCAGGAACTTGCCCGACGGGGAGGTGGGGATGGCGTCGACGATCGACACCTCGACGGCGCAGTCCGCGCCGAAGGCCGGTGCCACGCGTCGGGCCACGTGGTCACGGAGGCCGGCGCCACTGCCGGGCAGCGGCTCGACCAGGACGGACACCTGGTCGACGGCCTCCTGGACCAGCCGGAACCGTTTGACGCCCGGGATGTTCTCGAACAGTTCCATGAAGACGCCCTGCGGAACCGGGTGCAGGTCCTGTCCGCTGCGGCGGTACAGCAGGGTGTTCTCCCGGCCCAGCAACTCGCCCACGACGGGCAGGCTCCGGCCGCACTCGCAGCGGTCCTTGCTCACGGAGATCAGGTCGCCGAGCCGGTAGCGGACGATCGGCAGCGTACGGTGCCAGAAGCTGCTGATCACGATCGATCCCACCTGGCCCGCAGGCACCTGCCGGCCCTCGGCGTCGAGGACTTCCATGAGCGCGCAGTCGCTGTTCAGGTGCATCGAACCCCGCTCGCACGTCCACGCCAGGTATCCGGTGTCAGTGGATCCGTACAGGTCGAAGACGCCGACTCCGTCGAATGCCTCGGCCGCCCGGCGCCGCAAGTCCTTGTCCAGCGTCGCGCCGGTGTTGATGAGCGCGAGCGGACGCCAGGAGAACCTGGGGTTGGCCTCCTTGTACTCGATGAGCATGCGCAGCGTCGAGCCGAAACAGGTGAGGACGTGCGGGGCGAACTCCTCCAGCGACGCAGCCGTCTCCTCGACCGTCACCGGCCGGCCGTCCCGCAGTACCGGGATCATGCGGAAGAACTCCGGTGGCAGCAGGCGCTGCATCTTGTAGCCGATCATGTGCGCCCCGGTCACGATGATGGCTGCCGAGCGCAGCGGACCGGTCGGGCTGACGGTGTTCAGCACCGCCCGCATGAACCGGAAGTACTGGGCCCTGATGTGGGCCTGTTCGAGCCGGTCGTAGACGAAGTGGCCCGGCTTCCCCGAGGTGCCGGCGGTACTGACGACCAGCAGGTCGTCCGAGTTGTTGAACGGCTCGTCGGCCCTGGACCTGTCGTCCAGGTAGGCGCCGACGGCATGGTGGGGAATGTCCGAGCGCGTCCGTACGACGTCGAAATTCTCCAGCAGTACGCCCTTGTCCATGAGCGGCACGTCACTCCACCGCTCCGGGTCGGAGAGCAGTTCCTCCACCGAAAGGTCCCGCAGCAGATTGCTGAAGTAGGGTGACTGGCCGCGGGCGAATTCGAGCTGATTGTGCAGCAAATGACGGCTTCGCAGAGCGAGTTGATCCTCACTCAGCCGCTCGTTCTCCTCAAGAAAGTCATAGACCCCCATGATGGAGGACTGTCCCGCGATCATTCGGTCACGTATGACGTCCACAAGTTGCGCCCTTCCGTGCTCGCGTAGTCATCATTATTGGGAGACGACCCCGGGGTCGGCGTCTGCACAACCTGGAAGGGAATTCCGGGGTCTTGCGGATCTGGGAAACGGCGTTGCCGAGGCTGCACTCACGCAGTGGGCCCCCGGGGGCGGCTTCACCCGGGGGCCCGCGCGGACAGCACCGCTCTTCAGCCGTCGATGCGTTCCAGGACGACCACGGGGAAGACCCGGGACGTCCGCTGCTCGTATTCCCGGTACACCGGGAACAGTTCGACGTGCCGGACGTACAGCTTCTCCCGCTCCTCGCCCGTGACCACGGCGGCGCGGGCCCGAAACGTCTCGGGGCCGAGTTCCACCGTCACTTCGGGATGGGCCCGCAGGTTGTGGTACCAGTCCGGGTCGGTGGGGGTCCCGGCCTTCGCGCCGACCACGACCAGCCGGTCGCCGTCCGTGGTGTGGCCGAGCGGGCTCGTCCTCGGCCTGCCGGTCCGTGCCCCGGTGGTCGTCAGCAGCAGCAGTCCCGCGCCATTGGCGTCCGGGCCCTTCTGCTCCTTGTTCGCGCGGTACTCCTCAATGATCGGGATGTTGTACTCGGGTCGGCTTCCGAACCTGCTCAACTGCCCTCTCCTCGTCCGGTGGGTCGTCCATTCGTGACGGACATGCTGCCCGGCCGCGTTCCGCCGGCGCATCGATCCGCCCCGGGTCTGCACATACGAGAAGGGGCACCGAGCTGCCTGCCGCATTGGGAAATTGTCCGGTGGGTGCTGTCACGGAAGGCTGGGCGGAGAGAAACCGACTGAGCGGCGTACCGGGAGCACCCGGGGCCCGACCGAACGAGGATTCCGTTGGCCGAGAACAGTGTCCGAAACAGGGCCGGGAAGACCGCGAAGGAGCCGATCCGTCATCTCCTGACCCCCGTATGGGGATTCATCGTGGCGATGACCGTCTCCGCGCTCGACTCCACGATCGCGGGGACCGTGACCCCTACCATCGTCGCAGAATTCGGTGGTGTCAGCCTTTCCGCCTGGGTGTTCGGCAGTTACATGCTGGCGCTGACCGCCCTGCTGCCTTTGTACGGGAGGCTTTCCGACCACTTCGGCAGGAAGCGGACGATCTATATCGGTATCGCGATCTTCCTGGTGGGTTCCGTCTGGTGCGGTGCCTCCACCGGAATGGTCGAGCTGATCATCGCCCGGTCCGTGCAGGGCCTCGGCGCGGCCGCGCTGTTCCCCATCGGCATGGCAGCGATCGGTCTGCAGTTCCCGCCTCGGTTGCGCAGCCGCCTGCAGGGCGTCTTCGCCTCGGTGTTCGGACTGAGCAGCCTGCTCGGCCCGCTCATGGGCAGCGTGCTGGGCGAGTACGTCGGCTGGCGCTACGCCTTCTACATCAACCCGCCGTTGCTGCTGCTCTCCGCCTGGCTGATCCACCGCAACTACCAGGACCCGACAACGGAGGCGAGCGGTCAGAAGCTCGACCTCCCGGGGGCCGTGCTCATCACTCTTTCCACCGCCGGTGTGCTCTTCGGCGTCTACCGGCTCGGAGAGCAGCGTGACTGGGCCGACCCGCTGGTGTGGCCGTTCCTGATCGGGGGGCTGCTGGCCTTCGTCTTCTTTCTGCGGGTCGAACGGCGGGCAGAAGTCCCGATCATCCCGCTCAATCTCTTCTCCAACCGGGCGCTGACCGCCGCGTTCGCGGCGAACTTCATCATCGGCCTGGTGATGTACAGCGCCATCTTCTTCGTGCCCGTCTTCGCCCAGGGAGTGAGCGGCGGCTCGATCGGGAAGACCGGTCTGACGCTGCTTCCCTTCCAGATCGCCAGCATCGTGGGCAGCCTGTTCGCCGGACGCGTGGTGTTCAAGGCAGGCATCAGGTCCATGGGCATCCTCTCCATGGTGCTGCTGTGTGCGGGGTTCGCCCTGCTCGCGACGATGGACACCAGTACACCCGGCTGGCAGACCGCGGCCTTCACCCTGCTGATCGGGGCGGGTACCGGCGTCGGCCTCCCCGTGCTCATGATCGCCGTCCAGTCGGCCCTGCCGCCCTTCCTGATAGGGGTCGGCTCGTCGCTGGCGCAGCTCTTCCGCGAGTTCGGAGGCATGATCGGGGTGAGCCTGCTCGGTGTTCTGGAGTACTACCTGTTCGTCGGTGAGACCAGCGGCCTCCACGGGCCGGCCGAGCGGCTGGTGACCGAAGCGGGCCCGCGCGGGGTGAGCGAGATGCTCTTCTCCGACCGGTCCGACTTCCCCGCCGAACTCGTCGACATGCTGCGGTCCGGGCTCAGCACCGCACTGTCCACCGTCTTCCTGGTGACCGCGGCCGTCTGCCTGCTGGGCATCCTGATCAGCGTCAAGCTCGCCAAGCGGCTGAACCGGCCGGGCCCGCCCGGGGGACCCGGCGGTCCGGCCGCCCGGCCCGCCGACCCGGCCACGCCGGGCGCCGCGGACAGCGGCTCCGCCCCCGCCTGACGGTGACCCGCGCCCTTGCCCGTACGACCGGAAGAGACCACGTATGCCCTCGAACCATGTGCCTGTTCTGATCGTGGGCGGCGGTACCGTCGGCCTCGCCGCTGCCGCCTTCCTGGGACACCACGGAGTGTCCGCCACGGTGGTCGAGCGGCAGCCGGGCCCGCTCGACCATCCGCGTGCGCTCGGCATCAATGAGCGCACCCTGGAACTGCTGCGCGAGATCGGCCTGGAGGAAGCGGTCGACGACGTCTGCGGTCGCCTGCCCACGGGCGCCTGGCGGGCCTCCGTCAGCACCTTGGCGGCAGCGTCCTTCCCGCCCGTGGAAGGGCCGCTGGACTTTCGTACGCCGGCGATCGCCGAGGTCTCTCCGGCCGAGGTCGCCGGCACGTGTCCGCAGGACCGGCTCGACTCGGTGCTGCGGCCGGCGGCTCTCAGGAGCGGAGCCACGATCCGTTACGGGGTGTCCGTCACGTCCGTCACGTCCCATCCGGGCGGCGCCGTCGCGACGCTGTCCGACGGCGAGGTCCTGCACGCCGGCCATCTGATCGCCGCGGACGGTGCGTCGAGCACCGTGCGGGGCGCCCTGGGCATCGGTACATCGGGCCCCGGAGTGCTCGGCATCCCCAAGATGAACATCGTGTTCCGTGCCGACCTGTACGAACGGTTCGGCGGCATCCCGTTCATGACCGACATCACGTCACCGGGGTCATGGGCCGTGCTGATCGCCGTCGACGGCGCGAACCGCTGGATGCTGCACGTCGACTACGACCCGGCCGACGGCGCGGACCCCGCCGACTTCACGCCGGAGCGCTGCGCGGCCCTCGTGCGAGGGGCGCTCGGCACCGACGACGTGCCGGTCGAGATCCTGAGCGCCGCGCCCTGGCGACTGACCGCCCGTGTCGCGGACCGTTTCCGCCACGACAGCACCTTCCTGGTGGGGGACGCCGCCCACACGATCCCGCCGCTCGGCGGCTTCGGAATGAACACCGGCATCGCCGACGCGCACAATCTGGCCTGGAAACTCGCCGCGGTGATCCGGGGCGACGCGGAGGACCAGCTGCTCGACACGTACCACGCCGAGCGCCACCCGGTCGCCGAGTTCACCCTGCGCCAGGCGATGGCGCGGCTGAAGAATCCGGCGCTGCACTGGAATCCGTTCGCGGCGGCGGAGCGCCGGCAGGCCGGAGTGGTCGCCACGCCCATCGTGCACCTGGGCTACCGCTACGACTCCTCGGCCGTCGTAGGCGCCGACCTGACACTCCCGTCCACCGAGGACGTCCGGCAGGACCTGGACGGTTCACCGGGCTCCCGGCTGCCGCACCTGTGGGTGGAGCGGGACGGCGAGCGGCTGTCGACTCTCGATCTGCCGGGCTCTCGGTTCACCGTGCTCGTCGGCCCGTCCGCGGACGGCTGGTACGAGGCCGGCCGGGCGCTGGCCGACTCCAGCGGCACCGGATTGCGTGTGTACCGGATGGGCCGGGACGGAGTGCAGGTGCCCGAGGGCCGCTGGCTGGCCCTGGCCGGCACGGGCCCGGACGGCGCACTGCTGGTTCGCCCGGACGGATTCGTGGCCTGGCGTGCCACGGGGCCGGCCACGGATCCGAAGCATGTGCTCGGCCAGGTGCTGGACGGGGTGCTCGGACGGCTCTGACGCCCACGACTCCGACACCCGGCCACCGGCCATCGACATCTGTTCCCGACGACCTTCGAAGACATCCCGGAGAGGATTTGTCATGGAAGCGGTTTCTTTCACCGCGCAGTGGACCGCCGCGGCACGAGCCATCGAATCGGACCGTGCGGACAGCCTGTTCACCGACCCCTTCGCCCGCACCCTGGCCGGCGAGAGCGGGTTCCGTCTGCTGGAACGTTACGCCAGCCCGGTGACGGTCGACTATCTGGCGCTGCGCACCGCCTACCTCGATCGGATCGTGGTCCGCGCCGCCGAACAGGGCATCCGACAGGTCGTGTTCGTGGCCGGCGGAATGGACACCCGTCCCTACCGGCTGACATGGCCGGGGGGCACCACCCTCTACGAACTCGACCACGCCGAACTCCTCAAGGCCAAGGATGAGTTGCTCGCGGACCACGTACCGGCCGCCGGTGCCACGCGCATCACGGTGCCGGTCGACCTCGCCGGCCCGTGGGAGGATGCGCTGACCGCCGCGGGGCTGGACGAAGGGGCGGCGACCCTCTGGGTGGTGGAGGGGCTCCTGTACTACCTGCCGGAGGAGGTCGCTTGCCGGCTGCTCCGCAGCACCGCACGGCTCTCGGGCCCCGGCAGTGTGCTGTGCGGCGACGTGGTCAGCGAGGCGGCCCTGAACAACCCGGTGGCCCGGCCCTTCCTTGAGGCGCTGGCGGAGGACGGCGCGCCCTGGCTGTTCGGCGCCGACAAGCCGGAGGAGCTGCTGGCCCGGTGCGGCTGGAGCGCGCAGGGGGTGGTCCAGCCCGGCGAGGACGGATCCGACCGCTGGCCCTATCTCGTACTGCCGCGGCACGTCCCCGACGTGCCGCGGAACTTCCTGTTCACCGCCGAGCTGACGATGTCGCAGGAAGTGCCGGACGCGGGCTGAGAACGAAGACCGGGTCGGCGCCTCGGTGAGGCTGCCGGCCCGTCGTCATGCGGTGGCGAGCAGGCTCTGAGCCGTGAGCGCCAGTGTGAGCGACTGGATGCCGCGGGTCTGGATCGGATTGATGCCGGTCAGCTGCTCGATCTTCTCGATGCGGTACGTCAGCGTCCGGCGTGCGACGTTCAGCCGCCGAGCGGTGCGCGTCCGGTCGAGATCCATCGAGTACAGCGTGCGGAGCGTTTCGATGAGGTCGGGGTGGTGCCGTAGGGGATCGATGAGCGCCACCAGTTCCTCCTGGTAGGAGCGATCGCGCAGCATGGCCAGCTCGCTGATGATCTCGTTCTCCTCGATCACCGCCCGGGCCAGGCCGGCGGCAGCGCCCAAGGACTCCACGGTGATGGCCCGCCTGGCCGCGTCGTCCAGCTTCGACCGGTCGGCCATGACGGCGCCGACCGGCAGCCGCACGGCCAGGTCCGCCTGTCGCAGCCTGTCCAGTACATGGGCCCCGATGACAGCGGGGGTCTCCTGCGAACGCAACGGGACCAGCACGCAGACATGCTGCTCCACCTGGCAGCACAGCCCGGTGTCGTCCGCCGCGAGGGCCGCCGCGCCGAGCGCGACGGTGGCCGGCCCGGGAACCGTTCCGTCGGCCAGGCCGAAGGCCAGGACCAGATAGCGGCCCGTCTGCTCATGACGGGCGGCCGAGGCCAGCTCGTCGTTGACGGAACCGCTCACCATCATCTCGGCGAGTACCCGCCGGGGCAGGCCGAGTCCGGTCTGCTTGAGCGTGTGGGAGTAGGCGGCGCCGATCTCTGTCGTGATTCCCGCAACCGTCCTGGTGACCCATTGTGTGTAGGTCGCGAGTTCCTTCTGCTCGCCGGGCCGGGCCCGGGCCCAGCATTCGGCGAGCATCGTGGAACTTCCGAGGTCCCATGCCTGGAGCAGCGGGCCGATGCGGGCGCCGTGCTCGGCGAGCACGACGGCCGGCTCGGTGCACCGCATGAGGTCGTCGGCGGGGAGTTGCCGCTGATGGCGGAAGAGTTCGATGGACCGGTTCAGCGCCTGCCCGAGTGCGGCCGGCGTGAGCTCGGGTACGGCATCGCACAGTCCCTCGCACGGATTGAGCAGCGGGCGTACCGTCGTCCAGACGGCGCCTGCGATTCCCTCCGACTGTTCGGCGAGCCTGTCGAGTAGGTCCGTTCGTTTATGGCTCATCGCTTTCTATGTCCCCCGTCGGATTCTTGTCTATTTCCATCTTCGAGCCGTCGAAGCCGATGGTGAAGGACATGCCGGGCCCGACGATGCCCACGGTCGAGAAGCCGGCCGGGGTCCCCGGGCGCAGTCGGAGGAGTCCCTCGGACAACTCCATGACGGCCTCGTGCGCGTTCATGGTGATCCGGTCCTGCGGAATCCCGTACAACTCGGCGTAGCGGTCCACCTCGGACTTCAGCTCAGGTGCGTTGACGTCGACGGTCCGCAGGGCCAGATCGCCCGGCACCGTGGGCAGCGCGCCCTCGTAGGCTATGACCCAAGGGGTCAGGTGATACTGGCCGAAGAAGACCGAGGAGAAGTTGATTCTGGTGCCGTCGGGCTGCGGCACCCAGGTCGTGATCGGGCCGCAGTGCCGGACGTCTTCGGGCAGCCCGGATTTGTAGGAAGAGATGTCTTCGGTGCGCAGTGTCGTGGAAAATATCCCGTTGCCACGTGTGTCGAGGTAGTCCACGAACTTCTGTCCGAAAGGCGCCAGTTGGGCATCTTCCCGGTTGTGGACCGCCATCATCTCGATGAACCCGCTGTCCAGTACGGCGACGCGTCCGGTGATGCCGGGGATGGTGCGCGTCGGGGCCTCGAATCGGACTCCGAGGGAGTTTTCCACCTGTTCTACGGCGTCATCCAGGTCTCGGAGTGCGAACGTGACGTGATCTAGGAACACGTTCTCTGTCTCCCATGTGTAGAAGCCACATCAGGCCGACCGGTGAGGGGTGAGTGCGTGTACTGATGACCCCTCGCCTGTCGTTAACTATACTGTACGGATCGACCTTCGAGTGGGGTGATCGACAAGTGGTAGTGTTGTCGCAAGTTCAACTGATGGGCTTGTTGGCTCGGGGGCGGACAGAGGAACTGGGAGATTGAACAAGGACGGCGCAGGGCGGTTTCCGGCCCGTTCGGTCAATGGACTGGCCGCTCGCCTCAACGAGCTCTTCACCACCATCACGTACGTGGACGAGCGCGGGCGACGACGGGAGTACTCGACTCCGTACGTCGCCAAGGCGATCAGCGACGACCCCACCCACGACACGGCGATGTCCCGGGTCTATCTCGCGACGCTACGGTCCGGCAGCAACGTGAACCCCACCATTGCCGTCGTCAAGGCCATCGCCAAGTTCTTCAACGATCACCGTGAACCGGGGGGCCGTCCCGTCAGCGCCGCGTTCCTGCTCGGGGAGGACGGCGACGAGGACGAGGAGGAGAAGGAGCTCAGGCGTCGGCTCGCCGACCATCAGGTGCGGGCGATCGCCATGCGCGCCGGTGACATGAGCCCCGCCGTGCGCCGTCAGGTATTGCGGATGCTCGACGTGCTCGACGACACCGGGGGCGACGAGTCCTCGTCCTCGTAGAGCTTCCTCATGGCCTGATTCAGCCGTACCAGCCACTGCGCGTCCGACTGCAGATCCGAGCCGCCGAGCGCCGGCGCCGGGGACGGTTGCTCGGCCGGCCGGTCCTCCGCCTGGCGGCGCAGGGCGTCGATGGTGAGCGCGGCCTGGATGTGCAGGTCGAGCACTGAGCCGCTCAGTCCGGCAGCGCCCCCGCTCTCGTCCGCCCGTGCGGCGGTCTCGGCGTCGTAGTACGGAGTCAACTGGACGATTCCGTCGTGGATCTCTATGACACGACGGTAGTAGGCGCGGTGGGTCCAGGGCCACCAGGGCGCGGCTCGCGGTGCGGCGGTGTGGGCGGGCAGAATCAAGTGCGGGAAGGCCTTGCGCAGTTTCTGCCACAGCGGCTCCAACTCTTTGAAGACGCGTCGGCGTTGCCGAAGCATCCGCCATCGTGCCGCTGCGCCGGTGGCGGCCGGATACGTGATGCCCGTGGCCAGCAGAAGGCTTCCGACGAGGGTGAGGGTGACGTACACGGCGTTCAGGATCCGTGGTTCCGGAGGCGGTCGGAGCACGGCCTGCGTCAGGGCGAGCAGGAACTTGATCCCGCACGCGCACGACAGGGCGGTGAGCGCCGCGGCGACGATGCGCAGGCCGTTGCGCAGATGGCTGCCGCTGATCGCCCTCGCGTACGCGAGGGAGGAGCGCAGCGCGAGAGCCAGGCCGTATCCCATGTAGCCGAGCGCCGCCAGCACGAACACGGTGGCGTGGATGTCCTGGCCGTTGTCGAGGCTCGCCGGGGAGGTCCGCACGGGCGGTGGCGCGAGCACCCACGCGCCGACCAGCACGGCCTGCGTGGCGAACAGCGGGATCAGCTGCAGTCGCACCGCACGCCGGGCGTCCGGGCCGTGCACGGAGTACCGGAAGAAAGCCGTCAGCCAATAGGTGGCGGCCAGGGTCACGACGTTCAGCAGGAGCTTGTCCAGCCCGGCCACCCAGCCGTCGAGCGTGGTGCGCACGGGCGGAAGGGAGAAGAAGGGCGCCAGGGCGGTGCAGACGAGGCAGGCCGTGATCGCGCGCAGCGGGAGGTCGGTGGGTGTCCGTCTCAGATGGAGCAGCTTGGACAAGGCGGTGGCCCACAGGACCGTTTCGAGGGAGCCGAAGATGAACAGGCCTGAATTCATGTCACAGCCAGTTGGATTGATGCGTCAGGGCACGCCTTATGCGCGTCAGGGCGTGGTCCTCCGGCGGCGGGACGGGACCCAGGGTGTCCGCAGGGTCCAGGAGGGCGGCCCGCTCCAGGATGATGGTGGCGATCAGCTCGGCCTCACGCTCGTGTGCGGAGTCGTAGCAGGTGCGTTGCAGCCAGAGGGCCGGACCGCCGGGCCCGGCCCCTGTCAGGTCCTCCGGTGGCCATGCCTGCTCACCCCCGTGGCCGGCGATCATGTGTCCCACCTCGTGCAGGATGATGTGATCCTGGTGGGCTCGGGTCGTCTCCTGCTGGTAGAAGATGACATCCATGGACTCGGTCATCACGCACAGCCCGAAGGGGCCGGGGGCCTCGATCGGATAGGCCACCAGCTTGATGGGGCGGCCCCGATGGACCGCCAGACGTCGGCAGAGCTCCGGCGTGTCGAGCGGGGGCCTGATATCCAGCTCCCGTAACAGCCGACGGCATCGCCGACGAAGTTTTCCCTCCCTTGTCATCCCCCGTCCGTCCCCCGGTTTCAGTTCTTTTTCCGGTAATTCCGTCCGTCGTTGTGTCAGGTCACTTCGAGACGGAATATGGCTGCCTGTTTCGTGTGGGCGGAAATATCTTCCGCGGAGTCGTCCGCAATCACCGGCAACTGCTCTACGGTGAAGGGAAGCCGGAGGGCGCTCGGGTGCGCCTCGAACAGCGTGGCGGCTTGCCTTCCCTCGGCGAGGACGGCCCGGTGCGATGCGGTGTCGGTGCGAAGAACGTTGCAGGTCCCAGCGGTCGGCAGAGTGCGCACCCGGGCGCGTTCCCGGTCGGAGGAACAGGGGTGACGCTCTCGGGCGGCCTCGGTGACCGCGATCGGGGTGCGGCGGGCCCGGCCGGTGCTGCGTCCGGCGAGCCCGATGGCCCGCAGGGCATGACCCTCTGCGCTGCAGGGCTGCTGGGGTGCGGCGCCGATGCGTTCAATCGGTGAGGAATTCTGCTCGTGGACGGCGGCCGGACTTTTCTGCACTCACAACTCCGATCGCTGGTTTCTGTCGCGCCCGCTGGTGCACGAACGTTCGACCGCTCGGGAATGCTAACAGCGATCCCCGGGAAGCGGTCTGACCCTGGCCTTACCGGCCATCTTGGCTGAATATCAGCATCGGCTGGAGGGTGGGGACGCCTCGGAGGTGAGCATGCACGCCAACCGGCTCGTGAGCGCCGGCGACCGGCTCCGTACGCCGTCGGAGCCGGAGCGCTGACGTGCCACCGGGCGACGTCCCCGCGGGTCAGACGGATCCCAGAAGGCATCCAGATTCTGGCCAGTCGTGAGTGTGAGGCTGAGCCGGGCTTCCGGTCGCTCCTGAGTCGGCCCATCGCGGTGGGAGAGGGGCGCAGAGCCGCTCGCACGGGACCGACGAACCGGAGTTGAGGGATGTCAGAGCAGAGCATGTCGCCCCAGCCTGCCGTGGCTGCCGCCACGGCCGCTCCCGCATGGACACCACAGACCCTGCGACAGGAGGTCGCCCGGCTGCTGGACATGGACCTCGGCCCGGCCGAGGACGACGTCAACCTCTTCGAACTCGGCCTGCAGTCCATGCAGTTGATGCGACTGACGAATCGCCTCAACCGCGCCGGAGCCCGCGTCGACTTCAGGACGCTGTCCGACGATCCCCGACTGGCGTCGTGGTACGCGCTGCTGAAGGACGCGGCCGGGCCCACGTCCCCAGCGGACGTGGCCTCGCCCCCCGCCGCGGCCGCCCCGGTCGACGAGCGCGGGGCTTTTCCGCTCACCGCGGTGCAGCAGGCCTACTGGATCGGACGTGGCGACGACCAGCCCCTGGGCGGCGTGGGATGTCACGCCTACCTGGAGATCGACGCCGACGAGGTCGACCCCGGCCGCCTCGAAACCGCCGTGCACGCCCTGCTGGATCTGCACCCCATGCTGCGGGCCCGGTTCGAGGACGATGCCACGCAGCGTGTGCTGCCCCGGTCCCTGTGGTCCGGGCCGACCGTGCACGACTTCCGCGCGCAACCGGAGGAGACCGTCGTCCGGGCGTTGGAGGAGGTGCGCGACCGGCTCTCGCACCGACGGCTGGACGTGCGCGCCGGAGAGGTCCTCGACGTGCGGCTGAGCCGGCTGCCCGGTGGCCGCGACCGTCTGCACATCAATGTCGATCTGCTCGTCGCCGATGTGCACAGCATCCGGCTGCTTCTCGCGGATCTGGCCGCACTCTACGAAGACCCCGCGTCCGTGGAGGAGTTGACCTACACCTTCGGGCAGTATCTGGCCGATCGGGCCGCCACCAGGGACGCGGAGCGCGAGAAGGCGCGCGAGTACTGGCAGCGGCGGCTGCCGAACCTGCCCGGCGGCCCCCGTCTGCCGCTCGCGACCGAACCCGTGGACATCACGGCCACTCGCTTCGTACGGCGCACCCATGAACTGACTCCCGCCGAGTGGAGCACCCTGCAAGGGAGGGCGGCGGAGGCCGGCGTCACCCCTGCCGTACTGCTGGCCACGGCCTTCTCCGAGGTCCTCGCCCGCTGGAGCGGCGAGGACCGGTTCCTGCTCAATCTGCCGCTCTTCGATCGCGATCTCGAGGCGCATCCGCAGATCGGGCGCATCGTCGCCGATTTCACGAGCCTGGTGCTGCTGGAGGTCGACCTGGCCGGCGGCGGCAGCTTCGCCGAACGCGCCCTCGCTGTACAGAAACAACTGCACGAGGACGTGGGTCACGCCGCGTACACCGGAGTCGACGTGCTGCGCGACTTCGTCCGTGCCGACACGGACGCGCCGCGCAGCGCGCCGGTCGTGTTCGCCTGCAACCTCGACGCGCCGCTGATCCCCGACGCCTTCGCCGCACGGTTCGGAGAGCTGTCCTGGATGGTCTCCCAGACTCCGCAGGTCTGGCTCGACCACCAGGTCTACCGCACCCGTGCCGGGGGGCTGTTGCTGGCCTGGGACGCGGTGGACGAACTGTTTCCCGCAGGTCTGCTGGACGCGATGATGTCGGCGTACGCCACGCTCCTTCGGGAACTCACGGCGGGCGACTGGCGAGGCACACCCGATCTCGCCCTGCCCGCCGAGCAGCGAAGCCGCCGGGACGAGGTCAACTCCTCGGTCCGTGCGGAGAGCGGACTCCTGCTGCACACGGCCTTCTTCGAACACGCCGGGGAGCGGTCCGCGCGGCCCGCCGTGCTGTGGGACGAGAACGGGCGGCTCACCCACGGCGAACTCGCCCGACGGGCGCTGTGCATCGGCGGAGCCCTGGTCCGTCGGGGAATCGGCCGGGGCTCGTCCGTGGTGGTCACCGCGCCGAAGGGCCCGGATCAGATCGCCGCGGTGCTCGGCGTGCTCGCGGCGGGCGCCACGTACGTACCCGTCGGCGTCGACCAGCCCGCCGCGCGGCGGGCGCGCATCCTGGGTCTCAGCGGCGCCCAGCTCGTTCTGGACGGTACGGCAGCTCCGCAGCCGGACAGCCCGGGGACCGACGTCCTGTCCATCGCCGAGGCGCTGCGCGCGGAGCCGCTCGACGCACCGTTGTCCGCCGCACCGGACGACCCCGCCTACGTCATCTTCACCTCGGGTTCCACCGGCACGCCCAAGGGTGTCGAGGTCAGCCACCGGGCGGCGGTCAACACCGTCGAGGACATCGAGCGGTTCGGCGTCGGGCCGGGGGACCGCGTGCTGGCCGTCTCCGCCCTGGACTTCGATCTCTCCGTGTGGGACATCTTCGGACCGCTGGCCCAGGGCGGCGCCCTGGTGCTGGTGGACGAGTCCGACCGGCGGGACGCGAACCGGTGGCTGACGCTGTGCTCACGGCACGAGGTGACCGTGTGGAACAGCGTCCCCGCCCTGCTGGACATGCTGCTCACCGCCGCGGACGGGGCCCCGCTGCCTTCCGCACTGCGCCTGGCCATGCTGTCGGGTGACTGGATCGGCCTGGACCTGCCGCGCCGACTGGCCGCCGCGACGGACGGCCGATGTCGGCTCGTGGCACTCGGCGGGGCCACCGAGGCCGCGATCTGGTCCAATGCGTACGACGTCGTCGACGTACCCGAGCACTGGCGGTCCATCCCGTACGGAAAGCCCCTGCGCAACCAGAAGTTCCGCGTCGTCGACGGCCGAGGACGGGACTGTCCCGACTGGGTGCCGGGCGAACTGTGGATCGGCGGCGCCGGAGTGGCGCTCGGCTACCGGGGTGAGCCGGAGCTGACGGCGGACCGCTTTCCCGAGGAACACGGCGAGCGCTGGTACCGCACCGGTGACCTCGGCCGCTACTGGCCGGACGGGAACCTGGAGTTCCTCGGGCGGCTGGACCACCAGGTGAAGATCAACGGCTTCCGGGTCGAGCTCGGTGAGATCGAAGCGGGTCTTCAGGCCCACCCCGAGGTCTCCGGCGCCGTCGTCGTCGCGATCGGCGAGCGGCGCGGCGAGTTGATCGCGGCCGTCGTCGAACGCCCCCCGCAGCCGGTGGACACGAACGGGGCGGCATCCGGTGCCGGTTCCGCGGAGGCGGACGCCTCGCCCGTGACGGGCGCCGGGCTGACGGCGGCTTCCGGGCAGCCGACCGGGAGCGGCACCCCGGCGGTGGCCGGCGGCATCTCGGCAGCGGACGCGGAGGACCTCGAACTCCATCTGGTCGAAACGCTGTTGGCCGAACTGGTGGAGCCGTTGGTGGCGCCTGCTCCCGCCCCCGCGCGGACCATCCCGGTGTCCCGGGAACAGCGCCCCGTCCTGGAGACTTGGCTGGACCAACTCGTGCGGCGCGATGTCGTGCACCGCGACGGCCTCGCCGTCCGGCCGGGCGGCCGCTGGCAGGAGGCCCGCGACCCACGGAGGGCGCAGCGGTTGCGGGAACGGGCGAACGGCACCCATCTGGAGCCGGTGGCGAACGCGTTGGCCTGGGCCGGCCCCATGCTGACGGCCGTGCTCTCCGGAGCGTCCCACGCCTCTGTACTTCTGGATGATCCGGTGCTGTCCCCCGAAGGGCTCAACGATGTGATGCCCGGGGCCAGGGAGTGCGTCCGGGACGTCGCGGCCGACCTGCGGGCATGCGCGGGTGAGGGCCCGGCGGCGGTCGCCGAGTGGGACGCGACGAGCGGGCTCGGTGCCGCACGGCTGCTGGCCGCGATCGAACCGGGCGCCGTCGACTACACGCTGTTCGGCACGTCCTCCGTACAGCTGGCCACGGCCGACGCCCGGCTCGCGGAATCCGGGCACCGCGTGCGCAGCGTCCAGCAGGGCACCACCGCCCTTCCAGCCGCTCATGTGCACGCGTTCGACGCCGTGGTGGCCAACAACGTCCTGCACCGGATACCCGACGGCCCGGATGCCGCAGTGGCGGCCATGGCGCTGCTGCTCAAGCCCGGCGGCCGCCTCTACGTGGTCGAACGCACCCGCCTCTCCCCGCTCGCCCTGCTGATCGCGCTGCCGCTCGAAGCGGAGGCCGGCCGCCTGCGGGAGGGCGGGCCGAACACGTCCTGGCTGCACACCGGGCCGCGCTGGACGCGGGCCTGCGCGGCCGCGGGACTCGTCGGCGCCCGCGTGGTGCGTACGGAGGCCACCGGAGAGGTGCTGGTGACCGCACAACGGCCGCAGGGAGCGGGCGGACTGGACCCGGAGGAGCTCCGCCGCTGGGTCGCCGACAAGCTGCCCGCCCACATGGTCCCGGCGCACTTCGCGGCGCTGCCCGCCCTGCCGCTGAGCGCCAACGGAAAGGTCGACCGGCGGCGTGTCGAGAGCCTGCTCGCGTCGCTGGCCGCGCGGCCCCGTGCGGTGGCCGACCCGCCGCAGGGTCCCACGGAGCAGTGCGTCGCCGGGCTGTGGACAAAGCTTCTGAGCCTCGCCTCGGCAGGCCGTGACGAGAACTTCTTCACGCTCGGCGGCGACAGCCTCCTCGCCACCCGTCTGGTGGCGGAGGTGCACACGGTGCTGGGCGTCGAGCTGCCCATGCGGGACGTGATGCGCGCGCCGACCGTGGCCGGCCTGAGCGCGTTGATCGAGCGTCTGCGGACCGCGGACCAGGACGGCACACCGGGGACCGGGGCTGTCGACGGTGACTTCGAGGAAGGTGTGCTGTGAACGCCAGCGATCTGATCAGTGAGTTCGAGAGCGCCGGGATCCGCGTCTGGCGTGAGGGGCAGCAGCTGCGCTTCCGTGCCCCGCGCGGTGTCATGACGGACGAGCGCCTCGCGGCCCTGCGCGGCTGCAAGGAGGACCTCCTGGCCGGTCTGCCCGACCGGGCCGCGCCGGCCGGGGAGTCCGCCGCCGGCCCCTCCCGGTGGTCGGCCGAGCCGACGGCACGCCACGAGCCCTTCCCCCTGACGGATGTTCAGTCCGCGTATCTGCTGGGCCGCGACGAGGCCTTCGACTACGGCGGCGTCTCCTGCCACATCTACCTGGAGTTCCGGCGCCCGGCCGGCCTCGACCCGCAGCGGCTGCAACAGGCGTGGGACGGCCTCGTGGAACGCCACGACATGCTGCGCTCGGTCGTCTCGGAGGACGGCACCCAGCGCATCGTGCCGACCCTCCCGAACACCCACATCCAGGTCACCGACCTGCGCGCGGCCGACGCCGCAGGCGTGACGGACGCACTGGCCGGCCTCCGCGACGAGCTGTCCCACAAGGTGCATCCGGCGGGTGAGCGCCCCATGTACGAACTGCGCCTGACCCGGCTCGCCGACCACAGCCTGCTGCACCTGTCCATGGACTTCATGGTGCTGGACTGGATCAGCATCCAGCTGCTGCTCTCCGAGCTGGATCTTCGCCACCGCCAGCCCGACTGCGAGCTGCCGCCCGTCGACGCCACCTTCCGCGACTACGTCGCCGCCGAACGCCGCCTGCGCGACACCGAGCGCTACGCACGCGACCGCGCCTACTGGTGGGACCGGGTGGACGACCTGCCCGCCGCTCCGGCCCTGCCTCTCGCCGACGGCCACGACCCGGCCACCGTGCCGCCCCGCTTCCGCCGCCTCGGCAGCTCGCTGAGCGAGGAGGCCTGGCGTGCGCTGAAGGCCCGGGCGGCCGGACACGGCATCACACCGGCCAACGCGGTACTCGCAGCCTATGCGGAGACCGTCGGCCGCTGGAGCTCCGCCGAGCGCTTCTGTCTGGGGCTGACCGTTCTGAACCGCATGCCGCTGCACCCGCACGTGGACCGGCTGCTGGGCGACTTCACCTCGGTCAGCCTGCTCGCCGTGGACCGTACGGACCGGGCTGCCTTCGCCGACCGGGCCCGGAGCCTGGGCGAGCGTCTGTTCGACGACCTCGACCACCGGTTGTGCAGCGGCGTCGAGGTGCTCCGCGAGATCGCCCGGCGCCGCGGCCGTGAAGCCGCCCTGATGCCGGTGGTGTTCACCGGAGGCATCGGCGTCGTGGGCCGTGCCCTGGGAGGCGCCGAAGGCCTCCGTCCGGTGTACGGGATCAGCCAGACGCCGCAGGTGTGGATCGACTGCCAGGCCACCGATCAGTTCGGCGGCCTGGAGGTGAACTGGGACGTGCGGGAGGGGGTCTTCCCCGACGGCATGGTGGACGACATGTTCGCGGCGTTCGAGCGGCTGCTGCACCGCATGTCCGAGCAGGACGCCCCCTGGACGGAGGCGGATCCGCTCGGGCTGCCGGAACGGCAGCGGGCCCGGCGGGACGCCGTCAACGCCACCGCGGCCCCGGAGCCCGGCGGCCTGCTGCACGCGCCGCTCGTGGCATACGCGCGGGCCTGTCCCGACGAGACGGCGGTGATCGACGCGAACGGGTCGATGACCTACGGGGAGTGGCTGGGGCGGGCTGCCTGGGTGGCCCGGGAGCTGCGTGCCGCGGGTTGCCGTCCGGGCGATTCCGTCGCCGTCCTGATGGACAAGGGCAGGGATCAGGTCGTCGGCGTTCTGGGCGTCCTGCTCGCGGGCGGCGTCTACGTTCCGGTGGACATCGGCCAGCCGCAGGTGCGCCGCGATCGCATTCTCACCGGCTGTCGTGCCCACTACGCGGTCCTCTCGGACGCCGGCCTGGCACGGACCCTGCCGCCCGCCGTCCGGCCGGTGGACGTGGCCGCCGCCGAGCGGCTTGCGCCCTCCGCCGTCCCCGACGAGAACTCCGTGTCGTCCGGCGACCTCGCCTATGTGATCCACACCTCCGGTTCGACCGGTGAGCCCAAGGGCGTGATGATCAGCCATCGGGCCGCGGCCAACACCGTGCACGACATCAACCGGCGCTTCGCCGTCACCGACTCGGACCGGGTCCTCGGTCTTGCCGCGCTGGGCTTCGACCTGTCCGTGTACGACCTGTTCGGCCCGCCGGCCCTCGGCGCGGCCCTGGTCCTGCCCGATCCCGCCCGGCGCTCAGACCCCTCGCACTGGGCGGAGTTGACGCAGCGGCACGGTGTCACGCTGTGGAACTCCGTGCCCGCCCAGTTGCAGATGCTCGCCCACTACCTCGACGCGGAACCCCGCACGCTCTCCCGGGTGCGGCTCGCGATGCTGTCGGGGGACTGGATTCCGCTCGCGCTGCCCGGTCACGCGCGGCGGCATCTGCCCGAGGCCGAACTGATCAGCCTGGGCGGTGCGACCGAGGCGGCGATCTGGTCGATCTTCCACCCCATCCGCTCCGTCGAGCCGCACTGGCGCAGCATCCCGTACGGGACGCCGCTCGCCAACCAGCGTTTCCACATCCTTGACAGTGCGCTGCGCGACCGCCCCGACCTGGTCGCAGGCGAGCTGTACATAGCCGGTACCGGACTGGCGGAGGGCTACCTCCACGACCCCGACCGCACCGCCGAGCGTTTCCCACCGCACCCCGCCACCGGTGAACGCCTCTACCGCACGGGCGACCTGGGGCGCTATCTGCCGGACGGCGCGATCGAGTTCCTCGGGCGCGCCGATCAGCAGGTCAAGGTCCGAGGGCACCGCATCGAGCTCGGCGAGATCGACGCGGTCCTCGGCGAACACCCGGCGGTCGGCTCCAGTGCCGTCCTGGTGGAGGGCGGGGACGCACTCGAGCGTTCACTTGTCGCCTTCGTGGAACCGGCCCTTCGCGCGGACACGCCGCAGCCCTCGGCGGTGGCCGCCGTCGTGGCCGAGGCCGACGTGGAGAGCGCCGCTCCGCTGCTGCCCGGCGCCCCCACCGCCGGTCAGGTCGCGGCGTACGTGGACCACTTGAACCATGCTTTCCTGCTGTCCATGGCCGACGCCGTCGCCGGGTCCGGACTCTTCGAGGGCGAGGGCGAGGGCGAGGGCCAGGGCCAGGGTCAGGGTCAGGGGGCGGCCCCTTCCGCGGACGAGGTGGCCCGGCGGCTCGGGGTCGCCGAGCGGCATCGGGGGTTGCTGCGCCGCTGGCTGGTCGCCCTGGCGCGCTCGGGACACATGCGGCACGAGCCCGCCACCGACACCTGGCGCATGCTGCGCACACCTGCCCGGGCCGAGGTGGACCGAGCGTGGGACGGCCTCGCCGCCCAGGCCCGCGAGGAGGTCTGCCCGCCCGCGCTGCTCGCGTACTTCCGTGCCCACGCCGTCGCCCTCCCCGCCCTGCTGCGGGGGGAGCAGGAAGCCGTACGGCTGTTCTTCCCGGACGGCAGCCAGGAGATCGCGCGTGCCTGGTACGCGGACAACCTGGCCGCACGGCGCCTGCTCGCGACGCTCGGGGCGGCCGTACGCGGCGCGGCGAAGGGGTCGCAGGGCAGGCCGCTGCGGGTGCTCGAGGTCGGGGGCGGTATCGGAGCGGCCACAGGACCGGTCCTGGAGGCGCTGGGCGACCGGCCGGTGGATTATCTGTTCACCGACGTCTCCGAGTACTTCCTCGCCGACGCCCGGGAACGGTTCGGTGGGCGGCCCGGACTGCGCTTCGGCCTGTTCGACATGAACCGGGACCTGCGGTCCCAGGGTCTGCTGCCCAATTCGTTCGACGTCGTCCTGAGTGCCGGAGCGCTCAACAACGCACGGGACACCGCGCAGGTGATCTCCCGGCTGCGGACGCTGCTCGCCCCGCAGGGCTGGCTCTGTCTGCTCGAGATGACCCGGGAACATCCGGAGATCACGGCCACCCAGGCGTTCATGATGGAGGAACCCGAGGACCTGCGGCGCGAGCACGGGAACCTGTTCGTCCACGAGGACCAGTGGCGTGATCTGCTGATGGACGCGGGCGCTCGCGAGGTCGTGAGCTGGCCCGGACCCGACGACCCGTTCGCCGCGCTCGGACAACGCGTGCTCGCCGCCTCCTTCAAACAGGACCGTGCCCCGGTCGACGCCGAGGAGATCACCCGGTGGGTGGCCGGGCGACTGCCCGCCTACATGGTCCCCGCGCACCTCCAGGTGGTCGACTCGCTGCCGCTGACCTCCAACGGCAAGGTCGACCGCAAACGGCTCCTCGGCTGGGTGCCACGGCGCGGCGAACGCGTGGCGGAGCAGCGGGCCGAGCCGCCGAGGCCCGGCGTGGAACGGCGGGTCGCCGAGCTCTGGACGGAACTGCTCGGTGGTGAACCCCCCGCCCGGGAACAGGGGTTCTTCGAGGCGGGAGGCGACTCCCTGCTGGCGGCGCGGCTGGTGGGGCGGGTGCGCGAGAGTCTGCCCGAGGCCGCGGCCGTCACCTTCGACGTCCTGCTGCGCACCCTCCTGCACACTCCGACCGTCGCGGGCCTGGCCGCCCGGCTGGCGACCCAGGACGACCGGGCCGCAGGGACCGGTGAGCGCCGGGAGGCACTCGCCGGCCCGCCGTCCGCGCTGGTCGAGCTGGGCGGGTCGGGCCCGGGCCCGGTCCGGCTGCTGGTGCATGAGGGGCTGGGCACCCTCGCCCCCTACCGCCCGCTGATCAAGGAACTCGCCGCCGACGGGCGTCTGTTGGGGCTAGCCGTGCAGGACAGCGCCCGCTACCTCGAACTCGCCCCGCACCGTCTGGTCGAGGACCTGGCCGCCCAGTATGCCCGTGAGGTGCTTGCCGCGGGGCACCGCGAGCTCGAAGTGGTGGGCTACTGCTCCGGTGGTCTGATCGCCGCCGAACTGGCACGGGCGCTGAGCGAGGGCGGGGCCGACGTGCGGCGGCTGACCGTGGTGTCCAGCTACCGCATCCCGTACCGGCTGCACGACGAGCTCATGGTCGACTACGCCTTCGCCCGGGTCATGGGCGGTGACCTGGCGGCGCTCGGCTGGCCCGCGCACGAGGGCGACATGGGGCGGGCGCTCGCCGCGGCGCTGGCCCGCTCCCCGAAGGCGCTGGAGCCCGGAGCCTTCGCGCTGCTCGGCGGTGACGAGCAGCTGGAATCCGTCGCCGAACGCTTCCGTCTGCTGGGGGAACGGGCCACGGAGGAACGCCAGGACGCACTGTGCCGGGCACTCGCCGACACCGACGCGGGCCTGGGCGACGCCGGCCAGGTGGCTGCCCTGCACCGGGTCTTCGAGCGCACCGTGCAGGCCGTCACCCACTACGAGCCGCTGCCGTACGCGGGCGACATCACCTTCCTGCGACCCCTTGCGCCTACGCACTTCATCCCCGGCTTCCAGGACGACATGACGCGCTTCTGGCGGGAACTGTGTCTGGGCGAGTTGACGGTCGTCGACGTCCCCGGCGACCACTTCACCTGCATCCAGGCGCCGCACGTGGCGCAGACGGCCGCGGCGATCACCGCGCGGGCCGGAGCGGAGCGATGAGCGGCCCCGCGCGTGCCCCGCTGCGTGTCGTGGTGTGCGGTACGCGATTCGGCCAGGTCTATCTGTCGGCCCTGAGCCGGTGTCCGGACCGCTACCGCCTCGTCGGCATCGTCGCCCGGGGCAGCGCCCGGTCCGTGGCCCTCGCCGAGGAGTATGGCGTCCCGCTGTACTCGACGGTCGGCTCGCTGCCCGATGACGTGGACGCTGCCTGTGTGGTGGTCTCCAGCGGCGTCGGTGGCGGCCAGGGTGCCGAGCTGGCACGGGAGTTGATGGAGCGCGGTGTGCACGTCCTCCAGGAGCACCCGGTGCACCCGTCCGAGCTGGCGGACTGTCTGCGCACCGCGCGGCGCACCGGGACGCAGTACGCGCTGAACACCTTCTACCCGCATCTGGAGCCCGTCCGGCGCTTCGTGGCCGCGGCGCGCCGCCTGGTGGAATTGCGGGCCCCCGTGTTCGTGGACGCGATGTGCGCCGTCCAGGTCTCCTTCGACCTGCTGGACATCCTCGGCGAGATCTTCGGCGGGGTACGTCCCTGGTCGCTGACCGCACCGGCGGCGGCCGACGGCCACCCGCTCACCGCCGTGCAGGCGACGGTCGCCGGGATCCCGCTGACCCTGCGGGTGGAGAACCGGATGGAGCCCGGGGACGACAGCACGAGTCTCTTCCTGCACCGCATCACCGTCGGTACGGACTCCGGGAACCTGACGCTCGTCAACACCCACGGCCCGGTGGTCTGGAGCCCTGTCCTGCGCACGGTGCCGGATGCTGTCGGCCGATTCCTGGGCGGCGCGCACGCGGCGGATCCAGGGACCGGCGGTGACCAGGGGGCCAGTGCCGAGGTGCTCGGCCCCGCCGCGGCGCCCGCGTGGCAGGCGGTGCTGGAAGAGGTGTGGCCGGACGGTGTGCTGCGCGCCCTGGACGCGCTGCGCACCCGCATCGACGCCGGCGGCGACCCGCTGCGCGGCGCTCAACGGCATCTGACGGTGGCTCACGCCTGGCAGGAGCTCACGGAAGCGCTCGGTTACCCGCAGGCGGCCGGTCCTCGGCCGGGTGCTCCGCTGACAGCCGCCGACCTGCTCCCCGCCGGCTGGTGAGCCGCCCCTCACCAGCGGTCCGTGCGTGATCAGAGCCTGTCCGAAGATCCTTCGAGAGAGCGGGGGTGACAAGGGTCGCCTGCCCCTTGTACAGTTCTTGTACGCGTACAAATAACGCGTACGAAAATGGAGGAGCAGTGAACGAGGCAGGTCTGAACAGGGGTCGAGTGCTCCTTGCGGTGGCCTTGGCGCAATTCACCGTCACGATGGTGATGTCGATCGTGAACGTGGCGTTGCCCGCGATCCGCACCGGCCTGGGATTCGACCCGGATCAGCTCTCGTGGGTCATCAACGCGTACTCGCTGGTGTTCGGCGGCCTGCTGCTGCTCGGCGGCCGCGCGGCCGACGTGTACGGACAGCGCCGGCTGCTGGTCGGCGGTGCGCTGGTCTTCGCCGCCGCCTCGCTCGGCGGTGCGCTGGTGCAGAATCCCGCCGAGATGATCGTCGCGCGCGTTGTGCAGGGTCTCGGCGCCGCGGCCATGGCGCCCGCGGCACTCGCGGTGCTCACCACCACCCAGCGCGAAGGCCGTGAGCGCACCAGGGCGCTCGGCGTGTACGCCGCCGTGTCGGCCGTCGGCGGGGCCGCCGGCGTGCTCGCCGGCGGCCTGCTCACCGAATACGGCGGCTGGCGCTGGGTCATGCTCGTCAATGTCCCCATGGCCCTGGCCGTGGTCTGGCTCGCCCTGCGCCACGTGCCCCGGGGCGCCGCGGCCGGACGGCGGCGGCTCGACGTGCTGGGCGGCATCCTGGGCACCGGCGGAGTCGGGCTGCTCGTCCTCGGCGTCGTACGCACCAACGAGTACGCCTGGACCTCGGCCGTCACCCTGGGCACGCTCGCGGGGGCGGTGGTCCTGCTCTTCGCCTTCGTCGTGGTCGAGACACGCTCGTCGACGACCGATCCGCTGGTGCGCTTCGGACTCCTGGCCCGGCGCAGCGTCGGCGGCGCCAACCTCTTCATGCTCCTGGTGTGCGCGGGCCAGTTCGCCGGCTTCTACTTCGTCTCGCTCTACCTCCAGCAGGTGCTCGAGATGAAGCCCGTCGCCGCCGGTACGGCCTTCCTGCCCTTCTGCGCCGGCATGATCACGGGCAGCGCCGTCTCGACCCGGCTGCTGGGCACGCTCGGGGCCAAGGCTCTGCTGGTCCCGGGCGGTCTGGTGGCAGCCGCCGGCTTCGGCTGGTTCGGCATGATCAGCTCGTCCGGCAGCTTCCTGACCGACATCCTCGGGCCGTCCCTGGTGGCCGGTTTCGGCATCGGAGTCTGCTTCGTCCCGCCGACCGGCGCGGCCACCGGCGGACTCCCCCCGCACGAGGCGGGGATGGCCTCCGCGCTGCTCAACAGCGCTCGGCAGATCGGCGGGGCGATCGGCCTCGCGGTGCTGGTGACCGTCCAGGTCCAGCACACCAAGGACGGACTTGGCGCCGGAGACACTCCCAAGGAGGCCATGACCAGTGGATTCGGTCTGGGACTAGGCCTGGCAGGAGCGATCATGGCCGTGGCCGCGCTCGTGGCGGCTGTCGTGCTGCCCGGACGCGCGCGGGACGCCGCCGCGGGCCGCACACCCGCGCAGGCTGCCGACGGCACCGGCGTCCCGGCGACGGAGGTACGGCGGTGACCGCCGAAGCCGAGTCCCCGGAGGGGGGCGGCGCCCACGGAGAGCAGCCGAGCGCCGGGGCCTCCGGCGGGCAGGCACTCATCGGGCTGCTGCGGCCGCACCGCTTCAGCCTCGGCGCCGTCCTCGTCCTGCAGATCATCAGCGCTCTCGCCGGTCTCGCACCGCTGATCGCGGTGGTCGAACTCGGACGTACGCTGCTGCTGCCGGGTCCGGTGCACGAGGACCATGTATGGACCGTCGTCACCGCGGGAGCGATCGGGCTGCTCGTCCGCGTCCTCTTCGCGGCCCTGGCCTCGGGTATCGGACACGTCGTCGACGGCGAACTCCAGCTGTCCCTGCGGCGCATGCTCGCCGCCCACCTCGGCCGGCTGCCCATCGGCTGGTACTCCCGGCGCAGTTCGGGCGAGCTCGGCCAGGTCGTGCAGAACGACGTGGGCGATCTGCACCCGCTGACCGCCCACACCCCCGGCGAGATCACCTCGGCTGTCGTCGTGCCCGTGGCCTCCCTGGTCTACCTGTGCTCCATCGACTGGCGGCTCACCCTGGTCGCACTGATTCCGGTGCTGCTCGGCCTGGTGCTGAACCTCATGCTCATGTCGGACAGCCGGCGTCGCGACCAACTCGCCCTGGACGCCGCGATGGGCCGGATCGCCGGTTCCGCCGTCGAGTTCGTCGAGGGGATCTCGGAGGTGAAGGTCTTCGGCGGCGCCGGGCGCGCACACCGCAGCTTCATCGAGGCGGCGGACGACTTCGCCGACTACTTCCTGGGCTGGGTGACCGGCGTCGCAGGCCTCGGTGCCCTGGCCTCCCTCGTGCTGTCGCCGCCGTTCGTCCTGGTCGTCGTCCTCACCGGTGGCACCGTACTGATCACCGGTGACGCCATGCCGCCCGCCGACCTGCTGCCCTTCCTGCTGCTGGCACTCGGGCTCACCGCCCCGGTCGCCGCTCTCGGTCACGGCCTCGACGACGTGCAGGCCGCCCAGCGGGCAGCCGGCCGGATCCGCGCCCTGCTCCGGGAGCCACCGCTGCCCGAGCCGGCCCGTCCGGTCGCACCCCGCGGCCACAGGGTCGAGCTCCGCGGCGTCGGGTTCTCCTACGAGCCGGGACACGAAGTCCTGCGCGGTGTCGACCTCGTCCTCGAACCGGGCACCACCACGGCGCTGGTCGGCCCCTCGGGCAGCGGGAAGTCCACTCTGGCCCAGCTGCTGCCGCGCTTCTTCGACCCGACGAGCGGTGCCGTCCTGCTGGGCGACGTCGATCTGCGGGACATCGCACCCGGGCAGCTGTACGGACTGGTCTCCTTCGTGTTCCAGGACGTCCGGCTGCTGCGTGCCACGGTCGCCGAGAACATCGCGCTCGCGGTGCCGTACGCCGGCACGGACGACATCGTCCGCGCGGCGCGGCTCGCGCGCATCCACGAGCGGATCGTCGAACTGCCCCGCGGATACGATTCCGTGATCGGCGAGGACGCGGGGCTGTCCGGGGGAGAGGCCCAGCGGATCTCCATCGCACGGGCGCTGCTCACCGACGCACCTGTGCTGGTGCTCGACGAGGCCACCGCGTTCGCCGACCCCCGTACGGAACACGAGGTGCGCCAGGCCCTGGACACGCTCAGGGAGCACCGCACACAACTGGTCATCGCCCACCGGCTCGAAACGATCGCCGGGGCCGACACCGTCGTGGTCCTGGAGGACGGACGGGTCTCCGAGCGCGGCACACCCGCCGAACTCCTCGCGCGGAAAGGAAAGTTCGCCACTATGTGGCAGGCCCAGCAGGCCCAGCAGGCCCAGCAGGCCCAGCAGGCGAGGCGCGGCGAATTGCCGCAGGACCGTGACCCGGTGGTGCAAGGAGGGGAGGCCCGATGATCCGTCTGCTGCTGCATGTGCTGGGCGACGAGCACGCCCGGCCGCTGCGCCGCACGCTCACCCTGATGGCCGCGACCGCGACGGCAGAGGGGCTGTCCTACGCTCTGCTGGTCCCGCTGCTGAACGCCCTGTTCGGCGACCGGCCGGCAGACGCCTGGCCGTGGCTGGGCGCTTTCGCGGCCGTGGCGGCCGGCTGCGCGGTGCTGCGCTATCTCGCGGACCTGTCGGGCTTCCGGGCCGGGGCCGTCCTCTCGCGCGGCCTGCACCACCGGCTCGGCGGCCGGCTGGCCAGGCTGCCCCTGGGATGGTTCACCCCGAAGCGCGTCGGCGACGTGTCCGTCCTCGCCAGCCGCAGTGTGCTGCAGGTGATGGCCGTCCCGGCCCACCGCCTCCAGCCGCTCATCGGCGCCTGCGTGACACCGCTCGCCGTGGTGGCCGTGATGCTCTGCTACGACTGGCGGATGGGGCTCGCCGCCCTGGCCGCCGTACCGGTCGTCGCGGCGACGCAGATCTGGACCGGCCGAGCCACCGCGGCGCAGGACGCGGAGCGCCTGCGCCGGGGCGACGAGGCGGCCGGCCGGGTCATCGAGTACGTCCGCGCCCAGCCCGTGCTGCGCGTGGGAGGCCGGACCACCGACGGGTTCCGGCAACTCGACGACGCGCTCGACGGGCAGCGCCGGGCGATACGGCGCTCCGCCCTGTCGGCACTCCCCGGCGTGCTGGGACTGTCCTTCACCGTGCAGGCCGTGTTCACCGCGCTCCTGGTGCTGGGCACGGACCTCGCGCTCGGCGGCCGGATCCACCCGGCCGAGGTGCTGGCGCTGCTGGTCCTGGCCGCCCGGTGCGTGGACCCGCTGTTGTCGCTGTCCGACCTCGCCGGCCAGATGCGGGCGTCGCGCGGTGAGCTGGAGCGGCTCGACGCCGTACTGCGGGAGGAACCGCTGCCCGAGCCGGCGCAGCCGCTCGAACCACGGAACGCCGCCCTGTCGTTCGACTCGGTGGTGTTCCGTCGCGGCGGCCGCACGGTCCTCGACAGGATGTCGCTGACCGTGCCTCACGGCCAGTGCCTCGCGGTCGTCGGCCCGTCCGGAGCGGGCAAGAGCACGCTGCTCCACCTTGTGGCGCGCTTCCACGACGTGGACGCGGGCGCGGTGCGGCTCGGTGACGTGGACGTCCGTGACATCCGCACCGACGAGCTGATGAGCCGGGTCTCGGTGGTGTTCCAGAAGGTCTATCTCTTCGACGGCACCATCGAGGAGAACGTACGTCTCGGCCGGCCCGACGCCAGTGACGCCGAACTGCGTGCCGCCGCGGCGGCCGCCCGCCTGGACGAGGTCGTGGCCCGGCTGCCGGAGGGCTGGTCGACCAGGGTCGGAGAGGGCGGTGCGGTGCTCTCCGGCGGAGAACGCCAACGTGTCTCCATCGCCCGGGCGTTGCTGAAGGACGCCCCTGTCGTGCTGCTGGACGAGGCGACCTCCGCACTGGATCCGGAGAACGAGGCGGCCGTCCAGGAGGGTATCGAGCACTTGCTCCGGGGGCGGACCGTGGTGATGGTCGCCCACCGGCTGAGGACCGTCCGGCAGGCGGACCGTATCGCCTTCCTGGACGGCGGGCACGTCGTCGAGCAGGGCACCCACGACGAATTGCTGCGCCGGAACGGGCGCTACGCCCGGTTCTGGCAGGTGTCCCTGGCACCCGTACCGAGTGAGTGAGGCGGACATGATCTCCGACCCCCTGCCACCGTCCCGAGCCGGCGCGGCGGTCCGCCGACCCGCTCCACGCGTGTGTGCCAGAGCCCGGGTGCTCTGCTTCCCGCACGCCGGCGGCGCCGCGAGCCACTACCGCCGGTGGGCCGTGGAGGCTCCCTGGGACCTGGAGTTCGCGGTGATCCAGTACCCCGGCCGCGAGGATCGTTACGAGGAGCAGGCGCCCGCCCACATGGCCGGGCTGGTCGGCGAGATCGTCGCCGAGCTGCTGTCCGACCCGTCGGCCGGTACCCCGCTCCCGACGGTGCTGTTCGGACACAGCATGGGGGCGGCCGTGGCCTACGAGGTCGCCCGGGGACTGACGGCCGCCGGCCGGCCCCCGGTGGCCCTGGTGGTGTCGGGCCGTCCCGCGCCCCGGCTGTCGCGGCCGGGCACGGTACACCTCGGCACGGACGACGACCTGATCGCGGACATGCGTCGCCTGGGCGGCACAGGGAGCGCCGTCCTGGGCAACGCATCCCTGATGACGGCCGTACTGCCCGCCGTCCGACGCGACTACCAGCTCATCGAGACGTACCGGCCGCTGCCGGGCGTCTCGCTGCGGGCCCCGGTCACCGTCCTGTACGGGGACGGGGACCCCGAAGTCGACGAGCGGGAGGCCGCGGCGTGGCACGAGGCCACCGAGGGCCCCTGCGCGGTCCAGGTGTTCCCCGGCGACCACTTCTACCTCGAGACCCACCGCCGAGCGGTGCTCGACCTCATCGTGGCGCAGGCGCGCGCCGCGGCCGGCCCGCCCGCGGCCTGGAGCGCCATGCCGTGACGGGCCCCGTCGCGGTGCGGCCGCGACGGAGCCGGGCCGCAGAGGTGCCCGGCATCACCATTCAGCAGACAGACGGGGGATCATCGATGAGCGAAGGCCTTGTGGGCTGGCCCGACGCAGTGGCCCGGCGCTACCAGGAACTCGGGTACTGGACGGACGAGACGCTGGGTGTATGGCCGTCCGGTGTACCGGATCGCGGCGCCCGGACCGCCCTGATCACTCCGGAACGGCACTTGACCTTCGCCGAACTCGACCTGGCCGCCGACCGGACGGCCGCGGGGCTGTACGCACGCGGACTGCGGCCCGGCGAGCGTGTGGTCGTACAACTGCCCAACACCGCGGAGCTGGTGGTGCTCAGCCTGGCACTGTTCCGGCTGGGCGCGCTTCCCGTCTTCGCGCTTCCGGCGCACCGGGAAGTGGAGATCGTCCACCTCGTGGACACCGCGGAGGCAGTGGCGTACGTCTGCCCGTCCGAGTCCCTGGACAGCGAGTACGGGCGGTTGGCCAAGGAGGTCGCAGCCCGCTGTGCCTCCCTGCGGGAGGTGCTGGTGGCGGGCGGGGCGGGCCCCTTCGGCACGCTCGGCGAGGTGGACGCGGAGCCCCTCGACCTGCCCGCGCCCGGCCCCCGCGACGTGGCGCTGTTCCTGCTCTCCGGTGGCACCACGGGCCGGCCGAAGCTGATACCGCGCACCCACGCCGACTACACGTACCAGATACGGGAGAGTGCGCGGCTGTGCGGCTTCGGCCCGGACAGCCGCTATCTGGCGGCGCTGCCGACGGCGCACAACTTCGCCCTGGCCTGTCCCGGTGTCCTGGGCGTCCTGCGGCTGGGCGGAACGGCCGTGCTGGCTCCGGTGCCGACACCGGAGGTGTGCTTCCCGCTCATCGAGCGCGCCGGGGTGACCGCCACGTCTCTGGTGCCGCCGCTGCTCCCCCTGTGGCTGGAGGCCACGGAGTGGAACGAGCACGACCTCTCCACGCTGGAGCTGCTCCAGGTGGGCGGTGCCAAACTCGACGCCGCCACGGCACGGCAGGTGCCCGGCGGACTCGGCTGCACGCTTCAGCAGGTCTACGGCATGGCCGAGGGACTGCTCAACTACACGCGTCCTGACGACCCTCAGGAGGTGGTGTGCCACACGCAGGGGCGCCCGCTGTCACCGGCGGACGAGATCCTGGTGATCCGGGAGGACGGCCGGCCGGCCGCGCCCGGAGAGCCGGGCGAACTGCTCACGCGCGGGCCCTACACCCTGCGTGGCTACTACCGGGCTCCCGAGCACAACCGGGCCCGGTTCACCGAGGACGGCTACTACCGGACCGGTGACCTGGTGGTCCGGACGGCCGACGGGAACCTCGAAGTGGTGGGCCGGGTCAGCGACGTGGTCAACCGGGGTGGTGAGAAGGTGCCGGCCCAGGAGCTGGAGGAGCACCTGGGCGCGGACGACCGGATCGCTGCCGCCGCGGTCATCGCGCTGCCCGACGACCTGATGGGGGAGCGGACATGCGCCTGCGTCGTCCCGCGGGACACCGCTCACCCGCCGACGCTGCGCGAGGTGCAGAGCGCCCTGCGGGCGCGCGGTATCGCGGCCTACAAGCTGCCCGACCGTCTGGTGGTGCTCTCCGAGCTCCCGCTGACCGCCGTGGGCAAGGTCGACAAGAAGGCACTGCGGGTGAACGTGCTCGCGGGCCCCGCGACCGCCCGAGCCGCTTCCTCGTGAGCGGTTCCCCCGGGCGGGCTTCCCGCGGAGTGTGACGCGGTCCGGCTCGCCCGTGCCGTGGCCCGGTGAAGGTCTGGAACCCCTCACCGGGCCACGGTGCGCGCAGTTCCGATCAGACGTGTGCGAGCAGTCCCTCGACCACCGCTTCGAGGCCCTGGCGGTGGGTGTCGCGGGCGGTGAGCTCGGCCCATCGGCCGGCCAGAGAGGCGAGCCGCGGGTACTCGTCCTCGGCCAGGGCGGCGAAGGTGCGGTCGCGATGCGAGGGGCGGTCCGCCTCCGCCCGCCGGCGCTCACGGGTCACGCGGATCATCAACTCGCCGACGGTGTAGTACCAGACGATCCGGTACGCGTCGACGGCCTGCTCGGGCGTGAGACCGCACTCGATGGCGGCGTCGACCATGGCCTCGACCATCCACAACGCGGAGACGGCCATGAGATCGTCCGAGGCGAGCACTTCGACGATCCAGGGGCACTCGGCGAGCACGTCGTGGAGCAGCTGCCCCGCGGTGATCATCCGCTCGCGGGGATCCTTCGGCAGTTCGGGGCGGGGGATGCTCCGCGCGTGCTCCTCCAGGAGGAGCAGCAACAGCTCATCTTTGTCGCGTACATGGTGATAGAGTGCCATTGGTGTGCTGGCCAGCTCTTTCGCCAGGCGCCGCATCGACAGGCCATCGGCGCCTTCCGCCGCCAGCAGACGCTGGGCGGCCGAGATGATCGCCTCCTGCGACAGTCGGGGCGGACGACCGGTCCTGCCGGTGCGATTCGTTCGGGGCTGCATCCGTCCATCTTCCTTCACGTCTGGCCGGCCGCGTCCGCGGCCCGCCTCGTAGCGGGCGCTGTGCGCGACCGTGGACCCCGCCGACCGGCTCCCCGGTCCCGCAAGGCCGTGGTGGGGTGTCGGAGGGCCGTCGCGTAGGCGCCGGAAGGGGGGGAGCCGCCCGCGGGGATCACTGCCGGTCAAACCCAAGGGCCCGCGTTCTGGCCGGGTTGTCAACACCTCTTGGTGCCAAGCGAGTTGAAGCCACAGAATGCCTGGCCGACACCGTAGCATCCGGCCGGTCGGGTCACCCGGCGATGTGTCCGTCGGCGTGGCCGGGCGGCCACGGGGCCGTGCCGGCGCCGCGCAGAAAGCCGGCGACGAGCGCCTCCAGCCCCTTGCGGTGCGTCTGCCGCGCGGTGAGGTCGGTCCAGCGATCCGCGAGGGCGTGGAGGCGTGGGTAGGTCCGCGGTTCGATGTCCGCGAAGACCCGCTCCCGGTAGGGGGGTTGGTCCAGCTCGGCGAGGCGGCGCTCGCGGGTGAGGCGGATCATGAGCTCCCCGGACGTGTAGTGCCAGATGACGCGGTAGATCCCGACGGCTTCGTCGGGCGCGAAACCGCAGTCGACGGCCGCATCCAGCACGGCTTCGATGATCCACAGGTTCGAGGCCGTCATGAGGTCCTCGGAGGACAGGATCTCCCCGAGGAACGGGCAGTCGGCGAGCATGTCGTAGAGCAGCTGGGAGCTTGTCACCAGCCGCTCGCGCGGGTCCGCGGGAAGCGGAGGCCTGGACACGTTCTGTGCCTTGGTCTCCAGGAGCAGCATGAGGAGTTCGTCCTTGTCGCGCACGTGGTGATAGAGGGCCATCGGGGTGATGGACAGCTCGCGGGCCAGCTGCCGCATGGACAGACTGCCGTCGCCCCCGGTGCTGATGATGTGCTGCGCCGCGGCGACGATCACCGCCTGGGAGAGCCGGCTGCGGCGCCGCGCCCCGGTGTTGCGCCCACGACTGCCGTCCGGCTGCTTCGGTTCCACCGTGCTCGTCTCCTCGCGTGTCTGCGACCGGCGTCGGCCGGTCGGCCCAAACGGCAACACGGCCTGGTCGGGCCATGTTTCGCGGTACTGCGTCCGGGCCGGGGGTGACAACCGACCGACCTCGGGATACAGTTATCGTACGCGTACGTATTACGAGTACAAAAACTCTGGAGGGGCAGATGCCTCAGGCGGGTCTGAACCGGGGAGGGGCACTCTTCGCAGTGGCTCTGGCCCAGTTCACCGTGACCCTGGACATGACGATCGTGAACGTGGCGCTGCCCGACATGGGATCCGGTCTCGACTTCGACCCGGCCCGGCTTCCCTGGGTGGTCAACATCTACGCCCTGTTCTTCGGCGGGTTCCTGCTGCTGGGCGGCCGCGCCGCGGACATGTTCGGGCAGCGCCGCATTCTCCTGTCCGGTGCCACGCTCTTCGCGCTCGCCTCCCTGGTTGGTGGGCTGGCACAGCAGCCGTGGCAGTTGGTGGTCGCCCGTGCCGTGCAGGGGGTGGGTGCGGCGGTGATGGCCCCGGCGGCGCTGGCCGTGCTCACGCTCACCCAGCGCGAGGGCGCGGAGCGCACGCGGGCGCTCGGGGTGTACGCCGCGGTCTCCGCGGTAGGTGGCGGCGCGGGCGTTCTCATCGGCGGACTGCTGACTCAGTACGCCGGCTGGCGCTGGGTGATGCTGGTGAACCTTCCGATGGTGCTCGGCGTCATGGTGCTCGCCATGCGCAGCGTGCCGGCGGGCACCTTCGGCAACAAGCGCGGCCGGCTCGACGTCGTCGGTGCCGTGCTGGCCACGGCCGGTGTGGGTCTGCTGATCCTCGGAGTGGTGCGCACGGACCAGCTCTCCTGGACGTCGACCACCACGGTGGTCACCCTGACCGCGGCCGTGGTGCTGCTCGCCGGCTTCGGTCTGTGGGAGCAGTACGGGCCGATGGCCGATCCCCTCATCCGGCTCGGCCTGCTGGCCAGACGCAGCGTCGGCGGCGCCAACCTCTACATGGGGCTGCTGGTGGCCGGCCAGTTCGGTGTCTTCTACTTCCTCTCGCTCTATCTCCAGCGGACTCTGAACCTGACGGCCGCCGAGGCCGGAGTGGCGTTCCTGCCGCTGTGCCTGATCGTGGTCGTGGGCATCCGGCTGGCCACGCGGCTGCTCCCCGTGGTGGGCGTGAAGGTGCTGCTGATTCCGGCCGGTCTGCTCGCGGCCGCGGGATTCGCCTGGTTCGGACTGGTGGACCCGTCCGGGAGTTACCTGACCGACGTCCTCGGGCCGTCCCTGGTGGCCGGGCTCGGCATCGGCACGTCCTTCGTACCGCTCACGGTCGCGGCCACCGGCGGGCTGCCGCCGCAGGAGGCCGGCATGGCCTCGGCGCTGCTGAACGCCTCGCGTCAGATCGGCGGCGCCATCGGTCTCGCCGTCCTGGTGACCGTGCAGGCCGCCCACACCGACAGCCGCCTGGCTGCCGGAGCCTCGGCGAAGAGCGCGGCGACCGACGGTTACGCCGTCGGATTCGTCCTGGCCGGAGGCTTCCTGCTGCTCGCGGTGCTGGTGGCGGTCTTCGTGCTGCCCGGGCGGGCACGCGGCAAGGGACCGGACACGCCGGCGCCCCCCTCCGCACAGGCCGCCCGGCCCAGCGGTGCGACGGCCGACACGCGCTGACGAGTGATCTTCTCCGCCTGTCCGGGCGGAGTTCCCAGCCGCGACGGCGGGGGCCGCAACCCCCGTCGGCCCCCGCCGTCGCTCTCCACCGTGGTGCCCGTGGACCGCCTCCCGTTATCGGGAATTACGTGAGGCGGTGACCGTGGCGAGGCCGGCCGGCTTCCGGCGGGTGAAATGACTGAATGGCCGGAATAGGTTCCACCGGGAAATGAATGGAGGTGGCCGCCAGGGCCCAGGTAAAATATGTTGAACGGGTATCCTTGATTAGGTAGACTCGTGTTCAGTTCGGTCGACTCGGACAACCGGGTCGACATAGAGGTGTTTCTCGTACGGGGTGGCGATGTCTGATCGGCGTGTGTTCATGAAGAATTGCGGCCGCTCGTCGTCCTTGAGATCGGTTGATTCCTTGCTGCGCTCGTAGCCCGAGCCGCCCTGGCGAATGTCGGGCGCCTCGGTGTGGAGCCGAACGACTCGCACAGGTCGTGAAGCAAGTGGTCCGGCGGTCCGTGCTGCGGAACGTGAGGGTCCGCGAGCCGATTCTTGTCTGAATTCCTACCCTCCCTTTGATGAGTGCGGTCGTCGCGATGTCGCGAAGTGATCGCACTCCTTGTGATGCGCACGTGCGGCGATTCCTTTTCTGACCGCGAGGGTCTGCGCCGCCTCCGGTGATTCTCCGTTCGTGCTGTGTGGTCGGCTCTGCCCGATCTGTCATTGATTTCCCTCAGAGGCGACGACCGCGGGCTTTGGCGAGCCCATCCCTGGCTCCGCCGGACGCGATGTCGCCCCCCACTCGGAGGAAGTGAAATGAAGACCCATTACCGCACCGCCGTGGTGGAAACCACATGCGAGCCGCTGGACATCGCCGTCGGCCTCGCCGCCTCGGGCCTGTTCGAGACCTCGGTGATCCACGAGGCCCCGGACGGCTGGTCGATAGCCGGGGGCGTGGCCGCGGAGGTGGTCGTCGACGCGGACACCCTGCGATGTACCAGGTCCGGGGAGACCCGTGAACACCGCTGGTACGGGGACCCCTTGGCCGCCGTCCAGGAGTTTCTGTCCGACCTGCCGATCGCCGACTGGACCGCGTACGGCTGGTGCGCCTTCGAGCTCTCCCACGCCATCGCCGGGATGACGGTGGAAGAGGGGACCCTGCTCCACCTCATCGTCCCCGAGACGGAGCTCAGGCTGACCGGGTCCCGGATCGTCGTGCGCAGCCTGGACGGCGCGGCTCTGACGGCGGTGGAGAACGCGCTGGCCCGCATCGAGGCGGAGGTGACAGCCGGCCGGGCGGACACGGCTCCGGCTGATCGGCGCCGGCCCGTCGAGGTGGGTCTGGAAACCGGCGCAGGCGCCTACCGCCTGGCCGTGGCGTCGCTGGTCGAGGAGATCAGGGCGGGCAAGCTGCAGAAGGCCATCCTCTCCCGTGAGATCTCCGTCGACGCCGAGATCGATTTCCCCGCCAGCTACCGCAGGGGCCGCCGCCAGAACACGCCCGCCCGGTCCTTCCTCCTGGACATGGGCGGACTGCGCTGCTTCGGATTCAGCCCCGAGACGGTCGTCGAGGTGTCCGCCGACCGGCGGGTGGCGAGCCAGCCGCTGGCCGGCACACGTGCCCTGACAGGGGACCCCGATGTCGACCGCAAGCTTCGCGAAGACCTTCTGTCGGACCCCAAGGAACTGCACGAGCACGCCATCTCGGTGAAGATCGCGGTCGACGAACTCGCCGGCCCCTGCAAGCCGGAGACGGTCGTCGTCGAGGAGTACATGTCCGTCAAGGAACGCGGTTCCGTCCAGCACCTCGCCTCCAGGGTGGTGGGGCGGATACCCGAAGGGGTCAGCCCCTGGGACGCGTTCGCCGCCGTCTTCCCCGCCGTCACCGCGTCCGGAGTGCCCAAGCGCGCCGCCTACGAGGCCATCCGCAGGCATGAGCAGCACCCACGCGGCCCGTACGCGGGCGCGGTGTTGAAGGTCGCCGAGGACGGCACCATGGACGCCGCCCTGGTGTTGCGCAGCGTCTACGCGCAAGGAGGCCGGACCTGGCTGAGGGCGGGCGCCGGAATCGTCGAGCAGTCCCGACCGGAGCGTGAGCTCGAGGAGACCCGCGAGAAGCTGAGGTGCGTGGCCACATCGCTGCTCGCGCGGACCGAGGACTTCGGCACTGTCGCGGCCGGTGGCGCGCCCGTTCGTGCCGGAGCAGCGCGTAACTGACCACGGCTCCGGAGTTCGCAGGCGACCAACCACACACTCATGGAGGGAACGGCACAGTGCTGACCACGGGGGAAACCATACAGATCCAGCTCCTGGGGCCCATACGGGCCTGGCGGGGCGGCACCGAAGTCGTCCTCGGCCCACCCAAGCAACGTGCCGTCCTCGGCCTGCTTGCCAGCCGGGCCGGCGATGTCGTGGGCATCGAGCACATCATCGACGCCGTGTGGGGAGGCGACGTCCCACAGACCGCCGCCAACGGCGTCCACACGTATGTCGCCGGCTTGCGCCGCGTGCTGGAGCCCGGGCGCAGCAGGCGCGGGACCAGCTCTGTTCTCGCTTCCGCGTCCGGCGGCTACTGCCTGCGCATCGATCCCGAGGCCGTGGACGTCACACGGTTCGCGCGCAGCCACGCACAGGCCCGCAAGGCGCGCGCCGGCTGCGGCACCGAAGCGGCTCTCGAGCTGTACGAGGAGGCCCTGACGCTCTGGCACGGTGAGGCGTACGCCGGTATCCCCGGACCGTTCGCGGCCGTGGAACGGACCCGGCTGCAGGACCTGCGGCTGACGGCCGTCGAGGAGCGGGCATCGGACATGCTGGAGGCAGGACGGCACAGGGAGGTGGTCGCCGACCTGTCCGTCGCGGTGGCCGAGGAGCCGCTGCGTGAGCAGCTGCGCTGGCTGCTGATGCTGGCCCTGTACCGCTGCGACCGGCAGGCCCACGCACTCGCCGTGTACACCGAGACGCGGCGACTGCTCAACCAGGAACTGGGCATCGAACCGAGCGCGGAACTGCGCCACCTCCACCAGGACATCCTCGCGGGGCGTCCGGTCACGGCCTGCCGTGCCCAGTCACCCGCACCGGTGACGTCCGTCGACCTCGCGGACACGGTGCCGCCGGACACTCCCCGCCCGGCCCAGCTGCCACCCCTGGTCCGCGGCTTCGTGGGCCGTGCGACGGAACTGGCCAGGCTGGAAGAGGTGTTGGACGTGCAGCTGGCTCGACACCGCGCCAGCACTCCCGTGGCCGTGGTGGACGGCCTGGCGGGTGTGGGCAAGACGGCGCTCGCCCTGGAACTGGCGTACCGGCTGAAGGACCGGTTCCCGGACGGTCAGCTGTTCGTCGACCTCGGCGGCACCCGACTTCAGGGCAAACCGCTCACCGCGTTCGAGGCACATGCCCAGCTGCTGCGCAGCCTGGGCGTCGACGACGCGCGGATCCCCGAGGACCCGGCCGGGCGCGTCACCCTCTACCGCAGTCTGCTGCACGGCCGACGGATGCTGGTGGTGCTCGACGACGCGCTCAGTGCCGACCAGTTGCGGCCGCTGATCCCCCCGGGCTCGTCCTGTGTGCTCGCCACGAGCAGGCAGCGGCTCAGCGGTCTGGCGATCCGCGACGGGGCCCATCTGATCCGGATCGACCCGCTGTCCGACCGGGAATCGGCTGACCTGCTCAGTTATCTCGGCGGGGACCGTCTGCGGGGCGAGGAGGCGGCCGTCATGAGTCTCGCACGCATTTGCGGAGGGCTGCCGCTGGCGCTGCGCAGTGCGGCCGAAGGCCTGCTGGCGACGCGCGACGTTCCGGCAACCGCGATGGTCGAACGGTACTCCGACGAAGGTGCGTTGCTGGACAGGCTCAACGTGGAGGACGACGCGGCAGCGAGCCTGCGCACGGTGTTCGAGGCGTCGTACCAGGCGCTGCCTGCCGAAGCGGCCCGGATGTTCCGCTACCTGGGCCTGCATTCGGGCAATCCGATCACCGTCCAGGTCGCCGCCACCCTGATGGGCACAAGTCGTGCGCAGGCCCGGCATCTGCTCGATCTGCTGGTCGACAACCATCTGCTGGAAGAGGTGTACCGGCACCACTACCGCTTCCACGCTCTGATCAGGCTCTACGCGGCGGAGTGCGCCCAGCGGGAGCCGCTCGCCGACCGTGAACAGGCGCTGACCCGCCTGTTCGAGCCGGGACGCGGCTTCGCGCGGCACCGGAAGGTGGCCCTGGAAGAAGACTGGATGCCGCACGTCACCGCGAGCTGACCGGGGGGCCGCCGCCGGCTTCCGCCGCCGTCGGCCCCACCCTCCCGCCGGATCCTGCCCGGAACCGACGGGACGGCATGCGTGGCTCAGCCGGCGGTGAAGCGGACCGGCAGGTGATGCGGACCGCGTACCAGGATGCCGTGGCGCCACAGCACCGTGTGCGCGGGAGCGTCCAGAGCCAGCCGGGGACAGCGCTCGAGCAGGGAGCGGATGGCGATACGGGCCTCCATGCGGGCCAGCGGCGCGCCCAGGCAGTGGTGGATTCCGTGGCCGAAGGCGACATGACCTGCGGTGGCTCTGCGGATGTCGAACCGATCGGGGGAGGGGAAGCGTGCGGCGTCACGGTTGGCGGCATTGAGATCGACCATCACCGCTTCCCCCGCCTCGATACGGTGGCCCCCCATGTCGAACGCCTCGGTGGCGAAGCGGAAGGTGGCGCTCTCCACCGCCCCGTCATAGCGCAGCATCTCCTCGACCGCCCCGTCCAGCAGGCTGAAGTCGGAGCGCAGCAGGGCAAGTTGGTCGGGGTGCCGGAGCAGTGCGTGCACGCCGTTGCCGATGAGGTTGGTGGTGGTCTCGTGCCCGGCGACGATCAGCAGGAAGACCGTCCCCATCAGTTCGTCCGCCGAGAGCCGGTCGCCGTCCTCGTCGACCGTGCGGATGAGCGCGCTCAGCAGGTCCGGGCCGGGCCGGGCGCGCTTCTCCTCCACGAGAGCGGCGAGAAAGCGCGCGGCATCCGCGGCGGCGGCCGTGCGTTCGTCCGGGTCCTGCGACGAAATCGCCGCGTCCGCCCAGCGCCGCACCTCGGCCTGGTCCAGGAACGGCACACCGAGCAGTTCGCAGATGACCGACATGGGCAGCGGGAAGGAGAACGCGTCGACCAGGTCGGCGCGTCCGTCGGGTGCCGCGAGCATCCGGTCGAGCAGCTCGTCGCAGATCTGCTGGACGCGGGGACGCAGTGCCTCGATCCGGCGTGTGGTGAACTCGCGCGCCACCAGCTTGCGCAGCCGGGTGTGGCGGGGCACGTCGGAGTTCATCATGTGGCTGCCGGACGGGCTCTTGATCGGGAAGGAGGCGGCGGCGTTGTCCCACTGCTTGGACAGCCGGGGGTCGGTGAGCGCGGCCCGTGCCTCCGCGTGGCCGACGACGAGCCAGACCTCGGCTCCCTCCGGCATCCAGGCCCGGTGCACCGGACCGTCGGCGCGTAATCGTTCGTACACCGGATAGGGGTCCCGGGCGAAGTCCTCGCCCAGCGCGGCAAGGTCGATGGGGGTGTGAGCGGCCAAGACAACTCCTCGGCGGTGGGGGGAAGCGGAGGACGGTCAGGCGAGCGACGCGAGGAAGGAGACCAGGGCGTCGCCCACCTCCGCGGGGCGCTCCTGCTGGACCCAGTGCCCCGCCCCGGCGACTATCACGGGTTCGCGGTGGTGGGGTGCTGCCGCGGACAGGGCGTCCACGATCCCGTCACGTCCGGGAAAGGCCCGGTCACGGTCGCCGATCACGAACAGGGCGGGCACGTCGATGCGGGCGCCGGCCCAGGTGGCGGTCAGCTCCCAGTTGCGGTCGAGATTGCGGTACCAGTTCAGCGGGCCGGTGAAGCCGGAGCGCTCGAACGCGGCCACATAGGCGGCGATGTCCTCCTCCGTCAGCCAGGGCGGCAGCCGCTCGGGATCGGCGGCGAGGTCCAGGAAGCCGCCGCCCGGCGGGACCAACGGCGGGCCGGGCGGGCCGCTGAGCTGACGGTCGCCCGAGGCCCCGAACAGCAGGCGCCGGAAGGTGCGGTCCGGGTCCTTGCCGAACTCGGCCTCCGCGACGCCCGGTTGCTCGAAGTAGTTCCAGTAGAACCGCCCGTCGAACTTTTCCCGAGTCTGCCGCAGCGGCGGCAGCGGCCCCCGTGCCGGGGGAAGCACGCTGAGGCCGGCGACCCCGCGGACGACGTCGGGCCGCATGGTGGCGGTGGACCAGGCGACCAGCGCGCCCCAGTCGTGACCGATCACGAACGCCTGCCGTTCACCCAGGGCATGGATCAGCCCGACGACGTCGCCGGACAGATGCAGGATGGAGTACGCGTCCGGGGAATCGGGGCGGTCGCTGCTCCCGTAGCCGCGCTGGTCCGGTGCGACCACGCGGTAGCCGGCCTGCGCCAGCGCAGTCAGCTGGTGGCGCCAGGAGTACCAGAACTCCGGGAATCCGTGCAGGAGAAGGACGAGCGGTCCCTCTCCCTCCTCTGCTACGTGCAGACGAAGACCGTTGACTTCGACGGTGTGGTGGCGGGGCATACGGCTTCCTTGGGGTCGACGGTTCGAGGGGCGAGGGGGTACGACGGGGACGGACGGCGGTCGGGGTGAGGGAAGGCGGGCGGCCGGGGCGGCCGGGCAAGCGGGACCCCGTGCGGCCGGTCAGGTGGTACGGGGTGCCAGGGGGGCGTCGGCGGAGGCGAGGCGTCGGCGCGGTCCCCGGAACGCGGCGGTGAGCGTGCGCGGACGCATCAGCGACGTCACCGGCTTGGCCAGCGCCATCACGTCCACCAACGCGCGGGCCACGGCGGGGCGCTCGGTCGCCGCACGCATGACCCTGTCGGCGTAATGGTTCTGGACCCGGACGGCGGGCGAGAGGCCGGAGCCGACGACGTCCGGGTGACGCAGATCGTCGCTGACGGACAACTGCCATGCCGTCGCGGCGGATCTGGAGACCGCACGCTGGATGCGCGCCGCCACCCCGCGGGTGATGCCGTACTGCTCCAGATGCGCATGCAACGCGGCGACAGCCGAGGCGGCCACGGTCATGCCGTGCGCGTGCGAAGGATTCAGGGTGCACGCGGCGTCCCCGAGCACCACGAGACCCTCGGGATGACGGGGCAGCCGGTCGAAGCGCGGGCGCCGGTTCACCAGCCCCCGGAAACCGCGTACGGACCCCTGCGGGGCGGCCTCCGAGACGAGCTCGGCCAGCACCGGGTGGGAGAGCCCCTTGGCAAAGTCCAGGAACGCGTCGTCACCGACGGGGGGTTCGCTGCCGCGCATACCGATCAGAGTGGCCGTCCACAGGCCGTCCTCCAGGGGGAGCAGGACACCGCCCGTGGCCTCGCCCGTGACGTTGGCGATCATCACGATGCCGGGGGTGGCCCGGTGCCTGTCCGGTGCCGGGCAAAAGATCCGGGTCGCGTACGCGGTGCCCGCGTCGATGACCTCGACGGGCACCTTCGGCAGGCCCAGCGCGCCCAGCCAGTCGTCCACCCGGGACGAACGGCCCGTCGCCGCGACCACGAAGTCGGCTTCCAGCGAGGTGTGTTCGCCGGTGGCGCGATCGCGGAGCCGTGCACCGGTGATCCGCTGCGCGTCACCGGTGAGACCGACGGCCTCGGTCTCCGTCAGGACGGTGATGCGCTCATTGCGCAGCACCAGGTCACGCACCACCCAGTCGAGCAGGTCCCGGCTGCAGCACAGCACGAACTCGTCGTGCGGCGTGCGGGGCAGCCAGCCGAACTTCGTCAGGAACGCCACATCACCGGGAGCGCTCAGCCGGTGGGCGCCGGCCGTGGTCCAGGCACGCAGGAGCCCCGGTACGAGCGCGTCGGCCGTGCGGGCACCGGCGCCCATGAACAGATGCGACTGGCGGGCCTGTGGGACCCCCTTGCGTGGCTCCGGGCGTCCGGGCAGGCCGTCGCGTTCCACGACGGTGACGGAGTCCATGCGGGCGGCCAGGACATGGGCGGCAAGGATTCCGGCGAATCCACCGCCGAGTACGAGTCCGTGTTGACCGGACTTGGTCGACATACCGGTCTCCTTTCTCCGAAGCAGCTGGCGCGAGGGCGGACGGACGGGGGTCAGGCGGCGGTGGGCGGCGGTTCGGTCAGTTCGAGACCGCCGTCCGCCAGGCGGCGCCCGGGCACCCCGGAACGCAGCAGCGGGGCGTCTTCCCAGGCCGCTGCCGTGCGCCCGGGACGGCGGATGGTGCCGAAGGGGAGCGCGGGGCCCGCCGCGCACAGTTCCCCCTCCTGCCCGGCCGCGAGCGGACGGCCCCGGCCGTCCACCACGTGTACCCGGACCTCGGGCACCGGGGTGCCGAGCGTGCTCGGCGACGGCAGGGCCCCCGCCTGCGCGGCGAACTCGCGGGACGTCCAGGGCAGGGCGCCACCCCTCGGGGCGAAGTCGGCGCGCAACCTGGTGTCCGGCAGGGCCGCGAAGTGCCTGGCGACCAGCTCGCCCGGCACCGGGCCGCCGAGGAGCTGGACGAGCCGCGGCCGGATCGGGAGTGTGTCCACGACGGCGGCGTACTCGTCGGGGCTGAACACGACGGCGCACACCGGGCCGACGCGCTCCGCCGGGGAGCCGGCGCCGGGCAGCGTGCGCAACGACCCGCCGGAGGCGAACGCCCACCACATCGCGGACAGCGCACGGGGGCTCGCGGGCGGCGCGGACACGAAGACCTGGCGTGGCGCAGGTCCCGCCGCACGGGTCCGGGCGGCGATCGCGAGCCGCCACGCATGGTGGTCGATCAGGTGCCCCGTGGGTTCGTCCGGCCCCTCGCCGGACACCAGCAGGTAGGCGGCCTCCCGGGCCGACGAGAGGGGCAGCGCCCGTTCCGGCCGGTGCGCGGCGACCCGTCGCCAGGTCTGCTGGTCGTCGAGCGGCAGCGAGGCGCAGCGGCGCGGCCAGGCGTCCTGGGTGGAACGGCTGCACAGGACGGTCGACGCCCCGCTGAGGGCGGCGATCGCCCTGAGCTCCGTCCGGCCGAGACCATGAGCGGCGGGCACGCACACTCCGCCCGCCTTCAGCACGGCCAGCTGGGCCACCACCGCCTGCCGGTGGTCGTCGCAGTGGACGATCACCGGGTCGCCGAGCTGGACTCCGCCGCGGGTCAGCACCGAGGCCAGCTGTGTGGCCCGCAGCTCGGCCGTGGCGAACCCCAGCCCGCCGCGTGCGTCCTGCACGGCGACGGCGCCGGGCCACCGACGGGCGGCCCGGGTGAACACGGCGTCCAGGGTGTCCTCGGCCGGCGGGGTGTTCCGGCCGGCCGCTCCGGCGCTCGTGCCGGCACGCCCGGGACGGAGAGAGGGAACGCCCTGTGCGGTGCGAGGTGTCCTCACGGTGCGCGGAGACGACGTCGCCACCGCCTGGTCAGTGATCACAGCCCTTCCTCGGGGTCGGGGACACATCCAGCCTGGCCCCGCGCTCTGGAGAAGTTCTTGACGGGTGCTGCCTTCTCGGCCGGTGGCGGCCACGAGGCGTAGCGGCGAAGCCCGTACAACAAGGGCTGCTGGGAGCGCAGTTGGGTGACGATGTCCACTTTCCCGAGGACCATGGTGTGGTCCCCGACCTCGTGGGTGGCGGCCACCGAGCAGTCGGCGATCGTGTGCGACGAGTCCGTCAGATGGGGACCGGCGGCGCTCTCGTCGGAGTACCAGGCGACCCGTTCGAAGCGGTCCGGATCCCCGGAGGCGAAGAGTTCGGCGGTCGGACGTGCCTGCTCGTGCAGCAGGTTGACGGCGAACCGGCCGCTCTCGCGTACGGCGTTCAGCGTGGGGCTGCCGCACCGCAGACATACGAGGAGCATCGGCGGATCGAGGGAGACACTGCACAGGGACGTGCAGGTCATGCCCCAGTTGGTGCCGTTGCTGCCGGATGTCGTCACGATGGACACGCCGGTCGGAAACGCCGCCATGAGTGAACGAAGGTCGCCCGGCGGATGGTCTGTCGAGGTCTGCTGACCTGTCATGTCTCTTTCTCCTGTGGAGATGTGGGGCGAGTCATGGGCGGGGCCGGGCCGGGCGGCTCAGACCGCGGTGCGGGCGGACCCGGCGGCCGCGGACGGCTGTTCGGTGGGCGACGACGGGACCCGGGTCCGGATCTCCGCGGTGAGCAGGCGGGTGAACCGTGTGAAGGAGTCGGAGAGAAAGTGGAAGTGTCCGCCGGGCAGCAGACGTCGCCCGAACTCTCCGGCCGTCTCGCCCGCCCAGGCGTTCAGGGAGTCCGGTGGCGCCAGGGGATCGTCCACCGCGCCGAATGCGGTCAGATGCGCCGACAGGGGGCGCCGCAGGGGGTCCGGCCGGTAGGTGCCGAGTGCCCTCAGATCTGCCCGGATCAGCCCGAGGAAACGGTGGCGGAGGTCGGGGTGCTCGTGGAACAGGCTGGGCAGCCCGCCCAGCCGGGCCAGCCCGTGCAGCAGTTCCTCGTCCGGCAGCGCGGGGTCGAGACGGGGCGCCGGGACCGGTGACTTCGGCCCCGGACGGCCCGACACGCCCACCCACGCGACGGGCACCCCACGGTCCTCCAGGGCGTGCGCGACCTCGAAGGCGACGACCGAGCCCAGGCTGTGACCGAACAGCGCCAGGGGAGCGGAGCCGCTCCAGGGCAGCAGATCCTCGACGGCCCGGTCGACCAGCTCCGCCATATCGGCCGACGGCGCCTCCCCGTGACGCTTGCCGCGCCCCGGCAGGTCCAGCAGCAGCAGGTCCCAGTCGTCGGGGAGTCCGCGGTGGAGCGGAAAGTAGGCCGCGGCCGAGCCTCCCGCGTGGTGGATCACCGCGAGGCGCAACGCCGGGGCGTCCAGCCGGCGCGGACGTACGAAGGCGGTCATATGCCCGTCACCTCCGGCTCGGCGGTGGCGGCGGTCGCGGCGATGTCGTCCGACAGACGCCCGAAGAGCTCGGTGAGCGGCAGGTCGAGCGGCAGCTCCTCCGGCGTGAGGCTGACCGCGTAGTGCGCTTCGACCCTGGTGATGAACAGGGTGGACAGGAACGAGTCGCCGCCGGTCTCCAGGAAGGACAGCTGGGGATCGAGAGGGTCGGCTGACTGCAGTACGTCGGCCAACTCGGCGAGCAGATAGGCGCGCACGGCCGCGCGATCGTGCGCGGCGGGCAGGTCCGGGCGGGGTGTGGCGTCGCCGTCGGGCACGCCGGCGGCACGTGTCCCCGGCGCGGGTTCGTCCAGCCAGTGGCGCCTGCGCGCGAACGGATAGGTGGGCAGATCGCCGAGCAGCCGTGCCCCGGGCGCCCGGAGGGCGTCGAAGCGCAGCTCGGCCCCGGCCGTGAACAGCGCGGCCAGCGTTGCCTGCAGACGGGCGGTGGCGCCCTCGGGTGAGTCCGGTATGAGGATGCGGGAGGCCTCCGGCCCCCAGTCGAGTGTGGCCGACGCGTCCTGCGCCGGCTCACCGGGCGCGATGGCGACGCGCACCCCCAGCGAGCCCAGCATCCGGGTCAGCCGCCGTGCCGGGTCGTCGTCCGTGACCTCTCCGTGCCTCGCCAGCCCGGGGAAGGCGTCGGCGAGCACGGCGACTCCACGGGCCAGCCGCTCCGCGTCGGAGGTCACCCGGAGCGTCGCCGGGCCGTCCGGGGGCGCCGCCACTGCCGCCTGCCCGGCCCGGGGCCGCTGCTCCAGCGCAGCCTGCAGCGCTTCGGCGAGTTCGGCCGCGGTGGTGCCGGTGACCGCCAGCCGGTGCCCGAAGACGGCGCGCCCCGTGCGCAGCGTGTGGCACACCGAGGACACCATGGCGGTGTCCGTGCCCTTCAGATACGTCCGGACCCGCTCGGCCAGCCGCTGCAGCGCTCCTTCGTCCTTGGCGGACACGGACAGCAGCTCGGTGCGGACGCCCCCGGATCCGGCGGACTCCGCCGGCCGCGCACCGTCCTCGTCCACGACGTCCTCGTACGCGGCGACGACGACATGGGCGTTGGTGCCGCTCATGCCGAACGAGTTGACGCCGGCGACCCGGTGGGGAAGGGCCGGCGGCCAGGGCCGGTTGCTCCGGGGCACCTCGAACGGCAGCCGGTCCCAGGGAATGTGGGGGTTGAGCTCGCCGTCATCGTCCGAGAGCGTGGACGGGATCTCGCCGTGCCGCAGCATCAGGACCGTCTTCATCAGCGCGGCGATCCCCGACGCGGCCTCCAGATGGCCCAGGCGGGCTTTCACGCTGCCCAGCGCCAGCGGAGTGCCCCGCTCGCGCACGGCCTCGCCCACCACGTTGTCGAGCGCGCCGATCTCGATGGGATCGCCGAGTACGGTCCCGGTGCCGTGGGCCTCGATCCAGCCCAGCTCGGCCGGATCGGTGCGGGCGTCGGCCAGCGCCGCCCGGATCACCTCCTGTTGCGCGGGTCCGTTGGGGGCGGTGAGGCCGGAGGCGGCGCCGTCGTGGTTGACGGCCGTACCGCGGACGACCGCCAGCACCGGCCGGCCCTCCCGCCGGGCGTCGGCCAGCCGCATCAGGGCCAGTGCGCCCACCCCCTCTGCACGCCCGTAGCCGTCGGCCGAGGCGAGGAAGGACTTCGAGCGGCCGTCGGGGGACAGGGCCCGGGTCTGGGACAGCGACACCATCAGGTTCGCGGACAGCAGCAGGTTCGAGCCGCACACCAGCGCATAACGGCACTCCTCGTCGCGCAGCCCGCGCACGGCGAGGTGCAGCGCGGACAGCGACGAGGAACAGGCCGTGTCCACGCTGACCACGGGCCCGCGAAAGCCCATCACATAGCCGATCCGCCCCGCGCCGAAGCACAGCCCGCCGCCCGTCGTGTAGTACGGGTCGATGCGCGTGGTGTCCGCGCGGTCCTCGAGTCGCTCGCTGTACTCGGAGGCCATCATGCCCAGGTACACACCCACATCGAGGCGTGCGGAGCGCTGGACCGGGATCGCGGCCCGCTCCAGGGCTTCCCACGCCGTCTCCAGGAGCATGCGCTGCTGCGGGTCGAGAAACCTGGCCTCGCGCGCGGAGATCCCGAAGAAGTCCGCGTCGAAGTGCGCGATGTCCGTGAGGAAGCCCGCCCGGGACACGTACGACCGGCCCGGCGTGCCCGGCACAGGGTCGTACACGGCACGCAGTCCCGGTCGCTCGTCGGGCAGTTCCGACTGCGCGTTCGCGCCGCTGCGCAGAAAGTCCCAGTAACCCTCGGGCGAGTCGATGTCCTCGGCCGTGCCGGACGGCAGCCGCAGGCCCATGCCGACGACCGCCACCGGCGCGTGCCTCGCCTCCTCCAGTTCCTCGACCCTCGCCCGCAACCTGCGGGAGAGAGTGAGCTGCTCCTCCATCAAGGCGCGTATCTGCGCGGTGTCCATGGTCTGCGCCCTCATTTCTCTGCCGCCACGTCCGCCTGCACGGCGTGGAGGAGTTCGTCGAAGGTCAGGCTCTGCAGGGAACCGTCGTCGGTCGCGGATTCGGAGACGGCCGGTGCGTGGTCCGCGGGGGCGGACGCCTGGTGCTCATCGCCGTACAGCCCGGCCATGACGTGTGCGGAGAGCCGGGCTACGGTGGGGTGGTCGAAGGCGATCGTCGCGGGCAGGTCGGTGTCCAGCGCCTGCGAGAGCCGGGTCCGCAGGTCGATCACCATGATCGAGTCCAACCCCATGTCCCCGAAGCCCCGTTCCTCGTCGACCGCGGAGTCTTCGCCGAGCACCTCGCCGGCCAGTGCGCCTATCTCCGCGCGGAGACGGGCATCGCCGCGCTCGCGGCCGAGTCCTTCGAGCTCCGCCCGCAACCACCCACGGGCAGGCTCCTCGGCCTGGGCGGGACGGGGGAGCGATCCGTCGAACAGGCTGGTGCGGCCACGGCCCGACAGTGCTTCGGCGTGCCGGGACCGGTCCACGGCAACCGCGACCAGCCTCTCCCGACGCCCGTCCAGGGCCACGGAGAGCAGCTCGTCCGCCTCTTCGTCCGTCAGCGGCCGGATGCCCAGGCGGGCGGCGGCCCGCTCGACGCTGTCGGTGGCGGCCAGTCCGCGTCCCGAACGCGGGCTCCACGGGCCCCAGTCGACACTGGTGGCCGGGATCCCGCGGGATCGCAGCAGTCGGGCCAGCCCGTCCAGGAATCCGTTGGCCGCCGCATAGTTCGCCTGCCCCGCCGAGCCGAGCACGCTGGAGGCCGAGGAGTAGAGCACGAAGGCATCCAGCGTGCGCTCGCCCAGGGCCTCGGCGAGGGTGACGGCTCCCCGGGCCTTGGCCGCGAAGACCGTCTCGAAGGAACCGGCCGTCAGCTGCTCGAAGGCGTGGTCGTCGGCGGTACCCGCCAGATGGAACACCAGACGCAGCGGGCCGTCCTGCTCGGCACGGGCCACGGCTGCCCGGCAGTCGTCCGGATCGGTGACATCGCCGCGCACCACGTGGACCCGGGTGCCGCCCGCTTTCAGTTCGTCGAGCAGGGCACGGGCGGCGTCGTCCGGAGCGGAGCGCGACATCAACGTGAGCGACGGGAACGTGCGCCGGGCGAGGAACGCCGCGGTGCTGAGCCCGAGTGCCCCCAGCCCGCCGGTGATCAGCACGCCACCGGGTGCACCCGGTTCCTCGCCTCGTCCGTCCGCCTCCTGCGCGCCGATCGCGCCCGTCCCGTCCTGCGGGCCGGTGTCCCGCAACGGCGTCAGGTGAGCCGTGCGGACGGTGTGCGCGGACACAGCCAGGACGCCCTCGCGCGGCCCCGCCACCAGGGTGCGCGCCAGGGTGCCGGCGTCCCAGTCCGGGGTCAGCCCGATCCGCAGCAGCCGGCGACCGGGCTGCTCGGCGGCCAGCGAGGCGAGCAGACCCCACAGCGCCTCGCGCAGCGGCGCCGCGGAGTCCGTGTCCGCGCAGAGCACGGCGTACGGAACAGCGGCGGGCGCGGCCCGCAGGGACTCGGCAAGCTCCAGGGCGGCGGCCAGAGTGGCGTCCGCGTCCTGCGCGGTCGGGCGGTCCGGCGCATGGAAGCGGGCGTCGACGACGAGATCCGCGTCGGCGGCGGCGAGCCCGGCCGCGTCCACGGCGCTGACGCGGTGCCCCTGGGCCTCCAGCGCCACACGTGCGGTCCGTCCGGTCTCGTCGTCGGCGCCGAGAAGGGCGATGTCCTGCCGGGCGGCCGACGCGGAGGGCTGTTCCACCGGCGTCCACACCAGTTCGTACGCGTGCTCCGTCCCCGTGCGCAGAGAACGCTCGAGCAGCGCACGCGGGGCGGCACGGAACCGGAATCCGTCCACGGCGAGCACGGTCGAGCCGCCGGCCCCGAACAGATGCAGATCAGCGGACTCCACCTGGAGGAAGTCACCGGAGCTGCGCTGCCGCACCGCCCGTACGTGACCCCACAGCTCCTCGTCCGGCCCCGGCCGGCCGGGGAAGTCGAGCCGGGCTGCCGCGAAGGGGATCGCGAGCTCGCGGGCCTCCGCGACCGGATCCGCCCCGGGCTGGTCCACCCCGAAGGCGACCGTGCTCTGCAGACAGGAGTCCAGCAGCCCCGGGTGGATCTCGTAGGCCGACGAGGGCTCCTTCGTGTCCCGCGGCTGCACGAAGCGGACGAGCGCCTCGTCGCCTGTGATCCACACGTCCCCGATCCAGCGGAAGGAGGGACCCAGGTGGTAACCGAGCGTGTGCAGATGGCGGTAGAAGGCTTCGCCGCTCAGATGCCGCTCGGCGGTGGCGACGAAGGCGTCGCGGTCCGGCGTGGCCCGTGGCCGGGCCGGCTCCGCGGGCACGACCCGGGCCGCCAAATGCTCCTGCCACTGGTCGCGTCGAGGGTCGACGAGGCTCTGCACGCTCACGGTCCGGGTACCGTGTTCCCGCTCGCCTGCGAGGGTCTGGAGCTCGTAGCACTCCCCGTCCCGCAGGACCAGTGCCCGCGGGAAGTGCAGGTCCTCCAGAGCGACCGGCACGCCTCCGTCGCCCAGTGCCGACAGGGCGGTGGCCGTCTGGGACGCCCCGGGGACCGACACCGTGCCGAACAGCCGGTGGTCGGTGAGGTGGGGCGGATAGACGGTGCTGCGCTCGGTGACGAAAACCCGTCCGCGCAGGGCGGGAGAGCGCAACTCGGTGCCCCAGGCCGGCCCGTGGTGCCGCGGGCGGGCCGCCTGAGGGGCGCTCCGTGCCTGTGTCCAGTGCCGTGTCGCGGCGAACGGGTACACGGGTGCGCCGACCCGGGGTGCGCCGTCGCGCCGGTGCACGGCGTTCCAGTCGAGGTCCGCTCCCCGTTCGTAGAGCGTTCCGGCGGCGGTCAGCAGCGAGTCGCGGTCGCCCCTGCCACGCCGCAGTGAGGCCGCGAGACCGCCGGCCGGTTCGAGGCCGGCGGACCGCACGAGATTGATCAGGGTCCGGTCCGGCCCGATCTCCAGGCACACGTCGATACCGAGGGAGTCCAGCCGGCGTGCGCCGTCGTGGAACCGGACCGGGTTGCGGGCATGCCGGCACCAGTAGTCCACGTCGTAGGAGTCCGCGTCCGCGAGCCCGCCGGTGAGGTTGGACACCACGGGCAGCCGGGGCGCGCGGAACTCGAACGCTCCCATGCTCTCGGCCAGCTGGGACAGTGCCGGGTCCAGCAGGCGCGAGTGGAAGGCGTGCGAGACGCTGAGCCGCCGGGACCTGACCCCCTGTTCCTTCAGCCGGGCGGCGAGCGCGTCCACTGCCTCGGGAGCACCGGAGACCACGGTCGACTCGGGGGCGTTGACGGCCGCGAGGTCCAGACCCGTGCCGTCGATCCAGTCGAGCACCTGCTCCTCGGACGCGACGACCGCCAGCATCGCGCCGCGCCGGGTGTCCTGCATCAGCCGTGCACGCTCGGAGATCAGGCCCAGCCCCGTCGGCAGGTCCATCACCCCCGCATGCAGGGCCGCGGCGATCTCACCGACGCTGTGTCCCATGACGACGGCGGGCGTCACGCCCCAGGACTCCCACAGGGCCGCCAGCGCGATCTCCAGCGTCACCAGCGCGGGCTGCGTCACCCGGGTCTCGTCGATCAGCCGCGGGTCGCTCCCGTACAGCGTCAGCTCGGTCAGTGAGGCGCCCAGTCGGGGAGCGAGCACCTGATCGCAGGAGTCGAAGACCTCCCGGAAGACCGGCTCGGTCTCGTACAGCTCCCGGCCCATGCCGAAGTACTGGCTGCCCTGGCCCGAGAAGAGGAACGCGACCCGGGGAGCGCGCGCGGGTTCCCGGACCGGCGCGGCGCCGCGCAGAGCCGACCTCAGCTGATCCCCGGAGCGGCCCGACAGGGCGCGCCGGTAGGGGAAGTGGGCGCGCCCGGCGCCCGCCGCCGAGGCCAGGGCCGGCAGTTCCTCCTCGGTCGCCTGCGACAGCCGCCGCTCCCAGGCCTCGGTGAGCCGCTCCAGGCCCGCCGCGTCGGGGGCGGACAGCGGGACGAGGTGCGTCCGGGGCGCGCCGGGCGCCGCGGCCGTCGCCGGAGAGGTGACGGGCGGGGCGTCCGACAGCAGGACGTGCGCGTTGGTCCCGGTGAAGCCGAACCCGGAGACTCCTGCCAGCCGGGGCCGCTCACCGGCCCGCCAGGGGGTCGGTGTGTCGGCCACGCGGAGGTTCATGTCGGCCCACGGCACATGCGGATTGGGTTCGTCGAAGTGGAGGTTGGCCGGGATCACTCCGTGGCGCAGCGCCAAAACGGTCTTGATGACGCCGACGACGCCCGCCGCCGACTCGCAGTGCCCCACATTGCTCTTGACCGATCCCACCAGCAGCGCTTCGCCGGGGCGCCGCTCCGGGCCGAGCATCCGCCAGGCGGCACCCAGTTCGATCGGGTCGCCCAGCGCGGTACCGGTCCCGTGGGCCTCCAGATACGACACCTCGCGCCCCGCGACGCCGGCGTCCGCGAGGGCCGCCGCGAGCATCGACTCCTGCGCCCGGCCGCTGGGTGCGGTCAGTCCCGAGGAGGCGCCGTCCTGATTGACGGCGGTGCCGCGGATCACGGCCAGGACCCGGTCGCCGTCACGCCGGGCGTCGCCGAGGCGTTTGAGGGCGAGCACGCCGCATGCCTCGGAGCGCACGAAGCCGTCCGCTCCGGCGGAGAACGTCCGGCAGCGGCCGCGCGGCGAGAGCATGTGGGCCTGGCTGACCGCGACGGAGGACAGCGGGTCGAGCAGGACGTTGACACCGCCGGCGAGCACGGTGTCGGTCTCGCCCGAGCGCAACGAGCGCACCGCCAGATGCAGGGCCACCAGCGAGGACGAGCAGGCCGTGTCCACGGCCACGGCCGGTCCGTTCAGCCCCAGGGTGAAGGCCAGACGCCCGGCGGCCGCGTTCAGCGCCGTACCGGTGCTGTAGTACGCGTCGACGCCGTCGGGTCCGCCCCGGGCCAGCAGCCGCGCGTAGTCCGAATAGCTGATGCCGACGAACACGCCGGTACGCGAGCCCCGAAGGCTCTTGGGGTCGATGCCGGCGTCCTCCAGGGCGTGCCAGGCCGACTCCAGCAGGAGCCGCTGCTGCGGGTCGAGGTTCTCGGCCTCCCGAGCCGGGATGTCGAAGAAAGCCGCGTCGAACCGGTCCAGGTCGTGCAGGAAGCCGCCCTGGTCGGTGGTGATCCGGCCGGCCGGACCCGTGCTGTGCACAAGCTCCTCGTCCCAGCGGCCGGGCGGCACGGTCCCGACGCCGTCCCGGCCCTCGCTCAGCAGATCCCACAGCTCGTCCACGGAATCCGCTCCGGGGAAGCGGCCCGCCATGCCGACGAGGGCGATGGGTTCGCGGTCGTCCGCGGCGGGGTGGGGCACTGCGACGGCGGACGGCCGGGGCAGCGGTGCGTCGGGGGACGGCGGCGGGGCGGGCTGGGGTGGCGTGACGGAGGACGGCAGCGCGGACGGCCGCTCCAGCAGGAACCGGCTCAACTCGCGGACCGTGGGGTGGTTGAAGACGTCCGCGACCTGGAAGCCGAGGCCGAACACCGTGGACAGCCGCTCCGACAGGTCCACCGCCATGATCGAATCCAGGCCCAGGTCCAGGAATCCGGCATCCTCCCGGACCGCGTCCGGCTCGGCGTGCCCGAGCTGCTCTGCGAGCAGCCGGCGGACATGGCCGCGGATCGCCTCCTCGCGCGCCTTCGGCGCCAGTGCGGCGAGTTCGTCGGCGACGCACGCCTCCCGCGCGGACGGGGAGCTCTCGACCGCCTCCGGGGTACCGGAGAACAGGCCGCGGGGGCGCAGTCCGGACATGATCCGGGTCAGCCGTGGCAGATCGAGCGGACAGACCACGGTATGGCCCGCGGGCGATCCGGCCTGCCCGGTCAGCGAGGCCCGGCCGGCTTCGGGGGAGAGCGGACCGACGCCGAGCCGGGCGAACTTCTCGCGTGAGGCGTCGTCGGCCATCCCGGCGCCGTCCAGCGCCCAGGGACCGTATGCCAGGCTCACCGCCGGCAGCCCGGAGCCCGCCCGGTGCGCCGCGAGGGCGTCCAGGGCTCCGTTCGCCGCCGAGTACGCCGCGCAGCCCTCGGTGCCCCACAGCGCGGAGACCGAGGAGACCAGCACGAAGAAGTCCAACGGCCAGTCGGCCGATGCCAGATGGAGCAACCAGGCGGGGGCCGCCTTGGCGACCAGTGCCGCCTCGAAGTCGCGCCGGGCCGTCTCGGCCGCCGGGGCACGGTCCACGGTGCCCGCCGCGTGCACGACGCCGCGCACCGGTGGCATGCCCCGAAGGGGCGCACAGGCCGCGTCGAGCGCCTCGCGGGTGTCGCAGCCGCCCGAGCGGTAGACGACCTCGGCACCTTGCGTGCGCAGCCTTTCCATGAGCGCCTGTGCCGGGGGCGCCAGGTCCTGTTCCGGCCGCCTGCCGATGAGCAGCAGATGCCGGGCCCCGCGCGTCACCAGCTCCTGGGTCAACTCGCGCCCCACAGCTCCCAGGCCGCCCGTCACCAGATACGTCGCATCGGCCCGCACCGGCAGCGCGGACGGATGCGGGACCGCTCTGCGCAGACGTGCCCCGCGCACCGCACCCGCGCGGATCGCCGCGGCGTCCTCGGCGGGCAGGCCGTCGCCGGCCGACACCGCCTGCGTCTGGCGCGCGGCGAAGCCGAGCAGGGCGCGCAGGTCGGCGGGGGTGGGCTCGTGGGGCAGGTCGACGATCCCGCCCCAGGCGGACCCGAGTTCGAGGCCGAGCACGGGGGCGAGTCCGTGCAGCGCCCCATGGCCGGTCGACGCCGTCCGCTCACCGTCGGCGACGCGCAGTGTGCCCCGGGTCAGGACGTGTACGCGGTGCGGCCCCCCGACGTCGTGGAGCCCGCGCACCGCCGCCGTCACGGCCGCGCACAGCGAGGCCGTGGCCGCGACGGGGTCGTCGGGCGCCGCGGCGGAGGCGACCGCGAAGGAGCGGAACGCCAGCAGGAGCGAGGTGGGGGCAGCCGTCTCCCGGCCGCTCCAGAACCGGACCCACTCATGGGCCTCGACGGGCAGGGGCGCGTACTGCCAGCCGTCCGGTACGGCCACGGGGTGCGGGGCGAGCACGATGCCGTGCTCCGCCTGGGCCATCAGCGCTTCCAGCAGTGCGTTGTCGTCGCCTGCCACGACGAACTGCCCGGTGGGCGTGTCGACCTGGGGGAGCGTCTCCCAGACGACCTCGTGGGCGACGGGCAGTGCCGGACCGCCAGGACCGGGCGCCGGTACGCCGGCAGGCTGCAGGGGCGTACCGTCACCGGAGGCGACAGGCGGCGCAGCGGACCGGGGCGCGGCCGACGCCGCGGGCACCGACGCCGGTGCGTACGGCCGGCGCTGCCACGGGTACGACGGCAGGTCGGCGACCCGCCGAGGCAGCTCCGGAACCGGCAGCGCCCCCTCGGCCGCGCCCTCCCCGGATGATGCCTGTGCGGCCTCCATCGCGTCCGACCCGGATCCCGTGGCGAGCGCCCGGAGGGCGGCCCGCGCGGCGACCGCGTCACCGGCCGTGATCCGGGCACGCACGGGGAGGCGGCTGCGGCCGTGGGTCGCGGTGTAGGCGAACGCGGCGAACCCGGCCTCGGTGCCGGCGGCGGGGGTGTCGTCGAGATGGTCCGCGTACCGGGCCGCCAGCTCCCGCAGTGCCCCGGTGCTGTGGGCCGACAGATCGAAGCCGGTGACCCGTGGTGCGTCCGCCGGCTGAGCGTCGACCGGTTCCGGCGCCTGGGCCAGCACGACGTGCGCGTTGGTGCCGCTCATCCCGAACGAGCTGACGGCGGCGTAGCGGCCGGCTCCGGCCGGCCAGTCGGTCAACTCGCCGGGCACGGTGATGCCCGTGCCGGACAGATCGATGCGCGGGTTGAGCGTACGGAAGTGCACGAGCGGCGGCACCTGGCGGTGTCGCAGCGTCAGCACCGCCTTGATCAGCCCCGTGATGCCGGCCGCGCTCTCCAGATGGCCGAAGTTGGTCTTCACCGAGCCCACCGGCAGCGGCGCGCCCCCGTTGCGGCGGCCCAGGGCCGTCGCCAGCGCCTCCATCTCGATCGGGTCGCCGAGCGCGGTCCCCGTACCGTGCGCCTCGACATGGCCGATGTCCGACGGCTCCAGCCCGGCCTGGGCCAGCGCCGTCTCGATGAGCGAGACCTGGGACAGCACATTGGGCGCGGTGAACCCGCCGGAGCGGCCGTCCTGATTGACCGCCGTGGCGTGCAGGACGGCATGCACCCGGTCGCCGTCGCGCAGAGCGTGGTCCAGACGCTTCAGTACGACCGCACCGCAACCCTCGCCGCGTGTGAAGCCGTTGGCGCGGGCGTCGAACGTCTTGCACAGGCCGTCGGGCGCCAGGGACCGGGTCTCCTGCACGAGGCGCATCGAGCGGGGGGACATGATGAGATTGGCCCCCGCGGCGAAGGCGATCGTGCATTCCCCGCGGCGCAGGGCCTGGGCGGCCAGATGCACCGCGACCAGCGAGGACGAACAGGCGGTGTCGACGGCGACCGCCGGGCCGCGCAGTCCGAGTGCGTGGGCGATGCGGCCGGCCGCGAAGTTGTGGCCGTTGCCGGTGGTCGCGTAGGCGTCGGGCTCGGACTCCAGCCACTCCCGGTAGTCCTGCCACATGATGCCCAGATAGACCCCTGCCGTGACGCTGTCCAGGCGCTCCGCCGGTATGGCCGCGTTCTCCAGGGCCTCCCAGGAGACCTCCAGCAGCAGCCGGTGCTGGGGATCGAGGTGTCTGGCCTCGCGGGGGCTGATGCCGAAGAAGTCGGCGTCGAAGCCGAGCACGTCGTCGAGGAAGCCGCCACGCTGGGGCAGCCCTTCCCACGCTGCGGCGAACGGGCCTTTGCGCGCCTCGGGCAGGGGGCGCACGAAGTCCCGGCCCTCGGCCAGCGCCGACCAGTACCCCTCCAGGTCGTCGATACCGCCGGGCAGGCGCAGGCCGATGCCGACGACGGCGATCGGCTGGTCGCCCTCGTGTTCGTCGAGCCGCCGGCGCAGGGTCCTGATCGTTTCGAGCGCGCGGGTGAGGGGGGTCTGCTTGCGTGCCGGCACGGCGTTGTCGTCCGTCGTGTCACCGGTGCTGGTCTGAGCCATGAACTGGGTTCCTCGCGATCGAATCCGACAGAGCGTGGGGGATCGGGCAGGCGCCCGGATCAGGCGCCCTCCGGGGGCGCGGACAGCTGCTCGCCGAGTGCCGCGGCGAGCGCCTTCGACGAGCCGTAGGCCCACAGGAGGGTGGGTGAGAGCCGTAGGCCGAACGCCGACTCCAGCCGGTTGCGCAGTTCGAGACTCATGAGTGAGTCCAGGCCGAGCGACTTGAACGCGGCCTCTCGCCCGACCGCTTCCGGGGCGAGACGCAGGACCCTGGACGTCAGCTCCCGGATCTTGGCCTCGATCAGCCCGACGCGTTCGCCGACCGGCGCCTGAGCCAGACGCGCCCGGAACTCACCGGCCGTCGAACTCCTGCCGTCGCCCTGCACGGAGGCGGCGCGCAGCACCTGCCAGCTGCCGCAGGCGGCGGCGTCCGGATAGGCGTCGAACCACTGCCTGAGGTCGAGCGGTACATAGCCGGTCACCGCCTCGCCCCGGGTCAGCATCCGCGCGAGTGCGGGCCACGCCTCGGCGGCCGGGAAGCCGCCCATGCCGCGCTCCTCCAACCGGGCGCCGCGCCGGCTGTCCTCCGCCGCCAGTCCGACGTCCGAGAAGGGTCCCCACTGCACACTCAGCGCGGGAAGCCCTCGGCTGCGGCGCGCCTCGGCACAGGCGTCCAGTGCCGCGTTGGCCGCCGCGTAGGCCGCCTGGCCTGCGTTGCCGAACAGTGCGGCGGCGGACGAGAACAGCACGAAGCAGTCCAGCGGATCCCCGGCCGTGACGGCTTCCAGATTCCGGGCCCCGTCGGCCTTCGGCCGCACCACGGCCGCGATCTGCTCCGGCGTCAGCGTGCGAACCGTGGCGTCCGCCAGCACGCCGGCGGCATGGAACACACCACGCAGCGGAGGCAGTTGGCGCCGGGCCTGCCCCAACGCGCGGCTCAGCGCCGACTGGTCCGTGATGTCGCAGCGCACGGTCCGCACCAGCGTGCCGCCGGCCCGCAGCGCCTCCAGACGGGCCGTGACCTCCGGCCGGACCTCGGAGCGACCGACGAGCAGCAGCGCGCCCGCGCCGTTCGCGGCCAGGAACTCGGCCAGGGACAGGCCCAGCGCCCCCAGACCGCCCGTGATCACATACGTGCCGTCGGGCCGGAACCGGTCGTCGGGCATCGCCAGCGGCGTCACCCGTTCCACCGTCGACGGCCCGACGAGCACACAGGACTGTGATGTCGCGCCCGCGGATCCCGGCGTCCCGGTCGTCTCGCCGAACGTGAGATGCCGCGCCCTGGCGGGCCGCAGCGTCCCCTGTGAGATCAGCCGGGAGACCGCGTCCACGGAGCGGGCGAAGTGTTCCGGACGGCGTCCGAGCAGGCCGGCGGGGTCCAACGACGTCACACTGACACCGCTGCGGAGGGCGGCCGGGGCGAGCGAGGCCCCTGCCGCCGGGGCTGCGGTGGCGTCCTGGCCGGTCAGCGCGATGAGCCGGCCGTCGTCGGCGAGTGCGTCGAGCCCGTACTCAGGGCCCGAACCGGTGGCGGGGCACAGCACGACGTCCGCGCCCCGGCCGCCGGTGGCCTCGCGCACGGCGCGCGGCCAGGACAGCTCACGAGCGTCGAGAACCTGCTCGGCCCCCAGCGCCCGCAAGGCACCGTCCTCCGCCTCGTCCGCGACCACGAGGACCCGGGCACCACGCGCCCCGGCGATCTGCACGGCGGCCCCGGCGACCGCGCCGACGCCCGAGTGGATGAGCGCCGTCTCACCCGCGGCGAGCCGGCCGACCTCGTCCAGCGCGTACCACGCGATGGCACCGGCCGGCAGCAGTGCCGCGGCGTCGGCGTCGTTCAGCCCCTCCGGAAGCGGCCGGACGTGCTCGATGCGTACCGTCACATGGGTGGCCGGTGCGCCGGGACCGCAGGCGACCACGCGGTCGCCCGGGCGGGGACGGGACACACCGGGGCCCACGGCGGTGACCTCTCCCGCGAAGCCGTGGAGGGCGGCAGTGGCCCGCTGCAGAGCCGTGTCCCGTGCGGTGTCGGCCGGTTCCAGCGTCGCGGCGGTGACCTCGATCTCCACCTCGTCCCGCCCGGGCACGCGGCGCGCCAGTGGGACGTACCGGAGCGCCCCGTCGCCGGAGCCCGGAGCCAGCTGGAACGGCTGCGTCCGGGTGTGCTGCGGCGGCAGCGCGGCGAGCCGTTCCTCGGGCACGGCGCCACGGATCAGCCGGGCGCCGAGACGCCGGCCACCGCGCAGTGCGACCTGGTCCTCGTCGTCGTCCCCGAGCACTTCCGCCGCGCAGCGGTCCGCCCAGTTCGGGTCGTCGGCCACGACGTCGACGACCCGCGGTGTCAACTCCCCGTGCTCGCGCCGCAGTACGCGTGCGAAGCCCCAGTACATCGCGGCGCCGGGGTCGGGAACATCCGTGCTCTCCACGGCCTGTGCCCCCACGGTCACGACGGTGAGCCGCGGCGGCACGCCCCGGTCCGCGCAGGCCCGGACCAGAGCGGCCAGCCGGCCGAGACCGGACTCCTGCGCCTGGGCTCCCTCCTCGGCCCGCGGCGCCAGCCAGGCCACGCCTTCGGGCTGCGCCACCCCGGCGAGCGGGTCGTCGTCCGGCCCCAGGCCCGGGCCGGGCACGAGCACGGCCTCCCTGCCCGTCGCGCGCAGGGCGGCCACGACCGCGGCACCGGTCCCGTCCACGCCTCCGCAGACGGCCCAACCGCCCCCGGCGGCGGCGGGAGTCCGCGCGGCCCCGAGGGCCGGAAGCTCCGTCCACCCCAGGTGGTGCAGCCGCGCGCTGTCCAGCCCGTTCCCGGCCTCCACCGGCAACGGCTCCAGCCTGAGCCCTGCCAGGGACATCAAAGGCTCCCGCGCGGTGTCGAAGAGATCGACGTCGAGCGTGCCGTCCGTACGGCGTACGGCGTGGGACCACAGGGTCGTGACGGGCTCTTCCGGTTCCTGGTGGATCTGTACGGAGCGGATCGCCGTGGGCACGAGCGCCGCCCCGTCACCCAGGTCGGAGCAGAGCGCGAGCGAGATCTGGAGGGCGCCGTCCCACAGGGCCGGGTGCAGTGCGTGGGCCCGATTCGCGGCCCGAAGCCCCTCCGGCAGAGTCACCTCGCCAAGGGCCCGCAGGCCGTCGCCGTGCAGCCGGATCCGTCGTACGGTCCGGAAAGCGGGTCCGTACGACAGGCCGCGTGCGGCCCACTCACGGTAGAACTCCTCCGGCTCGGACGGTTCGGACGGCTCGGACGGCACGGCCCAGTCCGGGAACCGTGGCAGCGTGACGTCGGCGGCCAGGCGGTAGGCGTGGGCCTCGGCGTTCACCTGCCAAGCCTCGCCGCCCTCGGGCAGCGACAGCAGCCGGAACCGCCCGCCGTCGGCGAGTTCGTCATGCCATGCGGCCGTCAGCCGGGCCGGGGACTCCGTGACGGCGATCCCCTTGTGGAAGACGACGTGCTCCAGCCTGCGCGGCAGCGCACCCCAGCGGGCCCGCACGGTGTGAAGGGCGGCCGTCAGCATTGCCGTTCCCGGCAGCACGGCCGTGTCGTGCACACGATGGTCCGCCAGCCACGGCAGGTCGGTCGACGACACCTCCAGCGCCGCGTGCCAGGTGCCGGCCTCGCCCGGGGCCGGCACCAGCGGAGCCTCGAAGCCGGGGGTGCTCCCGGCGCGGTGGCCGCGCTCGGGGATCCAGTGGCTCTGCGGCTTCAGCGGATAGCCCGGGACCGGCACGAGGTCGTGCCGGGGCAGCAGCCCGAAGGGTGCGAGCCCGGCCACGTACCCGCGTGCCAGAGCGAGTGCGGCATCGCCGGTGGAGCCGTGGTGGCGGCGCAGGGTGGACAGAACGGCCGGCGGCTCGGCCCGGGACGCGGCGAGCTGCTCGATCGCGGGGGCCAGCACCGGGTGCGGACTGATCTCGACGACATGGGTGACCCCGGAGTCGAGGAGAGCGGTCATCGCATCGGCGAACAGGACGGGGCTGCGCAGGTTCTCCACCCAGTACGCGGTGTCCATCTCCGGGCCGTCCAGCAGACGCCCGCGCACCGTCGACATCAGTTCCAGCTCGCCGGGGCGCGGCCGGACGGGGGCGAGTGCCGTCAGCAGGTCGTCCCGCAGCTCGTCCATCTGCGGACTGTGCGAGGCGTAGTCGACGTTCACCAGCCGGCAGTACGTGCCGTCCGCCTCCAGCAGCTCCCGCAGCATCAGCACCGACTCGTCGTCGCCGGACAGCACGCAGGAACTGGGGCCGTTGTGCACGGCGAGTGCGACGGTGTCCTCGAATCCCTCCAGTGCGGCGAGCGCGGTCTCCCGGTCCAGATCCACGGCGAGCATCCGCCCGCGCCCCGAGGTGCGCCGGGCGATCGCGCTGCGCCGCGCCATCACCAGCGCAGCGTCCTCGTACGTGAGGATCCCGGCGAGCGTGGCCGCCGTGATCTCGCCCTGGCTGTGCCCCAGCACCACGTCGGGCTCCACTCCGCCGGCCCGCCACAGTTCGGCGAGGCCCAGGGACATGGCCCACAGTGTGGGCTGGAGCATGTCGATGCGGGACATCCACTCGTCACCGGACTCACCGGTGAAGACGGCGGTGAGGTCCCAGTCGACGTGTGGACTGAGCGCCTTGGCGCAGCGCCCGACGACCTCGGCGAACAACGGGCTGTCGCGGAAGAGCTCCTGCCCCATGCGGTTCCACTGCGAGCCCTGTCCGGGGAACACGAACGCCGTGCGGCCGAGCTCCCGGCCCCGTCCCCGCACCACATGGGGCAGGCTGTCGGCGGCTTCTTCGCCGGCGGCTCCGGACGCGTCGGCGAGTGAGGCGAGTCCGGCACGCAGTTCCTCGGGATCGGCGGCGAGCACGGCGGCGCGCTCGGGGAAGTGGTCGCGCCGCCAGGCGAGCGTTCCCGCGAGGGCGGGAACGCCGTCGTCGGCGGCGGCGGGCACCACGTTCGCCAACTGCCGCACCCGCTCGGCCAGTACGGACGGCTCCCGCGCCGACAACGGCAGGAAGGGCGGCAGTCCCGCGGCCGGGTGAGCGGCCGGGGCCGGGTGAGGGGCTGTCGGCTCGGGCGGGCTCATCACCACCACATGCGCGTTGGTGCCGCCCCAGCCGAAGGAGTTGACGCCCAGATACACGGGGCCCGCAGCGGGCAGCGGCCGAGGTTCGCGCACCACGCGCACGTTCAGCTCGTCGAAGGGGATGTCGGGGTTGAGGTGCTCCGCATGCAGGCTCGGCGGAAGGACGCGATGGCGCAGCGCGAGGAGGAGTTTGAACAACCCCGCCATTCCCGCGGCGGCCTCCAGATGGCCGATGTTGGTCTTGATGGAGCCCACCAGGACCGGGTCGTCGGCGCGGTCCCCGCCGAGGATCCGCCCGATGGACGCCGTCTCGATCGGATCGCCGCGCCCGGTCCCGGTGCCGTGCGCCTCTATGTAGGCGGGTGAACCGGCCGGCACGACGCGGCCGTCATAGGCACGGCGCAGCAGGTCGTCCTGGCCCTCGGGGCTCGGCGTCACCAGGCTCTCGCCACCACCGTCGTTGTTGACGACCGTGCGCACGACGACGCCGTGGATGCGGTCGCCGTCCTCCAGCGCGCGGCGCAGGGTCTTCACATAGAGCGCTGCGACCCCCTCGCCCCGTACGAACCCGTTCGCGGAGTCCGAGAAGGTCTGGCAGCGACCGTCGGGCGAGAGCGCCCCGAAGTGGGTCAGGCCGACCGTCACATGGGGGTCGAGCATGAGGTTGGCGGCGCCCACGATCGCAGCGTCGATCTCGCCCTGCCGCAGGGCCTGGGAGGCCAGGTGCAGGGCGACGAGCGAGGACGAACAGCCGGTCTCCACGGTCATGCTGGGCCCGCGCAGCTTGAACACGTAGGACATGCGGGCGGCGATGACGTCGAGGGCGTTGCCGACCAGACTGTGCGGGGTCGGGCGGGCGCCGCGCTCCTTGCGCAGCAGCTCGTAGTCGTGCCACGAGGCGCCGACGTACACCCCGGTGCGCGAACCCGCGAGGTCGGCGGTGCGTTGCCCCGCGTCCTCCAGTGCCCGCCAGCCCATCTCCAGCAGGAGCCGCTGCTGGGGGTCGATGGCGGCGGCTTCGCGCGGCGAGATGCCGAAGAAGCCGGCGTCGAACAGGTCGACCCCTTCGATGAAACCGCCGACGCCCTGGATCTCCCGCTCCGGATCGAGCTGCCCGGAGGCATCCCAGCGGTCGGCCGGGACGGTGCGGATCGCGTCGCCGCGGTCCATCAGGAGCTTCCAGAGACCCTCGGTGTCAGGGGCGCCCGGGAAACGTCCGGCCATTCCGACGACGGCAATGAGATCCGAAGGATCCTGAGCGGGATTCGCAACCATTCGCTGATTCACTTCCTGCTGTTCGGAGTTTTCTGCCGCACATTCGGAAGCCTAATCCGCTGCCATTTTCGATAGCAGCCCCCAATTTCTGTGACGCGCCCCCCACGGAGACCCCTAGCAGAGCGTAGGGGGGTATTTCTTCTACCCGCCCATAAGGCGCATGCGGACCAATCCCTTACTGGCGTTGATCATGCGCGGGCCGATCTCCGGAGGGGCATCCCTGCGGCACCAGACGGCATTCTTTGCCATCTTTGCGGGGGACATGCTGAAGCATCGGGTGCCGCGTTGTCCGAGACGGAACGATGGGGCGATGAAATCGGCGTCACGAATACAGTCGAGGATTTGCTGGGCAGCCGCGCGCGGTGCGAGCTCACCCTTCTCGACCGCCTGGCACAGCTCCCGCGTGAGGGTGCTCATCGCGTTGAATCCCTCGCTCACGGGAAGGGGCGAGCCCGGAAGTGCGGAGTCCTCCAGCTGCCGGAACACCTCCGCGTCGCCGCTGCGGGTGAACCGGTAGTAGGCGTCCTCGAGCATGACGTTGCCGAGCATCGTGCCGAGCATCCAGGTGCGGTTCACCGCGTTCCACAGTTCGTAGTCCCGGAAGCCGACGAAGGAGCTGTAGACCAGGTCGTCGTGGAAGTCGAAGAGTCCCTGCTGCAGTGTCTCCAGGTAGGAGAAGCGCTCCAGGGACCAGTCGCCGTCGCGGGAGGCGGCGATCAGCCGCCAGCCAAGGGAATTGACGATCTCCATGGTGTTCGTCAGGCCGCGCGAGTAGAGCGCGTCGATGAACCCGGCCGCGTGCGAGGTGAGGCAGAACCGCTCACCGACGACCTGCTTGGCCGAGTACTGCAGCCGCCCCGTCGACACCCACGGCCGTACCGCTTTGGCGTCTCTGAACTGCCACGCGATGTCCGGGAACCGGCCGAGGAACGCGTCGAACTCTTCCTGTCCGGGGGTGTCGTCCTTCGGAAAGACCCGGGGGTCCAGCGTCAGGCCCACACTGCACAGGGGGTTGATGGAGTCCGCGTGATTGTCGAAGGGGATCACCCACAGCCAGCCGCCGTCGAAGACGTGGTGCAGCGTGCCGTGGTGCCAGGGATTCGGCTGCTGGTGGGACCGTGCCGCCGGAGCCTGGTCGAACGGACGGACGCCGATCATGTGGGTGAACAGGGTCCGGGAGTGCGTGCGGGCGCGGGTCGGTGTCTCCCGCAGAGCGAACTTGTCCGCAAGCGGTGAGCGGAACCCGCTGCCGTCGACCACGTAACTGGCCCGGAACTCCTCGCCCTTGTCGGTGCGCAGGACGGCACCGCTGTCCGGGTCGATCTCCACGTCCGCGATCCGCGTGTTCAGCCGCGGGTGCGCACCGTACTTGACCGCCACGTTGAACAGGTAGGAGTCGATGTCCTGCCGGAAGAGGTGCGTCTCGGTGCGCAGGGCCGACGGGACGACCAGCTGGTTGATCTCCTCGGGGCTCTGCGACAACCCTTCACGGTGGTACACGAAGCCGAAGTTCTGCTTCTGGCCGCAGGAGCGTGAGACGTGCCGGCTGATTCCCTTGTGGCTGGCGAGCGGCTTGATCTCCGGAACGTTGTACCGCTCGGCGATGATCCTCGTCAGGCCGGACGTGTACGGAATGGTGGACTCACCGACGGCGAAACGCGGGTGAGTGCCGGCGTCGAGCAACAGGACCTTCACGCCATTGCGGGCGAGGACCGCCCCCAGCATGCCGCCCGCCATGCCACTGCCGAGTATGGCCACGTCGTACTGGTCCGCGCGCCGCTGCGCGCTGCGACTGTTCTGCAAGGCACTCGCCCTTCTTCGTGAGATCGGTGAAATCCATGGGACGCGTGGGATCGGCGAGCCGGACCGGTCCGGCCGCTCAGTCTGCGCCCGCTTCGCAGGCACCCATCGCCTGCAGCTCCTGCCGCGTGCGGACGCCGAGCTTCTTGAAGATCCGGGTGAGGTGCTGTTCGACGGTGCTCGGGGTCACGGCCAGCTTCACGGCTATCTCGCGGTTCGTGAGGCCACGCGCCGCAAGCACCGCCACCCGGCGCTCCGCCCCGCTGAGCAGTTCCAGCCCGCTCGGCGCGGCAAGCACGGCGGAGCCGCCCTGCCGCGGCCTGCTGCCCTCCCTGGCCAGTTCCCTGACCAGGGGCGCAGCGCCGATGTCCGCCGCCAGCCGGGATGCCGTCAACAGTTCCTGCCGGGCCCGTGCCGTCCTGCCCGACCCCGCGTGGACGCGTGCGAGTTCGCCCAGTGCCGCAGCCAGCTGGAACCGGTCGCCGCAGTCCCGCAGCAGCGCCACTGCCTCGGTGAGCAGACCGGCCCGCTCGTCGGGCGGTCCGCTCGCCGCCACCGCCCGCAACGCCATACCCCGCGCCCGTGAAGGCCGCTCGCCGGTGAGCGCGAGTTCCTCGCGCGCAAGGACGTGAGCGCGTACGGGGTCGGCCAGCGCCAGATGGGCACGAGCCGACTCCGAACGCCACGGCACCAGCGTCGGCTGGTCAAATCCCCAGGCCTGCATCAGGTTTCCGCAGGTGGTGAAGTCGTCCAGCGCGGCGTACGGGCGCCCGGTCTCCAGATAGTGGCACCCGCGTGCATGCAGGAAGTACAGACCGAATCGGCTTTTGAACATCCCCTGCGGCACCGGGACTTCGAGATAGGCCGCAGCGGCCTCGTGGTCCCCGGTCCAGGTCGCCGCATGCACCAGATTGGCCAGCGGTCCTCCGATGCACACGCCCCAGCTCTCGGCCGGCACCTGGGTGAGCGCCGCCTCCGCGAGCCGGCGGGCCTCCGTCGGACGGCCCTGGCGCAGGGCGACCCGAGCCCGCAGGGACGCGAACTCGGCCTCCCACAGCGGCACCCGCCGGGTACGGGCCTGCTCCAGCCAGTGGTCGCACCAGTTGGCGGCCGCGTCGAGCCGATCGGTGAACTCCAGCACCGACGTGGCGCACGCGATCCACTCCTGGGTGCTCTTGCTCAGCCGCATGGAGCGCAGCGCCGTCTCCGCGTCGGCCACCGCCTCGTCGTCGGGCCCGTGGGTGAGCACATGTGACAGAGCCATGGCCCCCAGCACCCGGGGATCCTCTTCGAGACGACGGGGACTGCCGGCCGCGCGCCCGTACTCACCGGACGACGACGGCACCGACAGGGGATACGTGGTCGACAGGAGCTCCCTGGTCGCCCGGATCTCCGCCGCAGCCGGATCGGTGGCGGATCCGTCCGGCCCGCCGTCGTCGATGCGTTCCACCGCCTCCAGTGCCTCGTCGAAACGCCCGTGCCACAAGAGGAACTTGGCGAGCGTCAGGGCGTGCCGGTCCGGCAGGCGGCCGTCGTGCAGTGCCGCGGCCAGCTCACCGAGGTGCCGGGCGCTGATGGAGGGGTTGAGCATCCATGCCGTACTGGCGTACAGCGCCTTGATGCCCATGCGCGTGCCGTCGTCGTCGCAGATCTGCAACGCCGCCTCCAGACACGCGTGCGCGTCCGCGATCCGGTCGACGGCCAGGTTCTGTTCCGCCGCCTGGCACAGCACGTGCAGTGCCCAGGGGCGGCCCCCGGCCTCGGCTTCGATCAGCAGTCGACCCACTCTGGCCGCGGCCGCACCGTCCTGGTACAGCAGCTCGGCGGCCCGCCCGTACAACGCCGAACGCCGCTGTGGGGCCACGCTCGCCAGCACCGCCGTACGGGCGACCGGATGCAGTTGCCCCGAGGCCAGCAGACCCGCGGCCTCCAGTGCGTACAGGCCGCGGCTCATCGTGGCCTCGTCCTCGTCCAGGAGCCTGGCCAGCACACCGGGTTCGGCGTCGGGACCCAGCACGGCCAGTGCCTGGGCCAGCCGCAGCAGCACCGGCCGTCCGCGGTGGATGCAGCTCAGGACCGTCTCGCCGTAGGCGTCTGCGACGGCCAGCCGCGGGGCGGACCCGTCGAGTGGCGCTCCGGCGTGCCGGTGGTCCTCCACGAGTGCCCGGACCAGCAGCGGATTTCCGCCGCTGACCCGATGGCAGTCGGCGGCCAGCGCGTGGGCCGTCTCCGGACCCAACTGGTTGGCGAGCACAGAGGCCACGCCGTCCTCGGACAGCCGCTCCAACGACAGGTGACGGTAGTTCGGCTGCCGCAGCAGCTCGGCGTGCAACTGGGGGTGGGCCGGCTTGGAGAGTGTGCATTCCGCGACCAGGAGGACGATCGGCGCGGACCGGGACCGACGCAGCAATTGCAGCAGCCAGTAAAGGGACAGCGAGTCGGTGAACTGCGCATCGTCGACGCAGATGAGCACCGGCACACGGCCGGCGGCCCGGACGACCTCCAGGCACAGCTGGTGCAGCGCCCCGGTCGTGGCCGAGTCGAGGGTCTGCTGCCCGAAGCCGTGGCCCGCCTCACAGCCGTCCGTCACGCCCTGTCCGCGTGCCACCGCGTCGAGCAGCCCGGTGATGTCGTGCCCCTCGCCCAGGGGGCCGCCCGCGCCGCGCAGCAACTGGCTGAGCACGCTGCCCGGCGACTCACGCTCGGCCCAGGAGCCCACCGCCCACAGCACCAGAAAGCCCTGGGCGGTGGCGAGGCTCTTCACCGCGGTCAGCAGTTCGGTCTTCCCGCAGCCGATGCCGCCACTGACCATCGCGGCCCCGCTGCCGCCCTGCTCGCAGACCTGGAGCAGGTCGGACAGTTCCGCCAGTTCGTGTCCGCGCTCGACCAACGGCATGGACCGGTTCCCTCTCTGCGCTCGTGGGGTCGGGTCGGGACGCGCCATGGGATCAGGCCCGCGGCGCAGTCGCCGGGTCCGGACGCCGCGTGGGGGCCGGCCGGGAGACCTCGACCGGTTTGGCGTAGATACGGGAGAGAAGCGGCCCGGTCATGGCGGTGGTCACCACGGCCATGACGACCATCAGGGAGTACAGGGGCCCGTCCAGCAGTCCCAGCTGGAGACCGATACCGAGGATGACCAGCTCGGTCAGGCCTCGGGTGTTCATCAACGCGCTCAGTGCGGCGGCCGGGCGGCCCGCAAGGCCTTGCGAGCGCGCGGCCAGATAGGTACCGCCGAACTTGCCGGCCACGGCCACCAGGAGGATCGCCCCGAGCTGCACCAGCTGGGCGGCGTCGATTCCCCCGAGGTCGACCTGGAGGCCCGCCACGACGAAGTACACCGGCAGGAGCACGGAGGTGAGCCGACCCGTCTGGTCGAGCAGGTCCGTGCGTTGCGCCTGGGCGTTGCGATGGGGCATCACCAGGCCGAACAGGAAGGCGCCGAAGATGAAGTGCATGCCCATCGCCTCGGTGGCCGTGGCGGACAGCAGTGTGCCGATCAGGACCACTGCGAAGAGGCGCGGGGTGATCGTGGCCGGCTTGCCGCCGGGGGTCATGATCCTGTGCAGCAGCGGCCGGACGACCAGTGCCATCAGCGCCCCGTAGGGCAGGACCAGCGCCACCGTCCAGTGATGGCCGCCGCCGCCCACGGCGGCCTGGACGGCCGCCAGCGCGGCCCAGGCGACGACGTCGACTGCGGCCGCGGTGGCGAGCGCGATGCCGCCCAGCGCCGTCCGGGAGAGGTTCCGGTCGGCGAGGATGCGGGCCAGCACCGGGAAGGCGGTCACGGACACGGCGAGTCCGATGAAGACCACGAACGCCGCGCGGTTCTCGCTGTGGTGGCCCTGCGGAAGACAGAGCGCGAGACCGACACCGAGCGCGAACGGAACGGCCGTGGAACCGAGGGCCGACATCGCGGTCACCCGCCCCCGGCCGCGCAGCGTCTCGGTGTCGATCTCCAGCCCGACGCCGAACATGAACAGCGCGACACCGAGATTGGCCATGCCGGTCAGCAGCGGTCGTACGTCGGTGGGGAAGAGCGTCTGCGCGAGGGCGCCGTCCAGCAGCGTCGGCCCCAGCAGCACCCCGGCGAGGATCTCGCCCACCACCGGCGGTTGCCTCAGCCGGGTGGCCAGGTGGCCGAGAGCCCGGGCGAGTAACAGGATCAATGCGAGATCCACGAACAGCATTTGCACTTGATGGCTGGTCATATCAGGCCCGCCCGGCTCGCCTTCTGTGCTGGGATTCCGTCAGGAACGAGACGTCTCGGCGCCCTCGGCACCGGGCGTGGAGGCATCCGCGATCAGGTCGTCCAGGTTGATCTGGAACAGCGGATGCCTGCCGCTGAGCCCGGAGATGAGCGTCACGAAGTCCGCCGAGGGCTCGTTCTTGCGCTCGGGGTCGACCATTTCCTGAGCCAGGCTGTAGTAGAACTCCTTGTACTTCGTGCGGTCGTAGAACCGCTCCACGAAGGCCCTGATCTCGTCGAAGAATCCGGAGTACGCGGTCGCGTACCGGTCGAGCGCCTTCTCCTCGATCTGCGGGTGCTCGATGATCTGGTCCACGATCCGAGCGAGGGTGCTGCCGGCCAGGGTGGCGAGGGCGACACCGGTGGAGAACAGCGGATCGACGAACGCGGCTGCGTCGCCGACCAGCACCCAGCCGTCTCCGTAGAAGCGGTTGCTGTGGTACGACCAGTCGCGGGCCGTGCGGAATCCGGCGGACTGCCGGGCTCCCGCGAGCATCTTCTTGAGCTTGGTGGTCCGCTCCCGTTCGGCGTGGAAGAGCTCCTCCAACGACTGGCCGTTCTCGCCCGCTGTCGCGGAGCGTGTCACGTACCCGACGCTGATCGTGCCCTTGTCGATGGGGATGGCCCAGAACCACCCGCCGTCCAGCCCCTCGATGAGGATGTTGGTGTACTCGTCGTCCGGCAACCGCTCGCAGTTGTCGAAGTATGTCCATACGGCCACGTTGCGCAGGTCGTCGTGCCATTCGACCTCGGTGAGCCGCCGGCCGAGCACCCGGGCCTGCCCGGACGCGTCCACCACGAGCGACGCGCGCACCTCGTGCAGCCCGTCGAGCCCGCGCAGCGAGAACCGCACGCCGGTGACCCGGCCGTCCACCTCGATGTGCTCCTTGACGGTGGCGTCCTCGATGACGTGCGCACCCAGTTCCCGGGCCCGGTCGAGGATCAGTGCGTCCAGGTCGGCGCGGCGCGTGTGGAAGGCGTACTCGTAGGCACCGCCCTCGACGAAGGAGAAGTTCCACGGGATCTGGTTGTTTCCCCACACCAGGGTCCCGCCGTATTTCCTTTCGAAGCCTCGTGCGTCCATGCGCTCGGTTATTCCCATTTCCTGCATGGGGCGCATGAACGCGGGGATGAGCGACTCGCCCACGTGATAGCGGGGAAAACGCTCGCGGTCGAGGATGAGAACGCGACGGCCGCGCTGTGCGAGAAGCCCGGCGGTAGTCGCTCCCGCCGGTCCACCGCCGATGACGACGACGTCGAATTCGTCAGGGACCCCATAGAGAGCGGACGGCATTCAGGGACCTCCCATGATCACTGTCGAGGTGCGTCCCGGGACCGGAGTTCCGAAGCCCAGACCGCGGTCTTTGGCGGAACGCGCCGTCAGTCTGCAACAGCCGTTCTGTAAGGCGTCTGCATGCGGTCTGTAGCGTTCCTGCAGCGCTCGGATCCATTCCCCGCAGGAAATTGCCGTGCAGGTAAGGGCCGTTGAGGACCGATCAGGACACAGGTGCTGATCCACCGCCCCGCGAAGGGGCAAGCCGCTGTCCTCCAGGGAGCGCCGCCCGCGTCGCGACGGCACCGTCGGGGAGAGGCGGAGTTCGTCGATCCGGTCGGCGCAGAGTGTGGCCACGATTGAGTGATCAAGGAACAAGCTGCTGACCTGCAGAAACGATCGCTGTGGTGTGGGCCTGGCCGATTGCTGAGGGCGGAAGCCGGTGCGTCGCTTCAGGGCCGTCGTATTCCGGTCTCAAGATCCACCCGCTAGCTTCCCGCCCCTGCTTCCAGAAAGGGGCACACGTATGCGATGCAGAGCACGCGCGGCCGGCGCGGTCGCCCTCACGCTGGCTCTTGCCGGCCCGTTCGCTCCTGTCGCGGCGCACGCTGCTGCAGGCCAGCACCTGCGAGGAGCGCGCAGCTCCCACTTCCACTCCGTCCCCGCCCCACGCGTCCTCGCCGTTCCCGGCACCGTCAACGCCCGTGACATGGGCGGCTACCGCACCTACGACGGCAAGGTCACCCGCTGGGGCAGGGTCTATCGCTCCGAGAGTCTGTCCAAGATCCCGCCGGAGGGTGTCACCGCGCTGGGAGGCCTGGGGCTCGGCAGTGTCGTCGATCTCCGTACCGCCGCCGAGGTGCAGGCCGACGGGACCGACCGGCTTCCGGCAGGCGTCACCTCTCTCCCCCAACCGGTCGACGACACCAGCCTCTTCGCCTTCATCGGGCAGGCCGTCCGCAGCAAGGACCCGGTGTACCAGCAGGCCGTGCTCGGGGACGGCAAGGCGGAGGAGCGGATGCGCACCCTCTACCGGGGCTTCGTCACCGACTCCGCCGACCGGGCCGCGCTCGGCGCCGTCATCCGCACCGTCGCGAATTCCACCAAGCCGGTTCTCTTCCACTGCTCGGCGGGCAAAGACCGCACCGGGATCCTCGCCGACACCGTCCTGCGGGCCGTCGGTGTCCCCGCGTCGACGTCCGAAAGCGACTATCTGCTCTCCAACCAGCTGCGCGCGGCCTCCGATCAGGCACTGCGGGACCAGCTCAAGGCGTCCGGCTACATGCAGAACCCCGATCTGCTGATCCCCCTTCAGGAGGTGCGCAGCGACTACCTCGCCGCGTTCCGGGACCAGGCCGTGCAGGACTACGGCAGCTTCGGAGCGTTCCTGACCGACGGCCTCGGCCTCGACGTGCCCACCCTGGCTCGCCTCAGGGCCCGCCTCGTCGGCTGAGCCGGCGCATCGGCGCTCAGGCCGGCGGAGCCAGTGGGCGATCCCGTACCCCCTTCAGATGTGCGTCGAAGACCTCCTGCGCGTCCGGGGTGAGGGTGCGCAATGCCACGAGCGCCGTGATCGCCACGTCGCACAGCTCGGCCTGGACGTCCTCCCAGGTGTGGGTGACGCCCTTGCGGGGGTTCTGGCCGGTGGCCCCGATCACCGCCTCCGCGACCTCGCCGACCTCCTCCGAGAGTTTGAGGATGCGCAGCAGCATGCCTTCCGGGCCGGCGTGCGTGCGGGCCGATTCCAGGCGCTCCCAGAGTGCGTCGACGGTCGGCCAGAGCGGGGCGGAGGCGTCCTGATCGTTCATGTCCCGCAGCCTGCCCCGCCCGCCTACTCCTCGAACAACACCTCCTGCTCCCCCTCCACCTTCTGCCGCACGCGCCGATTCCGCGTCCCCAGCACCACGGCTGTGGCGGCCGCCGTCACACCCAGCGCCACCGGAACCATCCAGCCGCGGTCGAACACGTGGTAGAAGGCGTGGTCGAGGGAGAGGCGGCCGGGGCCCGTGATCGCGAGTCCGGCCGCGGCCAGTCCCAGGGTCGCCGCGTACTCGTAGCCACCCTCCTGGGCGAAGAAGCCGTTGGGCATGTGGACCGCCGCGGCCCCGGTCATCGCGCCGGCCACCGCCGCGCCCGCCGCCGGGGTCGCGAGGCCCAGTGCCAGCAGCGTGCCGCCGCCCGCCTCGGCCAGTCCCGCCGCCGTCGCGCTCGCCTTGCCGGGCGCGTAGCCCACGGACTCCATGAACTGGCCGGTGCCCTCCAGACCGTGTCCGCCGAACCAGCCGAACAGCTTCTGCGCGCCATGCGCGGCGAGCACCCCGCCGGTCCCCAGCCGGAGCAGCAGCAGGCCCAGATCACGTCGGTCGTAACAGGTCACGGTGACTCCCATGCAGACAGGCGGACAGGTCCCTCCCGTGGGTCCACCGTCGCATCCGGGGCACCCGCGGGCCCGTGCTGGACGGCGTTCGGGTGGCGGGCCCGGGGGAGCGGTGTGAGCCTTGCGCCATGACGATTCAGCCAGCCAAGCTCAGCGATCCGGCCGTCCGGGCCTTCGTCAGCGCCGTCAACTCCCACGACCGCGAGAGCTTCCTGTCCCTCCTCGCGCCCGGCGCGACGATGTCCGACGACGGCTCCGACCACGACCTCGCCGAGTGGATCGACCAGGAGATCTTCTCCTCCAACGGCCACATGGACGTCGACAACGAGTCCCGGGGCGGCCGCGACCTCATCGCCCGCTACCGCAACGACACCTGGGGCGAGATGCGCACCCGGTGGCACTTCGAGGTCGAGGACGACGGCAGGATCTCCCGCTTCGAGACCGGGCAGGCCTAGTCCGGCCGTACGACCCCTTGCCTTCGTGTGCGCTTCAACTCCTAGCGTGCCGGGGCATGGAGACCATCAGCAGGACCCTGGGGCGCAGCGGTATCGAGGTCAGCGCACTCGGCTTCGGGTGCTGGGCCGTCGGCGGCGAATGGCAGGACGCCGACGGGCAGCCGCTCGGCTGGGGCAAGGTCGACGACGAGGAGTCCGTACGGGCCGTGCACCGCGCCCTCGACCTCGGCGTCACCTTCTTCGACACCGCCGACGTCTACGGCACCGGGCACAGCGAGCAGGTCCTGGGCCGCGCCCTGAACGGCCGGCGTGACCAGGTCGTCCTGGCCACCAAGTGGGGCAACGTCTTCGACCGGGACACCCGCACCCTCACCGGCACCGACGACACCCCGGAGTACGCCCGGCGCGCCCTCACCGCCTCCCTGCGCCGCCTCGGCACCGACCACATCGACCTCTACCAGCTCCATCTGTCCGACGCCGATCCCGAGCGGGCGGCCGAACTGCGGGACGTCTGTGAGGAGTTGGTCGAACAGGGGCTCATCCGTGCCTACGGCTGGAGCACCGACGACCCCGAGCGCGCCGCCGTCTTCGCCGAGGGCCCGCACTGTACGGCCGTACAGCACCGGCTCAACGTGCTCCAGGACGCGCCGCACCTCGTGGAGCTGTGCGAGCGGCTGGAGCTGGCGAGCATCGACCGCAGTCCGCTCGCCATGGGGCTGCTGGGCGGGAAGCGGCGCGGGCCGCTGGAGTCCGGGGACATCCGCAGCACGCCGCCGGCCTGGCTCGACGGGTTCCAGGAGGGGACGGGGGCCGAGCCGGAGTGGGTGGCCAAGGTCGACGCCCTGCGCGACATCCTCACCAGTGACGGCCGTACGCCCGCCCAGGGCGCCCTGGCCTGGCTGTGGGCGCGCAGCCCGCGCACCGTGCCGATCCCCGGCTTCCGCTCGGTCGCCCAGGCCGAGGAGAACGCCGGCGCGATCGCGAAGGGGCCGCTCAGCGCCGGGCAGTCGGCCGAGATCGACCGTCTGCTCGGGCGCTGAGCGGCCCCGACGGGCCATGCGGCGGCCTCAGTTGCCGTGGCCGCCGTACTGCCGCTGGGCGTACTGCTCCTGCGGGTGCTGTGCCTGCTCGTGGGGCTGCTGTGCGTACTGATCCGGTGCGTACCGCTCCTGCGGGTGCCGGCCGTGCGCCGGCTGCCGGGCCGCGCCCTGTTCGGTGAGCGTGATCCGGCCCTCCTCGATGGTGGCCAGGCGCGGGGCCCGGCGGGCGATGGAGGAGTCGTGGGTGACCAGGACGAAGGTCAGCCCGTGCTCGCGCCACAGCCCCTCCAGCAGGGCCACGATGTCGTCGCGGGTGCCCTCGTCGAGGTTGCCGGTGGGCTCGTCGGCGAGCAGCACCTTCGGGTTCTTCACCAGCGCGCGGGCGATGGCGACGCGCTGCTGCTGGCCGCCGGACATCTCGGAGGGCACATGCGTGCGGCGCTCGCCGAGGCCGACCGAGCGCAGCGCCTCGGCCGCCCGCTCGCGGCGCTCGGCGGGCCTGACCCCGAGCGGGACGAGGGCCGTCTCCACGTTCTCCTGGGCGGTGAGCGTCGGGATCAGGTTGAACGCCTGGAAGATGATGCCGATCTTCTCGGCGCGCAGCCGGGTCAGCTTGGCCTCGCCGATCGTGGCGAGGTCGACGCCGTCCAGCTCGACACTGCCGGACGAGGGGCGGTCGAGGCCGCCGATCATCTGCAGGAGGGTGGACTTGCCGCCGCCGGTCGGGCCCTGGATGACGAGTTGGTCGCCGTCGGCGATGGTGAGGTCGACGCCGCGCAGCGCCTCCACCGTCTCCTTGCCCCGCGTGTACCGCTTGGTGACGCCGGTGAGTCTGTACATGGGTGCTCCGTGTGTGAACAGGGGGTGGGTCAGGAAACGCTGCGCAGGGCGTCGGCCGGGCGCATCCGGGAGGCGCGCCAGCCGCCCATCGCGCCGGCGATCAGACCGCCGGCGACCGCGAGGCCGACGGCGAGGGCGATGGTGGCCGGCGAGACGGGCGCGGTCAGCGCGATCTCCAGGGTGTTCCCGGTGGCCTGCCGGCCGGGCCCGCCGCCACCGGGGCCGCCCATGCCACCGCCCGTGCCGCCGGCGCTGCTGCCCAGCTCCGCCCGCAGCTTCGGGCTGATCGCGGTGACCGTGCGGGCGGCGACCAGACCCAGGGCGATGCCGAGGCCGCCGCCGATCAGGCCGTTGACCATGGACTCGCCGACCACCTGCCGGGTCACCCGGCGGCTCGGCCAGCCGAGCGCCTTCAGGGTGCCGAATTCCCGCACCCGCCGGGACACGGCCGAGGAGGTGAGCAGCGCGGCCACCAGGAAGGCGGCGATCAGGACGGTGACGGAGAGCCACTTGCCGACGCTGCCGGCCAGGTCGGAGGCCGTGGAGAGCGAGCCGGAGACGGTGGAGGCCAGGTCGGAGGAGGTGGTGACCGTCGTACCGGAGATGTTGCCCTGGATCGTCTTCTTGACGGTGGAGATCTGCTTGGAGTCGGTCGCCTTGACGTAGATCGTGGTGACCTGGTTCTTGGCGTCACCGAGCGACTGGGCCTGCCGCAGCGGCAGGAAGACGTCGGTGGTGGAGTCGCCGCTGTCCGGGGTGGCGATGCCGATGACCGTGTACGTGGTGCCGGAGATCTTGAAGGCCGAACCGACCTGGTACTTCTTCTCCTTGGCGTACGACTTGCCGACCACCGCGACCTTGGCGTCGGTCTGCGCCGAGGTGAAGGTCTTCCCGGAGGTGATCTTCATCGTGGCCAGCGGGCCGAGGGCCTGGTCGGTGACATCGACGCCGGCCACCGAGTAGCTGGCGACATTGAAGTCGGCGCCGCCGCCCTGCACCTGCGGCTGCCCGCTGCCGCCGCTGCCGCCCGGGCCACCCTGCTGCTGCCCGCTGCCGCTGGAGGACTGCGCCTTGCCCTGGGTGAAGGAGCCGTCGACCTTGGTGACGTTCAGGGAGAGGGCGCCCACCGCGCTCGCCACGCCCTTCTGCGCGGCGACCTTGTCGACCAGCGAGGCCTTCAGGGCCTGACCGCCCTGCGTCATCACCCGGTCCGAGCTCTGCGTGGACTTGCTGCTCGACCTGGCGCCGAACTTGAAGTCCGGGCCCTGCGAGCTGCCGGTCCTGGGTGCCGCCTGCGCCTTGGTGACCGTCATGTCGGTGCCGAGGCCGTAGAGCGACTTCAGGACCTTGTCCTGAGCCTGTGTCATGCCGGCCGACACCGAGTTGACGGTGATGACCAGAGCGATTCCGAGCGCCAGACCCATCGCGATGACCAGAGCGGCCTTCTTGCGGCGGCTCAGCTCGCGCTTGAGATAGATGCCAAACATCCCGTTCCTCGAAGGTTCTTGGCGCCCGCTGTGGGCGCTGCCACAAGCTAGGGAGGAACCTTTGCGGCGCACTGAGTAAAGGATGTGTCTGACCTGAGAAAGCGGCGTGGGTGATCAAAGTTTCATAAGACAGCAAATTCCTGTGCCATAGAGGGCCTCCTGCCAGGAAATGCCTGTTGGGTGCGGTGTACGGTCCCCGGGTGCGTGATTGTTCCCGGCTCAGCCGGCGTGCCGCCCTCGGGCTGACGGCCGCCGCCCTTCCCCTGTCCGCGGCCGCCCCCGCCTCCGCGTCCGCCTCCGAGGCGACCGCCGTCGGCGGTGAGCGCCTGGCCCGTACCGGAGTCCAGGTGCGTGGCGCCGGCGGCCTGCCCGAGAAGCTCACCGCCCGCTCGTGGCTGGTCGCCGACTCCGCGAGCGGGGAGGTGCTCGCCTCCTTCAACGCGCATCGGCGCCTGGCCCCCGCGTCCACCCTGAAGATGCTGTTCGCGGACACCGTGCTGGGGAAGTTCGAGCGGACCGAGCGGTACAAGGTCACCGACGCGGACCTCGCCGACATCCCGGCCGGCTCCAGCCTCGTCGGCATCAAGCCTGGCATCACCTACACCGTCGAGCAGCTGTGGCAGGGCGTGTTCCTGCGCTCGGGCAACGACGCGGTGCACGTGCTCGCGCACATGAACGGGGGCGTCGCAAGGACGGTCGCCGAGATGCAGGCGAGGGCCGAGGACCTGCAGGCCCTGGACACCCATGTGGTCAGCCCCGACGGCTTCGACCACAAGGGCCAGCTCTCCTCGGCGTACGACCTCACGCTCTTCGCCCGCCACGGCCTCAAGAACACCGACTTCCGCGGCTACTGCGGCACGCGGACCGCCGACTTTCCGGCGGGCGGCAAGAAGACCTTCCAGATCCAGAACACCGACCGCCTGCTCACGGGCGCCTGGGGACTGGGCACGTACGACGGCCTGATCGGTGTGAAGAACGGCTACACCAGCCACGCCGGCAACACCTTCACCGGCGCGGCCACCCGGGGCGGCCGGACCCTGCTGGTCACCGTGATGCATCCCACCGAGGGCAGCAACGCCGTCTACGAGCAGACCGCCGCACTGCTCGACTGGGGCTTCGGGCACGGGCGTTCGGCGCAGGCGGTGGGCACGCTGGTCGAACCGGTCAGCGAGGGCGGCGCGAGCGCGAGCCGGGCCCCGGCGCGGAAGGCGGCGCGGGCCGCGGCCGGGGCTCCCGGCACGGCGTCCGGGCACACCTCGCCGTGGCGGCTGCTGGAGGGCGCCGTCGGGACGGCGGCACTGCTGGGAGCGGGGGCGTGGGCGCTGCGGCGGCGGATGACCCGGGGAAAGGCGGCCGCGGCGGAGGCGGAGCCGGAGACCGAGTCCGGGGGACGGCACCGGCGCTGAGCCGAGGGGCGGCTTGTTGCGGCAGCCGTTCCACCGACCGGTGCGTACCCCGCGGTCCCACGCGAGGTCCACCCCCAACTCCGGTCCGGTGGAACGGCTGCCGTCTCCCCCCTCGGTGTGGCTACGGAACCCCCGTGCTCCAAGTGTGAAGCTCTTGTGGAGGAGAGTTGAGCATATGCGGCCGACCGGCCGCAATAGGGCGGACGTTGAAATTCCGTTTGTGTAACTTGAGGAGTTGGTCTCCGGCCTGCCCGCCGCCCCCGTCCCCGCTTGTCCTCAGCCCCGCCCGACGTACGGCATCGCCGTCGCCAGCACCGTCGCGAACTGCACATTCGCCTCCAGCGGCAGCTCGGCCATGTGTCGCACGGTGCGTGCCACGTCGGCCGCGTCCATCACGGGTTCCGGGGAAATCTCCCCGTTCGCCTGGAGCGCCCCGGTCTGCATCCGGGCCGTCATGTCGGTGGCCGCGTTGCCGATGTCGATCTGTCCCACCGCGATGCGGTACGGCCGCCCGTCCAGCGACAGCGACTTGGTCAGGCCGGTCAGCGCGTGCTTGGTCGCGGTGTAGGCGACCGAGCGCGGGCGGGGCGTGTGCGCGGAGACGGAGCCGTTGTTGATGATCCGGCCGCCCTGCGGGTCCTGCTCCTTCATCCGCCGGTACGCCGCCTGCGCGCACAGGAACGCCCCGTTGAGGTTGGTGTCCACCACATGCCGCCAGGCGTCGTAGGGCAGGTCCTCGACGGGCACCCCGCCCGGCCCGAACGTCCCCGCGTTGTTGAACAGCAGGTCGACCCGCCCGAACCGGTCCACGGTCGCCGCGAACAGCGCCTCCACGTCCTGAGGCCGGGAGACGTCGGTGCGCACGGCGAGCGAGGGCGCCTCGGGCGCCAGCGCGGCTGTCTCCTCCAGTGTCCCGGTGCGCCGGCCGGCCAGCGCCACCGACCAGCCCGTGCGCAGCAGCTCCACGGCGACGGCCCGTCCGATGCCGGAACCGGCGCCGGTCACCACCGCGATCTTCGATTGTCTCTCAGTCATGGCTCCGCAGCGTAGGTGGGAAGTCCGCCATGCGGAATCAGGTGTCCGCCATACGGCTAGACGGCGACGGTGACGGCTTCCCCGGGCGCGACCTCCCCGGGGTAGCGCACCCCGATCCGCTCCCGGATCGTGTCGAGCGTGCGCATCACCGCCAGGCTGCCCTCCAGTGGCACCAGCGGCGACTCCTTCTCACCCGCGCGCAGGGCCCGCATGACCTCCCTCGCCTCGTGCCTCAGGCTGGTGCGCGGGCCGTCGGCCGGACCGGCGGTGAACACCTCGGGCTCGCGGCCGTCACGGTGCAGCACGAACCGCTCGGGGTGGAAGAAGCCGGAGGGGATGTCGATCCGGCCGTGCGAGCCGGTGACCGAGGCGGCGGTTGCCGTACCGCCGACGATCGAGCAGTGCACCGAGGCCAGGGCCCCGCTGTTCCAGGACAGCAGCGCACCCGTCTGGAGATCGACGCCCTCCTCCGAGAGCACCGCCCGCGCGGTGACCTCGTCCGGCTCGCCCAGCAGCAACTGCGCGAACGACACCGGATAGACCCCGAGGTCCAGCAGCGCCCCGCCGCCCAGTGCCGGATCCCGCAGCCGGTGTGCCGGCGGGAAGGGCCCCGCGAGGCCGAAGTCGGCCTGCACCGTCCGCACCTCGCCGATCGTCCCGTCCGCCACCAGGGACTTCAGGCGCCGGATCAGCGGGTTGGAATACATCCACATCGCCTCCATCAGGAAGCGGTCGTGCTCCTTCGCCAGCGCCACCAGTTCCGCCGCCTCGCGGACGTTGAGCGTGAACGCCTTCTCGCACAGCACGTTCCGCCCGGCCGCCAGGCACAGCCCGGCCGCCGCCCGGTGCGCCGAATGCGGGGTGGCGACGTACACGACGTCGATGTCCGCGTCGGCGGCCAGGGACTCCCAGTCGCCGTAGGCCCGCGTCACCCCGAACCGCTCGGCGAACGCCTCCGCCGAGTCCCGGCTGCGCGAGCCCACCGCCACGATCTCGGCGTCCGGAAGATCCACCAGGTCCGCCGCGAACGCGGCCGCGATCCCGCCGGTCGCCAGGATTGCCCACCGCACGCTCTGCTCCGCCATCCCGGCCGCTCCACCCTCGCTCATGTGTACCTCGGCAGTGTGTACGAGCTGAGAGCATAGGTGTCGGTTGTTTCACAGAGGGAGGGACGGACGCATGCCCGAGCACGCGGCGAGACCGACACCGGAGACGGAGCACACACCCACCACCGCATCGCCCTCGGCCGCCGCCCGCCGCACCGGCCTGCTCGTCATCCTCGTCCTCGGCGGCCTCATCGCCACGCCCCCGCTCGCGATGGACATGTATCTCCCGTCCCTGCCGGAGGTCACCCGCTCCCTGCGCGCCCCCGCCGCCACCGTCCAGCTCACCCTCACCGCATGTCTGGCCGGCATGGCGCTCGGGCAGCTGGTCGTGGGCCCGATGAGCGACCGCTGGGGCCGCCGCCGGCCGCTGCTCATCGGCCTCGCCGTCTATCTCGTCGCCACCGCCCTGTGCGCCTTCGCACCCACCGTCGAGACGCTGGTCGCCTTCCGGCTGGCGCAGGGCCTCGCGGGCGCGGCCGGCATCGTCATCGCGCGGGCCGTCGTACGCGACCTGTACGACGGCGTGGCCATGGCCCGGTTCTTCTCCACCCTGATGCTGATCTCCGGGGCCGCGCCGATCGTGGCGCCGCTGATCGGCGGACAGATCCTCAGGGTGACCGACTGGCGGGGCGTGTTCGTCGTCCTGACCCTGGTCGGGGCCGCGCTCGCCGCGCTCGTCTGGCTGCGGCTGCCCGAGACCCTGCCGCCCGAGCGGCGGCACGGCGGGGGAGTCGGGGAGGCCCTGCGCACGATGCGCGGCCTGCTCGCCGACCTGCCCTTCACCGGCTACATGCTCACCGGCGGCTTCGCCTTCGCCGCGCTGTTCGCCTACATCAGCGCCTCGCCGTTCGTCATCCAGGAGATCTACGGCGCCTCCCCGCAGACCTTCAGCCTGCTCTTCGGCCTCAACTCGGTCGGCCTGGTGGCCGCCGGGCAGATCAACGGCAAGCTGCTGGTGGGCCGGGTCAGCCTGGACAAGGTGCTCGCCGCCGGCCTCACGGTGATCGTGCTCGCCGCGACCGCCCTGCTGCTGATGTCCGCGGGCGTCTTCGGCGAGGTCGGTCTGGTCCCGATCGCCGCCGCCCTGTTCGTCCTCATGTCCGCGATGGGCCCCACCCTGCCCAACGCGCAGTCCCTCGCCCTGCTGCGCACCCGGCACGCGGCCGGCTCCGCCTCCGCCCTGCTCGGCACCTCCTCCTTCCTCGTCGGAGCGGTCGCCTCCCCGCTCGTCGGCGTCGCCGGGGAACACACGGCCGTGCCCATGGCGATCGTCCAACTGGCGGGCGCACTGGTAGCGGCGGCCTGCTTCGTGGGAATGTGCCGTCCTTGGAACACACGTGCGGGGTCGGAGGGAGACGACAACTGAGCGCATCGAGACTGCGCGCCGGCCCACCCGAACGAGCCGGGCTCGATCCCGCGGAACTGGAGCACCTGGCCGGCGAGGTGCACACCCTCACCACCGGAGCGCGCCCCTGGGCGGCCGGTGCCGTCGTCGTGGCCGGACGCGGCCCCGTGATCGCCGTGGCCGAGGCCGCCGGCTGGGCGGTGCGCCACGCCGGCTACGACCCCGAGACCGACACCGGCGTCGAGCTGCCGCCCGCCGACCGCATCCCGGCGACCGTCGACACCCCCTTCGACCTGGCCTCCCTCACCAAGCTCTTCACCGCCGTCGCCGCCGTCCAGCAGATCGAACGAGGCACCCTCGGCATGGACGCCCGGGTCGGCGCCTATCTGCCCGAGTTCACCGCGGCCGCCGAACACGACGTCACCGTGAGGCAGTTGCTCACCCACACCTCCGGGCTGCGCCCCGAACTCCCGCTGTACGACTGCCCGGACGACACCGCCCGCCTCGCTCTGCTGCGCGCCGAGGCGCCCACCGCCGAGCCCGGCACGTACCGCTACTCGGACCTGAACATGCTGCTGCTCCAGTACGTCCTGGAGCGCATCACCGGCCGCCCCCTCGACGTCCTGATCGAGGACGGCATCACCCGCCCGCTCGGCATGACGTCCACCGCGTTCGGACCCTGCCCCGGCGCGGCGGCCACCGAGGACCAGCGACCGCCCTGGGCCAAGGCGGACCGGGGGATGCTGCGCGGCGTGGTCCACGACGAGAACGCCTGGGCGCTCGGCGGGGTGGCGGGCCACGCGGGCCTCTTCTCCACCGCGCCCGACCTGGCGGTCTTCTGCCGGGCCCTGCTGGCGGGCGGCGCGTACGGCCCCGCGCGTGTCCTCGGCCCCGACTTCGTGGAACTCCTGCTGACCCCGCCGGGACTGGGCTTCGCCGTGGACCAGCCGTGGTTCATGGGCGAGCTGGCGGGCCGGGGAGCTGCGGGCCACACCGGTTTCACCGGCACCTCGCTGGTCCTGGACCCGGCGACGGACACGTTCCTGGTGCTGCTGGCCAACACCGTGCACCCGCGCCGACGACCGCCGGACAGCAGGCCGAGGGCGGCCACGGCGACGCATCTGGCGCGAGCGGTACGCGGGGCCTGATCCGCACGTGGCTCCGCGCGTGCCGGGCACCTGAGAGAATCGCACGGTGCATGCCCCAGCCGACCCAGCCGACACCCTGCGCGCCGCCCTGGGCGCCCTCCTGGACGGGCTTCCGCCCAGACAGGCCGCCGGAGCCGTGGAACGGCTGATCGCCAACTACCGCGGGGCCACCCCGACCGACGCCCCGATCCTGCGCGACCGCGCCGACGTGGCCGCCTACGCCGCCTACCGGATGCCGGCCACCTTCGAGGCGGTGCGCTCGGCGCTGGAGGCGTTCGCGGACACCGTGCCCGGGTGGACGCCCGGCAGCCACGTGGACGTCGGCGGCGGCACCGGCGCGGCGACCTGGGCGGTGACCGCCACCTGGGACGGCACCCGGCCGGTGACCGTGCTGGACTGGGCCGAGCCCGCGCTCGCCCTCGGCCGGGAGATCGCCGAGGCCAACCCCGCCCTGCGGGACGCCCGCTGGCAGCGCGCCCGGATCGGCACGGCACTCACGCTCGACAGCGCCGACCTCGTCACGGTGTCCTACGTCCTCAACGAACTCGCCGAGGCCGACCGCACGGCCCTCGTCGACGCGGCCGCGGCCGCCGCGCAGACGGTCGTGATCGTGGAGGCCGGAACCCCGGCCGGCTACGCCCGGGTCATCGAGGCCCGCGACCGCCTGCTCCAGGCCGGATTCCGCGTCGCCGCCCCCTGCCCGCACAGCGCCGCCTGCCCCATCGTCCCCGGCACGGACTGGTGCCACTTCTCCGCCCGGGTCAGCCGCTCCTCCCTGCACCGCCAGGTCAAGGGGGGCTCCCTGGCCTACGAGGACGAGAAGTTCAGCTACGTCGCCGCCACCCGGCTGCCCGCCGAGCCGGCTCCCTCCCGGGTCGTGCGGCGCCCGCAGATCCGCAAGGGCCAGGTGCTCCTGGACCTGTGCGAGGCGGACGAGCAGTTGCGCCGCACGACGGTCACCAAGCGCCACGGCGACCTGTACAAGGCGGCCCGGGACGCCGACTGGGGCGACGCCTGGCCACCGGTGACGGACGGGGCGTAGCCCGCCGAGGGGGCGGACGTGGCGAGGCGCGCACTATGCCCCGCCGGCCTCGCCTTCCTCTTGTTTCCCCTGCAACGCGCGCAGCAGCTCCCGCTTCTGCGCCCGCGCGTCCTGTCCGCCGCCGATCCGGCCGCCGGCGTTGCCGCCGCGCAGCGCCTTGCGGCCGAGGTTCCGGCGCGGGCCGCCGACTCCGAGCATGTTTCCGGTTCCGCCACGGCTCATGGTGGGCTCCTTCCGTCGGGGTACATCACCCACGTCATAGACAAGACGCTACGTCTCGTCTCTCCATGTGTCCCAGCGTCCGCGAGACGCTGCGTCTTGTCAACCTGATAGGTTCGGGCCATGGCCGCCACGAAGCCCGCCCAGGAGCCCCAGTCCCCCCGCCCGCCCCGGAAGTCCGTCCCCGACTCCGCCCGCCGCAGCGAGAGGTCCCGCCGCGCGATCTACGCCGCCGCCCTGGAACTCGTCGGCGAGACCGGCTACGCCAAGACCACCATCGAAGGCATCGCCGCTCGGGCCGGCGTCGGCAAGCAGACGATCTACCGCTGGTGGTCGTCGAAGGCCGACGTCCTGATGGAGGCCTTCCTCGACCTCGGTGACCAGGCCTCCGAACAGGCAGGCGCCCCCGGCGGCGAGTACGCCGTCCCGGACACGGGGGACCTCGCCGCCGACCTCAAGCTCGTCCTGCGCGCGACCGTCGACGAGCTGCTCGACCCCCGCTTCGAGGTTCCCGCCCGCGCCCTGGCGGCCGAGGGCCTGGTCAACGAGCCGCTCGGCCGGGAGTTCGTGACCAAGCTCCTCGAACCCTCGCTCCAGCTCTACGTCCGAAGGCTGCGCAGCGCACAGGACACCGGTGACGTACGCAAGGACATCGACCCCCGGATCGCCCTGGAACTCTTCGTCTCACCGCTGGCCCAGCGCTGGCTGCAGCGCACGGCCCCGATCTCCTACGGCTACACGGACACCCTCGTGGACTACGCCCTGCACGGCCTCGCGCCCCGCTGACCCGCTGACCCCGCTGTGAGGCACATCTCCTCCCGCTCCTGAGGATTCCTGCCGCGACCCCCCGAAGCGTTGGAAGATGGGACGATAAGGCATGCTGTCCGCACAACAGCGAGGCGAGGCGATAGATGAGCGCGACGTTCGGTGGCCGCACCGGCCGGCAGGGCAGACTCTTCCAGTGGCTGCTCGGACGCCGTCCGAAGGAGGCCGCCGCCGACGACAGCGGCCGTGAGGCCCTGCTGCTCGCCGCCGCCGCAGCGGGCCTGCCCCTGGCCCCCGCCGCGCACCCCGCCCCCGGCTATCGCTGTTCCTGCGACCGCGTCGGCTGTCCCACCCCGGCCCGGCACCCGGTCTCGTTCGCCTGGCAGACCCAGTCCACGACGGACCGCGCACAGCTCGAACGCTGGGCCCGGCACCAGCCGCAGGCCAACTTCATCACCGCCACCGGTATGGTGCACGACGTCCTCGACGTGCCCCTGGCGGCCGGCCGGGAGGCGCTGGACCGGCTGCTCGGCACCGGTGTGGAGGTCGGGCCGGTCGCCGAGAGCGACGACGGCCGCATGCTGTTCTTCACCCTCACCCGCGGCACCCCCGAGGACGAGGACGAGTGGTGGCCCTGCGAACTGGACTGCCACCCCGAGACGATGGACGAACACCCGGGGATGCGCTGGCACTGCCGCGGCTCCTACGTCCTCGTACCGCCCGCCCGGCTGCCCGGCGACGACCAGCAGGTGCGCTGGGTCCGCGGCCCGGAGCATCCGCTGCCCGACCCGCTGAGCCTGCTGGAGGTGCTCACGGACGCCTGTGCCCGCCATGTCGGTACGGAGGCCGACCACGCCGCGGGCACCGCCTGGCCGCTGCGGCACTGAGATCGCTCGACGGCTACTCGCCCTGTGCGGCCGTCAGCCCCTGGACCCGCCCGAGGATCGACACCTGACCGCTGCCCGCCGGGTCGAGCGCGGCCTCGTTGGAGACGAGTTCCAGCGTCAGGGACTGCTTCACCTCGCCCTTGGTCAGGGCCTGCACATCCTTGTTCGCGACCGGGACGGAGGTGCCGGCGGCGGCGGTCTGCTTCTCGTAGTGGTGCGTGGTGAAGAACACCAGGGCACCGCCGTCCGCCGTGCGCAGCGCGAGCGGCGCGTAGTCGCCGCGGGTCAGCGGCTGGTCGATGTACTGCCGGACCAGGCCCGGCTTGCTCGCCAGCTGCTTGCGGTCCGCGCGCCAGCCGCTGGTGTTCCGGCCGTCCGCGAACGCCTTGCCGCCGTTCTTCAGATAGGCCGCGTACTCCTTGCTCAGGCCGGCGGGCGGCACGGCCAGTTGCGTGGAGTCGGCGGACACGGCCTCGGCCCAGCCGTCCTTGTCCTTCTTGAACTGCGGTACGTCACCGGCCGCGATCAGCGTCAGATACGCCACCTGCCACGGCTTGCCCAGGTCGTCCCGGGTGAACACCAGCAGCCAGCGGGCGTTGCCGCCCCCCTTGTTGCCCTTGGCGTCCGCGACGAACCAGCGCGGCCAGCCGGCCTTCTTGGGGATCGTGAACTCGGCGTCCGTCAGCGTGAGCGGCGTGTGGTTCGCGTTGCCCGACGGGCTGTTGGCGTGCCCGGCCTTCAGCCGGGCGCCGTCGATGTCGGCGAGGGCGCCGGTGACGCGGTCCGCGTCCAGGGAGCGGTCGTAGGCCTTGTCGGCCCTGTTGTACGCGTCGGTGAACTGCGTGAGTGCCTTGGCGGCCTCGGCGCGGGTGGTGGCGGGGAGCATCTCGCGTTCCCCGTGCACCACCACGCATCCGCTCGCCGTCAGCGACAGGGCGGTCAGCGAGACCGCTATGAGTGCGTTCCGGTCACGCCTGCGGAGCGTTCGACGGCTGCGTTCCCTGGTCATGAGGTGCCTTCACCTTCCCCTTCCCGGAGGCGAACCCTACCGGGGCGAGGAAGATCGCGAGTGTCGGGATCAGGTACAGCAGCCACACCGTGACCTGGACCACGGTCGGGTCGGGCTGGAAGTTGAACACGCCCTTCAGGAGCGTGCCGTACCAGCTGTCCGGCTCGATCGTGTCGCTGATGTCGAAGGCCAGGTTGCGCAGGCCCGGGACCCAGTCGGCCTCCTGCAGGTCGTGGAAGCCGTAGGCGAGGACACCCGCGGCGACGACGACCAGCATGCCGCCGGTCCAGGTGAAGAACTTGGCCAGGTTGATCTTCAGCGCGCCCCGGTAGAACAGCCAGCCCAGCAGGACCGCCGTGGCCAGGCCGAGCGCCACGCCGACCAGCGGACGCGGGGTGCCGTCGCTGGCCGCGTGCACCGAGGCCCACACGAACAGGGCGGTCTCCAGACCTTCCCGGCCGACGGCCAGGAACGCGGTGGCGACCAGCGCGCCCGTGCCCATCGCCAGGGCCGCGTCCAGCTTGCCGTGCAGCTCGGACCTCAGGTGCCGGGCGGTGCGCCGCATCCAGAACACCATCCACGTCACCAGGCAGACCGCGATGATCGACAGGGAGCCGCCGAGCGCCTCCTGGGCCTGGAACGTCAGCTCCTGCGAGCCGAATTCGAGCGCGCAGCCGAAGCCCATCGCGATGGCGACCGCGATGGCGATGCCGATCCAGATCGGCTTCAGGGCGTCCCTGCGGTCCGTCTTGACCAGGTAGGCGATGAGGATGCAGACGACGAGCGACGCCTCCAGACCCTCGCGCAGGCCGATCAGGTAGTTGGAGAACACGGGCTACGCCTCCTCGGAGAACAGCGTCCGGCCCCACCAGTCGTCCTTGTCCCGGACGCCGGGCGGAACCGCGAACACCGCCGAACCCACGTGCTGGATGTATTCGTTGAGCGCGTCCGTCGCCGACAGCCGGCGCTGCAGCGGGATGAACCCCTTGCGCACGTCACGCTGGTAGGCCAGGAAGAACAGGCCCGCCTCCAGGCGGCCCATGCCGTCGGTGCCGTCGGTGAAGGAGTAGCCCCGGCGCAGGATGGTGATCCCGTCGTTGGAGTCGGGGTGCGCCAGCCGCACGTGCGCGTCGGGCTTCATCGCCTTCAGGAACGGCTTGTCGTGCTCCTTGGCCTTGCCGACCGGCGCGCCCTCGCCCTTGTCCCGGCCGAAGATGTCCTCCTGCTCCTGCAGCGAGGTCCGGTCCCAGGTCTCGATGTGCATACGGATGCGCCGGGCGACGAGGTACGAACCACCGGTCATCCAGGCCGAGTTCTTGCCGCCGTCGCCGTCACCGACCCACACGAACTTCTTCAGCCGGTCCGTCTCGGTGCCGGCGATGTTGCGGGTGCCGTCCTTGAACCCCATGAGGTTGCGGGGCGTCTGGGCGTCCGGCGTCGTCGACGAGGTCTTGCCGAAGCCGAGCTGGGACCAGCGGATGGCGACCTTGCCGAAGCCGATGCGGGCCAGGTTGCGGATGGCGTGGACGGCCACCTGCGGATCGTCCGCGCAGGCCTGGATGCACAGGTCGCCGCCCGTGCGCGTCCTGTCGAGGTTGTCGCCCGGGAACCGGGGCAGGTCGACCAGCGCCTCCGGCCGCTTCCCGGACAGCCCGAACTTCTCGAAGAACGACGGCCCGAAGCCGATGGTCAGGGTCAGCCGCGAGGGCTTCAGCCCCAGGGCCTCACCGGTGTCGTCCGGCGGCGCCTCCGCGAGCCCGCCGTACGCGCCCTCGCCGACCGCCTCGCCCGCGGTCATCCGGTGGGCCGCGGCCGTCCAGTCCTTCAGCATCTGCACGAACTCGGCGCGGTCCTCGGTCTTCACGTCGAACGTGGCGAAGTGGAGCCTGTCCTGCACCGGCGTGGCGATGCCCGCCTGGTTGGCGCCGTGGAACGCCACGGCGGCGCCCGCCTCGGCGGCGGTCGGCTCCACGTCGTTGCCCGCCTTGGCCGCCGCCACCGCACCGCCGGCCGCGGCGGCACCGAGCGCGAGCCCGGCACCGCCCCAGCCGATCAGCGAGCGTCGGGACGGAGCGGCACTGCCCTGGGTCTCGGTCATCTCTGTCTCCTACTTCACGACTGCGGCGGCGAGCTTGGACAGCGGCTCCGCGAGGGCGTTGACCCCGTCCGACAGCTCCTTGCGCTGCTCCTTGGTGACCTTGTCGTAGGAGACGAAGTCGTACGAGTTCTTGTCCGAGCGGTACTTGTCGAGCAGCGTGTTCAGCGCCGTGAACTGCTTGTCCAGCTCCTTGGTCAGCGCCGGGTCGTTCTTGGCGGCGACCGGCTTCAGCAGCTCGTACGCCTTCTGCGCGCCCTCGACGTTGGCCTTGAAGTCGACCAGGTCGGTGTGCGAGTAGCGGTCCTCCTCACCGGTGACCTTGCCGGTGGCGACCTCGTCGAGCAGCTCCTTGGCGCCGTTGGCCATGGAGCTCGGGGTGATCTCGGCCTTGCCGACCCGCTTCTGCCAGTCCGTCAGGTCGGTGACGAGCTGATCGGCGAGGGTCTTCTCGTCGGCGCCGATCTTCTTGTCCTGCCAGAGGGCCTTCTCCAGCCGGTGCCAGCCGGTCCACTTCTGGCCCTTCTCCAGGCCGTCGGCGCGCGTGTCGGTCTTGGGGTCGATGTCACCGAAGGACTCGGCGACCGGCTCGGTGCGCTCCCAGCCGATCCGGGAGGGCGCGTAGGCCTTCTTGGCGGCCTCCAGGTCGCCGTCCTTGATCGCCTTCGCGAAGGTCGCGGCGAGCGGCACGGTGGCGTCGGCCTGCTCCTGGGCGTACTCGCGGTAGTCGGCGACCGCCTTGTCCAGCTGCGGGTTGCGCTTAGCGACCTTGCCGGAGCCGGTCACGTCGAGCTTCTGCCGTACGCCGTGGCCCTTCATGCCCGGGATGCAGGCGATCTCGTACGAGCCGGCCTTCACCTCGGCGGTCAGCGTGTACTTGGTGCCCGGGCCGATGTTCTCCTTCTCGGAGACGATCCGGTCGTCCGGGAAGAGGATCTCGACCTCGGTCGCCTTGGAGCCCTTGTTCTCGATCTTCAGCGTGACGTGACCGGCCGGGACCGACTTGGCGGAGGTCTCGCACTTCGAGTCGGCGGCGGTCACCTGGATCGCGTCGCCGTCCTTGGCGTCGCTCTTCGCCGTGCAGGCCGTGATGGCAGTCAGAGCGGCCACGGTGGCGGCGGCGGTGACGGTGAGTCGAACGGCTCGCATGCAGGCTCCAAGCGGGAATGGTGTAGTGAGGCTGGCCTAACTTACATGAGGCTTACCTCACCCATACCCGTGCCGGTCGTGATTCAGCTCTCACGAAAATCTCACAGGCACGGCTTGATGTCGGCGGCTCAAATCAGATCTCAAGGGAAGGTAAAGGAGCGGTCAATGGGCGCGGTGCGGGGTCACCAGGACCGCCCCTGTGCGGGGATGCGGGAACACGTCGACCGGCTGGTCGTAGACGTCCGACAGCAGTCGCTCGGTGAAGACCTCGGCCGGCGGCCCGTCCGCCGCGACACGACCGGCGCACAGGATCGCCACCCGGTGCGCGTAGGCCGCTGCCAGCGTCAGATCGTGCAGCACCACGACCGCCGCGTCACCGGCGTGCGCCCTTTCCCGGCACAGCCGCAGCACCGACTCCTGGTGTTTCAGGTCCAGTGCGGCGGTCGGCTCGTCCAGCAGGAGCAGGGGCGCGCACTGGGCGAGGACCCGGGCGAGCGCGACCCGGGCACGCTCGCCGCCGCTCACCGCCGAGAACGGCCGTACGGCGAACGCGGTCACCTCGGTCGCCGCCATCGCCTCGGCGACGGCGCGGTCGTCCTCCTCGGGCGTCGCCGGGTGGGGCGCCCGGCCCATCCGTACGACCTCGTCCACCGTGCAGGGAAGGGCCAGGTCCGCCGACTGGGGGAGCACGGCCCGGCGCAGGGCGAGTTGGGGCGGCGACCACTGCGAGGCGGGGCGGCCGTGCAGGTGTACGGCCCCTCGCGCGGGCGGGAGATCGGCGGCGAGCGCGGCCGGCAGGGTGGACTTTCCGGCGCCGTCGGGGCCCACGAGCGCGAGGAGTTCACCGGCGCGGAAGCCGAGGTCGACGCCGTCGAGCACGGGACGGTTGCCGAGCCGGACGTGCAGGCCCCGGGCTTCGGCGAGGAGGTGCCCGGGGGCGACCGGGGCGGGAGAAGTCTCATCGGCGGCCGGCGCGAAGGCGTTCAGCGGCTACTACAAGGCGGGCGCCCGACTCGACCCGCTCGACGTGTCGGTGGCCCTGACCGACGACGCCGAACTCCCGGCAGGCGACGGCTCGGAAGCATCCACCGGCGGCACAGGGAGCGGTGGCGTCACCGGTTCCACGACGGGCGGTGTCACCGGCAGCCTGGCCGCGACCGGCACCGGCACACCGGTGACCGCGGTGGCCGCGGCGGCGGGTGCCGCAGCGGTCCTGGCGGTGCGCCGTCGGCGCCCGGAGGCGTAATCCGCTGTCGCACCCTCGCCGCTGTCCCCGAGACTGGCCCGCATGGACAGGGCGCACAGGGAACCGCTGGGGCCGGGCGGCCTGGTACTGGACGTACGGGGCCGGCCCGGCCCGCCGCCGTTGCGTTTCGAGCGCGCGCCCGGCGGGCGGTTGCTGCTGCGGCAGGGGGGGCGGCCGGTGCTGCTGGGCCGCGAGGAACAGGGCTGCTCGCGGGAGGGGCTCTTCGTGCACCGCCTGGCGGGCTACCGCTCACCGCTGCCGCCGCCCCGCTCGGCGCGGCAGCGCCGTCCGGGAAACTGGGTTCACCGGTACGCGCGTCTGCTGGAGGAGACACCGCAGGACGGACCGCTGTACGACGGCCGATGGCTCCTCGGAGCGCGCCACCGGTTTCCGACGTACGTCTGGTGGGGTGACTTCCTGCGGGACTGGCCCGGCGGTCACCTGGACTGGTGCGCGGGCGGCTGGGAGGGAGTCGTACCGCTGCGGCGGCTGTCGTCCGAGGACGACCCGCGCGTGAAGGCGTACCGCAGGCACGCCCGCGAGGGCACCCTCGCGCCGGTTCTCCTGTGGTGGGTCCCACTCCTCGACGGCTGGGTCGTCCTCGACGGCCACGACCGGGCGGTCGCGTCTGTCGCGGAGGGCCGGACCCCGCCGTGCGTGGTGCTGACCCGGGTGCCGGACGAGGAGGACTGGCGCCGCAGCGCCGACGAGGTGACCGAAGGACACGAACGGAGGATGGAGCGGCTGACCGCCCGCCCCGCCGTCCCCGGCGTCGAGCGGCAGCGGGACACGCTGGTACGGGCGTACGGCGACGTCATGTCCTCGCTGCCCTACGAGGCGGCTGCCACCCGCTCCTGGCCCCTGCCCGGCGGCGCCCCCGTCTGGGACGCGCTCGCCGACGCCGCGATGTTTCAATTCCCAAGTGACTGACTTCGACGTACTCCGCGTCTTCTGCGGACCGAACGGCGGCTACGGCAACGAACTCGGCGTCGTCCGCGATGGCTCGGTGATGCCCGAGCGGAGCGACCGGCAGGCGTTCGCCGCGAAGCTCGGATTCAGCGAGACCGTGTTCGTGGACGACCCCGAGCGCGGGGTCATCGACATCTACACCCCCACCCTGCGCCTGCCCTTCGCCGGTCACCCCTGCGTCGGCACGGCCTGGCTGCTGGACGTGCCCGAACTGGTCACGCCCGCCGGCGTGGTCGGGGCCCGCCTGGACGGAGAGTTCAGCTGGATCGAGGCCCGCGCGGAGTGGGCCCCACCGCGCACCCTGCGCCAGTACGCCTCCGCCGCCGAGGTCGACGCCCTCGACGTGCCGCGGCCGGGCGAGCAGGACGAGCCGGGGGTCCCCCCGGACGAAGTCCGGCGGTGGATCTACGCGTGGGCCTGGGAGGACGAGGCGGCCGGCCGGATCCGTGCCCGCGCCTTCCCCGGCCGCGACGACGGCATCGAGGAGGACGAGGCGACGGGCGCGGCGGCGCTGCTGCTCACCGACCGGCTGGGCCGCGCACTGAACATCACCCAGGGCAGGGGCTCCCAGATCCTGACCGCGCCGCAGCCCCACGGCTGGGTGGAGATCGGCGGCCGGGTCGTCCTGGAGCGCTGACCGCACCGCCCGTCCCCTTCGGCGACGCCGACGGGGGCGGACGCGTCCTCGCCGTCACCGTCACCGGGCACGACGGCCACCCGGAGCCGGCCGACCGGGCCGGATGATCAGCGCCCGGCTCGGCGAGGGTCAGGCGGACAGCGGGAACTCCTCGCCCAGGGCATGGAAGACCCCGGTGTTCAAGGCGAACGCCTTCTTGCACTCCGTTACGATCCGCTGCTTCTCCAGGTCGTCGGCCGCGACCCCGTCCAGCAGTTCCCGGTAGTCCCGCTTGAACGCCGCCGGGTTGGGGATTCCCTCGAAGACGTAGAAGCGGACTCCGTCCCCCTTCTTGGCGAAGCCCCAGGTCTTCTCGGCCTTGTCGCGGATGATCTGCCCGCCGGAGAGGTCGCCGAGATAGCGGGTGTAGTGGTGGGCGACGTACCCGCCCGGCCAGCGCTCGGTGCACTCCCGGATCCGCTCCGCGTACGCGAGCGTCGACGGGAGTGCGCTCAGTCCGGCCCGCCAATCGGGGCCCCGCAGATGCGCCAGGTCCCGCTCCAGCGCGGCCAGCCGGAACAGCTCGGGACGGATGAACGGCCCCGTGACGGAATCCGCCGCCAGCCGCTGGGCCGCGCTCTCCAACGCCTCGTAGACGAACCACAGCTGCTCCGTGTACCGCGCGTACGCGGCCACGCCCAGCCGGCCGCCGAGCAGGTCGCTCATGAACGTCGAGGTCTCCGCCTCCACATGCTGCTCGTGGGACGCGGTGCGGATGAGGGTCGAGAAGGAGTCCATGAGGAGATCCTCTAAGGTAAGGCTTACCTAAGTCAATGCCCTTGTCGACGTCCTGTCGGGAACTTTGCCGACAGGCTGTCGGTAAGAGCGTACAAGAGAAAGCCCGCTCCCGTCAGGGAGCGGGCTCGGCGGCGATCGGCGATCAGTGACCGGCGATCGGCGGTCAGGGGAGAGTCAGGATCTCCGCGCCGGTCTCCGTCACCACCAGGGTGTGCTCGAACTGGGCCGTCCGCCGACGGTCCTTGGTCAGGACCGTCCAGCCGTCCTCCCACATGTCGTACTCGTGCGTGCCCAGCGTCAGCATCGGCTCGATGGTGAAGGTCATGCCGGGCTGCATGACGGTCGTCGCGTGCGGGCTGTCGTAGTGCGGGATGATCAGGCCCGAGTGGAACGACGAACTGATGCCGTGGCCGGTGAAGTCCCGGACGACCCCGTAGCCGAAGCGCTTCGCGTACGACTCGATGACCCGGCCGATGACGTTGATCTGCCGGCCCGGCTTGACCGTCTTGATCGCCCGGTCGAGGGACTCCCGGGTCCGCTCCACCAGCAGCCGCGACTCCTCGTCGACGTCACCGACGAGGTAGGTGGCGTTGTTGTCGCCGTGCACCCCGCCGATGTACGCGGTCACGTCCAGGTTGACGATGTCGCCGTCCGTGAGGACCGTCGAGTCCGGGATGCCGTGACAGATGACCTCGTTGACCGAGGTGCACAGGGACTTGGGGAAACCGCGGTAGCCGAGCGTGGACGGGTAGGCGCCGTGGTCGCACATGTACTCGTGGGCGACCTTGTCCAGCTGATCGGTGGTCACGCCGGGCGCGATGATCTGCGCCGCCTCAGCCATCGCCTGCGCGGCGATGCGACCGGCGACGCGCATTGCCTCGATGGTCTCCGGGGTCTGCACCTCCGGTCCGGTGTACGGCGTCGGCGCGGGCTTGCCGACGTACTCGGGGCGGCGGATGTTTCCTGGTACCGAACGGGTGGGAGAGAGCTCCCCTGGTACGAGCAGCGACTGGCCAGACATGTCAGCGAGTCTAACCAGCGGGCATGGGGGAACATGTCGGTGGCGAGAGGAGCTGTTCATGGCCCTGTTCAAGAAGCGCACCGTCGGCAAGCCGGGCGAGTGGTACTACTGCCTGGAACACAAGAAGGTCGAGGAAGGCCCGGAGTGCCCGGGCAAGGACCGCTTCGGGCCGTACACCTCCCGGGAGGAGGCCCAGCACGCGATGGAGACCGCGCGTGAGCGCAATCTCCAGTGGGAGACCGACCCGCGCTGGCACGACGCCCCCGCGGGCGGTGACAAGGCCGCCGACGGGGACTGATCACACCTGCGTGGGCGCGGTGGCGGCACGCCGCTCGCGCAGCCGTACCGCGTGCTCGTCGGTCCGGGCGTCGTAGGTCATCAGCCCCGGCAGGCACAGGGCCAGCAGGCCCATCGCGCCCACGCACAGCAGTCCGCCCGACCACACGGACGTCCGTACGCCCGTCCACGCGGCGACCCCGCCCGAGCGGACCTGGCCCAGCTGCGGGCCCACCGAGTACGACAGCAGTTCGATGCCGGCGAGGCGGCCGCGCAGCTCGTCGGGAATCGTCTGGTTCCACATCGCGGCGCGGAAGACCCCGCTGACCATGTCGCAGCCGCCGGCGACGGTCAGGAGCAGCAGCACCAGCCACACATGGCCGGCGATCCCGGCGGCCGCGACCGCCAGGCCCCACAGCGCGGCCGACAGCACCACCATCCGTCCGTGCCGGTGGACCCGCGAGGTCCAGCCGCTGGTCACGCCGACCACGAGCGCGCCCAGCGGGAACGTCGCGTACATCAGGCCGAGCGCCCACTCGGCGTGCAGGTCGTCGGCGAGGAAGGGCAGGACGGCCAGCGGCATGGCCAGGAACATCGCCGCGAGGTCGACGGCGTAGGTGCCGAGGAGTTCCTTGCGGCTCCAGGCGTAGCGGGCGCCCTCGGCGATGGCCCGCAGATCCGGCCTGGCCGCCTCGTGGGCGGCGGGGCAGGGGGCGATGCGCGCGATGAACAGCAGGGACACGGCGAAGGTCAGCAGGTCGGCGGCGTACGCCCAGCCGAGGCCCGCACAGGCGACGACCACGCCCGCGACCGCCGGGCCGGCCACTCCGCCGACGGTCCAGCGCAGGGAGTTCAGGGAGGACGCGGCGGGCAGGTCGTCGTGGGCGACGATCCGGGGCAGCAGGGAGTCCAGCGCGGGTCGCTGGACCGACACCAGGGCGGAGGAGAGGGCGGCGACCAGATACACCGGCCATACGGCAGGGCGGGGCAGCAGCGCGTTGAGCAGCAGGGCCGCGCTGAGCAGACCCTGACCTGCCTCCGTCCACACGATCAGGCGGCGCTTGTCGAGGGCGTCGGCGAGGGCACCGCCGTACAGCCCGAAGACGATCAGGGGGATCAGCTGCACGGCGCCGACGGCGCCCACGGCCGCCGCCGAACCGGTCAGGTCCTTCAGCTGGACCGGCAGCGCGACGAAGGTCAGGAAGCTGCCGAAGTTGCTGATCAGACCGGATGCCCACAGTCTGCGGAAGTCGGCGGAAGCCTTCCAGGGGGCGAGGTCGGGGAGGAGAGCTGAGGCCACTCGGGCATGCTCTGCCGGGCCGGAGTACGGGGCAACTGCTTTTCCCCGGCTCCGCCACCGGCCGGCTGGGCCGAGCGGGTCACCAAGGGGCAGCCGGCGGCGCCGTCAGAATCTCCGCCAGCCGGGACAGACGGTCCCGGAAACCCCGCCGGGCCCTCGGAGAGCCCGCGTTCTCGCCCGCCGCCGCGCTCACCAGGTGCTGCACGCTGTCCAGGTCCAGCTCCGCCCCCTCGGGGACGGCCAGCGTGTCATGGGCCATGGCGGACAGCTCACCCCCGCCCGCGCCCAGCGCCAGCACCGTCACCCCGGCCCGGCGCGCCGCATGCACCCGCTCCAGCAGCTCCGCCGGCTCCTCGGGGGCGACCACGAGCAGCGTCTCGCCGCGCCGCGCCTCCTCGATCCGGCCCGGCCCCACGGCCAGGTGCGCCGGGTCGGAGGGGCGCGCATGGTGTCGTACGAGCGTGGGAGCCAGCTCGGGAGTGCCCGACCAGGCCGCCTCGTCCACCAGATGGGCGGCCAGGTGCCAGGGCTCGTACTCACGCGTGCCCACCAGCAGCAGCCCGCCCCCGTGTGCCACCACGGAGCCCCGCAGCACCCCGGCGAACCGCCGGGTGGCCCCCAGCCACTCGGTCCCGGCGAGCACTTCACGCAGCAGCGCGACCCGTACGGCGTCCATGCGACCGCATCCTGCCTCAACCGGTCACTCGTGACGTGGAGTTCACCCCGAATTCGCCCAACCTGGGGATGTCGACAGCCCATCCGTTTCCACGGCCGTGAGGAGCCGCTCCATGACCGACGTGTCCGTCCCCTTCCGCGCGGGCCGCGAGGGATACGCCAGTTACCGCATCCCGGCGGTGGTCGCGAGCAACAAGGGCACCCTCCTCGCCTTCTGCGAGGGACGGGCCGACTCCGCCGCCGACCACGGGCACATCGACATCGTGCTGAAGCGGTCCACCGACGGCGGCCGCACCTGGGGCCCGCTCCAGGTCGCCGCGAGCAACGGGAAGAACCTCGCCGGCAACCCCGCCCCCGTCGTCCTCGACACCGGCCGGATCCTGCTCGTGCACGTCCGCGCCGCGGCCGGTGCCACCGAGGCGGCCATCCTGCGCGGCCAGGTCAAGGCCGCCGACGGCCGCCGGGTGTGGGTGCAGCACAGCGACGACGACGGCGCGACCTGGTCGAAGCCGAGGGAGATCACCGGGCAGGTGAAGAAGCCCGGCTGGCGCTGGTACGCCACCACCCCGGGCCATGCCCTCCAGCTCGGCTCCGGGCGCGTCCTCGTCCCCGGCAACCACACCCTCGCGCCCACCGGCACCGACACCGGCGCCGAGGCCAAGTACAACAGTGGCCACTGCCTGCTCAGCGACGACCGCGGCGAGACCTGGTATCTCGGCTACCTGGACGAGAACACCAACGGCTACATCAACGTCAACGAGACCACCGCCGCCGAACTCCCCGACGGACGCGTCTACTTCAACACCCGAAACGACTCGCCCGCACCCGGCAACCGCGCCGACGCCCACTCCCGGGACGGCGGGAAGACGCTGGTCAAGCCCTTCCGCCCGCAGGCCGGACTCACCGCCCCGGTCTGCGAGGCCAGCGTCCTGCAGCTGCGCGACCCCGACCTGCTCCTCTTCTCCGCCCCGGCCGACCCCGCCGCCCGCGCCCTGATGACCGTCCGCGCCTCCGGCGACGGCGGCACCACCTGGCGCACGGCCCTGTCCGTCGACGGACTGCCCGCCGCCTACTCCGACCTGGTCCGCATCGACCGGGGCACCGTCGGACTCCTGTACGAGACCGGGGACTTCAGCGCCTACGAGACGATCACTTTCCGCCGGGTACCCGTGACGCGGCTCACCTGACCCGGTGCCACCTCGCCCACGGACGTAGAGTCGCCCCATGACCTCTACCGACAGCGCACAGACTCCCGCGAAGGCCCCCGCCAAGGACCCCTGGGACCTGCCCGACGTCTCCGGACTCGTCGTCGGCGTGCTCGGCGGCACCGGCCCGCAGGGCAAGGGCCTCGCCTACCGGCTCGCCCGGTCCGGCCAGAAGGTGATCATCGGCTCGCGAGCCACCGAGCGCGCGCAGGCCGCCGCCGAGGAGCTGGGGTACGGCGTCGAGGGCGCCGACAACGCCGAGACCGCGCGCCGCAGCGACATCGTGATCGTCGCCGTGCCGTGGGACGGCCACGGCAAGACACTGGAGTCCCTGCGCGAGGAGCTGGCCGGCAAGCTCGTCGTCGACTGCGTGAACCCGCTCGGCTTCGACAAGCAGGGCGCCTACGCCCTCAGGCCCGAGGAGGGCAGCGCCGCCCAGCAGGCAGCCGCCCTGCTGCCCGACTCCCGGGTCGCCGCCGCCTTCCACCACCTGTCGGCCGTGCTGCTCCAGGACCCGGAGATCGAGGAGATCGACACCGATGTGATGGTGCTGGGCGAGGCGCGCGCCGACGTGGAGACGGTCCAGGCGCTCGCCGGGCGCATCCCCGGCATGCGCGGCGTCTTCGCGGGCCGCCTGCGCAACGCCCACCAGGTCGAGTCGCTGGTCGCGAACCTGATCTCCGTCAACCGCCGGTACAAGGCGCACGCCGGGCTCCGCGTCACCGACGTATGAGCGCATGGGGGACACTGTCGTCGTAGCAGTGTCCCCCGCAAGGAGCCGACCCATGCCCCTCCTGCCCCCGCCCGCCCCGACCCGGCGACTCGCCCTCTACACCCTCGTCGTCTGCGTCCTCGCCGTCGCCGCGGCGATCGTCTCGTTCGTCCAGGGCAGCTGGCTGGGGATCGTCTGGGTGCTGCTGGCGGGCCTGTCGTCCAACATGACCTGGTACTACGTCAAGCGCGGCCGGGCCGCCGCGGCACAGGGCACGTCGGTCACGGGCTGAACGTGCACACCTCCGGGGTGTCGCGCCAGAAGCGGTAGATCTCCTGGCCGCAGGCGCGGGAGAAGTCGTCGACGCCCAGGCCGCGCATGATCGCGTCGATCGCGTCGAAGAAGACACTGTTCACCGACGGCACCCACAGCAGCGCGAAAACGAACAGCAGCCCGAACGGCGCGAACGGCTCCACCTGCCGCTTCACGTTGTACGACAGCCACGGCTCGATCACCCCGTAGCCGTCCAGGCCCGGCACCGGCAGGAAGTTCAGGAGCGCGGCCGTCACCTGCAGCAGCGCCAGGAACGCCAGCGCGTACCGGAAGTCGCGGGGCACGCCGTCCAGGGCGTGCAGCCAGAACGGTGCCGTGCACACCGCCGCGAACAGTACGTTCGTCAGCGGGCCCGCCGCCGAGATCATGCTGTGCCGCCAGCGGCCCTTGATGCGGTTGCGTTCGATGAACACCGCGCCGCCCGGCAGACCGATTCCGCCCATGATCACGAACACCACCGGAAGCACGATGCTCAGCAGCGCGTGCGTGTACTTCAGCGGGTTCAGCGTGAGATAGCCCTTCGCGCCGACCGAGATGTCCCCGCTGTGCAGGGCGGTGCGAGCATGCGCGTACTCGTGCAGGCACAGGGAGACGATCCAGGCCGCCGTCACGAACAGGAACACCGCGAGCCCCGGCTGCTCGGCGAACCCCGTCCACGTGGCCCAGCCGGTCACCGCCGTTACGGCCAGGATCCCGACGAACACCGGGCTGATCCGGCGCTCGCCGTGGCGGGTGGTGACGGTCGTCATGGGCTGCTCCTGCGGGCGGGTACGGTCGGGAGGCCGACCGTACCGGCCGGGGACTCGCGGGGGAAACGTCTCGCGGTGGCCGTCCGGTTCCTGGAGGGTGGGGGAATGGCACGGATGAGGGTGTTCTACGAGGACTGGCAGATGGGGTGCTGCGGCGAGCCCTTCTCGGTGGGCGACGAGGTGGGCTGGCGCCTGGTCGCCCTCGACGAGGAACAACTGCGGGACGGGCACTGCTACGGCGCCCGGGCCTGGGTGGAGAACCACGGCGGCCCCGACCGGGAGACGGCCGGCCGTGTGCGCTCCATCGACCTGGTGCACCAGGAGTATCTGGCCCACCGTGACCCGCTCGCCGTCGAACCCGCCGCCGCGGAGCCCGGCACGCTGGTCGTCCGGGGAACCGGGCGCAGACTCGAACCGGGCCCCGGAGCGCCGGTCCTGGAGCCCGTCGACAGCTGTCCGAAGTGGTTCGAGGAGTTCGAGGACGAAGAGCAGGCACCGCGGCAGGTGCCGTACCGAGTCCGCCGTGCCGTCGGCGTCCTCGTCACCCTGGAGGTCCCGGACGCCACACCGCACCGGCCCCGTGACCGGTCCTGACCGCTCCGGAGACAATGGACCTCGTGCGCTATCGCCTCCTCGGCCCCACCCAGGCACTCCGCCCCGACGGCACGCCCGTCCCGCTCGGCGGAGCGCGACTGCGTGCCCTGCTGAGCATCCTCGCGCTGCGGTCCGGCCGGACCGTCCCGACCGACCTGCTGGTGGACGAGGTGTGGGGTGCACAGCCGCCCGCCGACGCCACGGGCGCGCTGCAGGCGCTGGTCGGCCGGCTGCGCAGGGTGCTCGGCGCCGACGCGGTCGCCTCGGCCGAGGGCGGCTACCGGCTCGCCGCCGCCCCCGACGACGTCGACCTCACCCGCTTCGACCGGCTGACCGGCGAGGGACTGCGCGCCCTGGCGGACGGCGACCCGGCCAAGGCCGCCGTGGTCCTGGACGACGCACTCGCCCTGTGGCGCGGCCCCGCGCTCGTGGACCTGCCCGACCGCACCGCCGAGGCCGCCCGCTGGGAGACCCGCAGGCTGGACGCGCTGCGTGCCCGGCACACCGCCGCCCTCGCCCTCGGCCACGCCGAGCAGTCCCTGCCCGAGCTGGCCGCGCTGTGCGACGGCCACCCCCTGGACGAGCCGCTCCAGGCGCTGCGGCTGCGCGCCCTGCGCGACGTGGGCCGCCCGGCCCAGGCACTGGCCGCCTACGACGACGTACGACAGCTGCTCGCCGACCGGCTCGGTTCCGACCCTGGGACCGAACTGCGCGCCCTGCACGCCGAGTTGCTGACCGAGACCGCGCAGGAGCCGCACCCCGAGCCGTCCGCCGCCCTCGGCAACCTGCCCGTCCGGCTCACCTCATTCGTCGGCCGGGAGAGCGACATCGCGGCCATCGGCGCCGATCTCACGGCGGCCCGGCTGGTCACCCTGCTCGGGCCGGGCGGGGCCGGCAAGACCCGGCTGTCCCAGGAGGCCGCCGAGGCGGCAGGACACACCGCACGGGACGGCGTGTGGCTGGCCGAACTGGCGCCCCTGGACGACCCGGCCGCCGTACCGCAGGCCGTGCTGACCGCGATCGGCGCCCGCGAGACCGTGCTGCACGGCGCCGGCGTCGAGACCATACGCGCGGGCGCCGACCGGCACGGCGACCCGGTCGAGCGGCTCGTGGAGCACTGCGCCCGGCGCCGGATGCTGCTCGTCCTCGACAACTGCGAGCACGTCGTCGAGGCGGCCGCCCGTCTGACCGAGCAGCTGCTGGCCCGTTGCCCGGAGCTGACCGTGCTGGCCACCAGCCGTGAACCGCTCGGTGTGCCGGGTGAGCTGGTGCGCCCCGTGGAACCACTGCCCGAGCCGGTCGCCCTGCGGCTGCTCGCCGACCGGGGCGCGGCGGCCCGGCCCGGATTCCGGATCGAGGACGACCCCGAGGCGTGTGCCGAGATCTGCCGCCGGCTCGACGGACTGCCCCTGGCGATCGAACTGGCCGCCGCCCGACTGCGCCTGCTGACGCCCCGCCAGCTGGCCGGGCGGCTGGACGACCGCTTCCGGCTGCTCACCAGCGGCAGCCGCACCGTGCTGCCCCGCCAACAGACGCTGCGCGCCGTCGTGGACTGGTCCTGGGACCTGCTCGGCGAGGACGAACGCGATGTCCTCTCCCGTCTGTCGGTCTTCGCCGGCGGCTGCGACCTGGCCGCCGCCGAGGCCGTGTGCGGCCCCGCCGCCCTGGACGCGCTCGGCTCCCTGGTCGACAAGTCCCTGGTGGTGGCCGCCCCGGCAGTGGGCCCGGAGGCCGACGGCGGGATGCGCTACCGGCTGCTGGAGACCGTCGCCGAATACGCGGGCGAACGGCTGGACGAGTCCGGGCGCCGGGCCGAGGCCGAGCGCGCCCATCTCACGTACTACCGCGAACTCGCCCGCACCACCGACCCGTTGCTGCGCGGCCCCGACCAGCGTGCCGCCATCGACCGGTTCCAGCGGGAGTACGAGAACCTGCGCACCGCCCTGCGGCACGCCGTCGCCCTCGGCGACGAGCAGGAGGGGCTCAGCCTGGTGCTGTCCCTGGTCTGGTACTGGCAGATGCGCGACCTGCGCAGCGAGTGCCGCACCTGGTGCCGGGAGGTCATGGCCCTCGGTCCCGACCCCTTCGCCGAGCCGGCCCGCCCCGCCCGCCCGGTCCTGCGGCGCTGCACCGACAGCCCGCCCCCGCTCACCGGCGAACTCCTCGCCGAGGCCCGGCGCGGTGTCCATCTCGCCACCCTGGACACCGACACGGAGGTCTGGGCGACCCCCGAGGCACAGGCCAGGCTGCGCGTCATCGCCCGGGTCTACGAGCCCGGCCTGCCGCAGACCTGCCGCGTCCCGGGCATGATGTGGTTCTTCGCCGAGATGCTGACCAGCGGCGGTGACCGGGTGCGCGAGGTCATCGACGCCACCGTGCGGACCTGCCGGGACACCCCCGGCTACGACTGGGAACTGGCCGGCGCCCTGCAGATGCGCGCCAACCTGCTCGCCAACCGCTCCGCCTGGGCGAACGACGCCTCCCGCGACGCCGACGAGAGCCTGGACATCTACCGCCGCCTCGGCGACGAGTGGGGCGCCGCGGAGGCGCTGTCCGCGCGCGGCGAGGCCCACGAACGCAGGGGCGCCTACCAGGAGGCGGCCGCCGACTACGAGGCGGCGATAGAGCACGCCGAGCGCCTCGGTGCCCGCGCCCAGATGGCCCTGCTCCGCGCCCGGCTCGGCAGCGTGCTCATGGAGGCGGGCGAACTCGAGCGCGGCGAGCGGATGCTGCGTGACGTCATCGCCCGCCAGGAAGGCATCGCCAACGAGTCGATGCCGGCCGCCCGGCTCTTCCTCGCCTGCTGGCTGGGTGTGACCGCCCGCACCGCCGAGGCGCGCGAGCAGCTGCGGCTGCTGCGGGAGGAATTCAAGATCAACTACTTCGTCGTCTTCGACGTCATGATCCTCGCCCAGGAGGCCTGGCTGGACAGCCTGGACCGCCGGTCGGAGGAAGGCCTGGCCCGCGCCCGCAGGGCACTGAGGCTCGCCGAGGACCCGTTGTCCCGGGTCGTCACCCCGCATCTCCCGTCCGTCTGCCTCACCATCGCGGCGATGGCGATGGCCGGCGCCGACGGCGGCACCCGTGCCAGGGACGCCGCCCGCTGCCTGGCCGCCGCCGAGGCCCTGCTGCCGGAGGGGCATCTCTCCTCCGGCATGGAGCGCCGGGTGTACGAGCTCACCGAGTCCCGGATCCGGGAGACGCTCGACGGCTCCGCGTACACGGCCGCGTACGCCGAGGGCGGCGGCCTCTCCCTCGTGGAGGCCACCGCCCTGGTCTGACCCCGGTGAACGTCAGGTCTTCGTACGGAACTTGTGGATCGCGACCGGCGCCATCACCGCGGTGATCGCCACCGACCAGCCGATCGTCACCCACAGGTCGTGGGCGACCGGGCCGCCGATCATCAGTCCGCGCGCCGCGTCGGCGAGCGTGGACAGCGGGTTGTAGTCGGTGAAGTGCTGCAGCCAGCCCGGCATGGACTTGGTCGGGGCGAAGATGGACGAGCCGAACTGGAGCGGGAACAGCACCAGGAAGCCCATCGCCTGCACCGACTGCGCGTTCTTCAGGATGACGCCGAGGGTGAGGAACACCCACATGATCGACGAGGCGAACAGCGCGGACAGGCCGACGGTCGCGAACAGGCCGGGCCAGTTGGTGATGTCGAAACCGACCAGGACGGCGACGACCATCAGCACGGCCGTCGCGAACAGCATCCGCGTCAGTTCCACCGTGATCTTCGCGAACAGCACCGAGCCACGCCCGATCGGCAGGGTCCGGAAGCGGTCCATGACACCGGAGTTGAAGTCCTGGCTGAACCCGGTACCGACACCCTGGGACAGGGTCATGCTCATCATCGCGATCATGCCCGGGATCACGTACTGCACGTAGCCGTTCTGGCCGCCGCCCAGGGCCTGCCCGATCGAGCCGCCGAAGACATACACGAACAGCAGGGTGAACACGATCGGCATCAGCAGCGCGTCGAACATCGACTCGGGGTCCTGACGGATCCACAGCAGATTGCGCCGGATGAGCGCGCCGGTGTGCCGCAGATGGCCGCGCAGCGGGATACGGGCGTCGGCCGACGTGACAGGGTGCGAAGGGGTCGCGTGAAGCGTCTCGTTCAGGGTGGCGGTGGGTGACGGGTGGGCGCTCATGCGGCGACCTCTTCGCGGGAATCGGCGGTCTCGGTGTCCTGCGGGGCACCAGCACGGTGGCCGGTCAGGGACAGGAACACCTCGTCCAGGCTGGGCAGTTCGGTGCTGATGGCGGAGATGGTGATGCCGCGCGCGGTGACGGCGCCGACCACGGCGGTCAGCTGCTCGTCGCTGAGGACCGGCACCAGCAGGGTCCCGGTCTCGGTGTCCACGGTGGTGGTCGCGAGACCGGTGATGCCCAGATCGTCCAGCATGTCGGCGAGCGGGCGCAGCTGCAGCGGGTCCACCGGCCGCACCCGCAGGGTGCGTCCGCCGACCTTGGCCTTCAGCTCCTCGATGCCGCCGCTCGCGATGACCTTGCCGCGGTCCACGACGGTCAGCTCGGAGGCGAGCTGCTCGGCCTCCTCCATGTACTGGGTGGTGAGCAGGACGGTGACCCCCTCACCGACCATGGTCTTCACCTCGTCCCACACCTCGTTGCGGGTGCGCGGGTCGAGCCCGGTGGTCGGCTCGTCGAGGTACAGGACGGCCGGCCGTCCGATCATCGAGGCGGCCAGGTCCAGCCGCCGCCGCATGCCCCCGGAGTACGTGCTCGCCGGGCGCCTCGCGGCCTCCGTCAGCGAGAACCGCTCCAGCAGTTGGTCGGCGCGGGCGCGGGCGTCCTTGCGGGGGAGGTCGAGCAGCCGCCCGATCATGTACAGGTTCTCCCAGCCGGGCAGCTTCTCGTCCACCGAGGCGTACTGTCCGGTCAGGCCTATCACCCGGCGCAGCTGCCGTGGCTGCCGTACGACGTCGTACCCGGCCACGGTGGCCTGCCCGGCGTCCGGCGCGAGCAGGGTGGACAGGATCCGCACGAGGGTGGTCTTCCCGGCCCCGTTCGGCCCGAGCACCCCCATCACGGTGCCCTCCCGCACGTCCAGGTCGACCCCGTCCAGTGCCTTGGTCTCGCCGTAGTGCTTGACCAGTCCCCGCACGCTCACGGCGGGCCGCCCGCCGGCGGAGATGTCATCGATTCGCGTCATGCCCACGACGATGCCAGCCCCCACCGACAAACCACCGACAGCCGACCGACACCGCCCGACGGACTGCCGACACCACCGACGGACGCGAGAGCGGCGCCGGTGCAGGCGGAAGAGACGAGAGCGGCGCCGGTTCGGCACAGGGCGCCGGTTCGGCACAGAAAAAGGGGGACGGCCCGCCGACGGGGGATGATCGGCGGGCCGTCCGTGGTGCGGCGATGGCTCAAGCGGCAGCGATCAGTGGACGGAGTGCTCCTCGAGCGGGAACGTTCCGCCGACGACATCCTCGGCGAACTCCTTCACCGCGTTCCCCATGACCTCACGCAGGTCGGCGTACTTCTTGACGAACTTGGGCACCCGCCCAGGCGTCAGCCCCAGCATGTCGGTCCACACCAGCACCTGCGCATCCGTCTCGGGCCCGGCACCGATGCCGACGGTGGGAATGTGCAGCACCCGCGTCACCTCGGCCGCCAGTTCCGCCGGAACCAGCTCCAGCACGACGGCGAACGCGCCCGCGTCCTGCACGGCCTTGGCGTCGCGCAGCAGCTGCTGCGCCGCCTCCTCGCCGCGTCCCTGCACGCGGTAGCCCATCGCGTTGACGGACTGCGGGGTCAGGCCGATGTGCGCCATCACCGGGATGCCGGACTCCACCAGCAGCCGGATCTGCTCGTGCGACCGCTCGCCGCCCTCCAGCTTGACCGCGCCGACCCCGGCCTCCTTCACCAGCCGGGTCGCCGAGCGCAGCGCCTGCACCGGTCCCTCCTGGTAGGAACCGAAGGGGAGGTCGCCGACGATCAGGGAGCGCTGCGTGCCGCGTACGACGGCCGCCGAGAGCATGGTCATCTCGTCGAGGGTGACGGGCACGGTGGTCTCGTACCCGAGGTGACAGTTGCCCGCCGAGTCGCCGACCAGGATCACCGGGATCCCGGCCTCGTCGAAGACGGACGCGGTCATCGCGTCGTAGGCGGTGAGCATGGGCCACTTCTCGCCCCGCTCCTTGGCGAGGGCGATGTCGCGGACGGTGATGCGGCGAGTGCCCTTCCCCCCGTACAGCGCCTTGCTGCCGTCGGAAGGCTTGTTCTGGGCAGCCGAAAGCTGCGTCATGGCAACGGCTCCTTCAGTCATCTCGAGGCGCCCTGACGGCGTCCCCGGATCGCCTCCATGGTGGCACCTCGTGCCGGCGAGGGCCAGGGGGACCCCCTGTGATCCCTTCGGCGTGCGCCCGTGCCGTGCGGAGCGGTGGCCGCGGGCCCGCTGTGTAAGGCCTCGGTAAAGGAATTCAGATACGAGACGGTGCCGTATTGAAATGGACCTAGGGTCGAACACATGACAAGTTCCGTCCCTGCCTCCCGGATACCGGAAGCCGTGCACCGGCGCCGCTGGGCGATACTCGGCGTGCTGATGCTGAGCCTGCTCATCGTCGTGCTCGACAACTCGATCCTGAACGTTGCCATCAAGACCATCTCCACCCCGGCGCCCACCGGCCTCGGCGCGACCCAGAGCGAGATCGAGTGGGCGATCAACGCCTACACCCTCGTCTTCGCCGGGCTGCTGTTCACCGCAGGTCTCGTCGGCGACCGTCTCGGCCGCAAGAAGGTCCTGCTCGGCGGCCTCGTCGTGTTCGGTGTCGGCTCGGCCCTGGCCGCCGAGTCCGGCTCCCCGGGCCAGCTGATCGCCTACCGCGCCCTGATGGCCCTCGGTGCCGCCTTCGTGATGCCCGCCACCCTCGCCGTACTGATGAACGTCTTCGAGCGCGAGGAGCAGCCCAAGGCCATCGGCATCTGGGCCGGCGGCGTCGGCCTCGCCATCGCCATCGGCCCGATCACCGGCGGCGCGCTCCTCGACCACTTCTGGTGGGGCTCGGTCTTTCTGATCAACGTTCCGATCGTGCTCATCGCGCTCGCCCTGATGGTGTGGCTCGTGCCCGACTCGCGCGACCCGAAGCCCGGCCGTCTCGACCCCGTCGGCGTGGTCCTGTCCGTCGTCGGCCTGATCCTGCTGGTCTACGGCATCATCAAGGGTGGCGAGCTGGCCGACTTCACCGACGCCAAGGTGGTGGCGACCATCGTCGCCGGTCTCGCCGTCCTGGCCGGCTTCGTCGTCTTCGAGAAGCGCAGCGACCACCCGTCGCTGGACGTCACGTACTTCAAGAACAAGGTCTTCTCGGCCGCCATGAGCGCCATCGCGCTGGTCTTCTTCGCGCTGATGGGCGTCACGTTCTTCGGCGTCTTCTACACCCAGAGCGTACGCGGCTACTCGCCGCTGCAGTCCGGCCTGCTGATGCTGCCGCTGGCCGCCGCGCAGATGATCTTCGCGCCGCGCGCCCGGCTGCTGGTCGACCGGTTCGGCAACAAGGCCACGACCACCGCGGGCATGCTGCTGATCGCGGTGACGCTGGCCGCGTTCGCCACCTTCGAGGCCGACACCCCGATCTGGCTGCTGGAAGTCGTCTTCTTCCTCATGGGCACCGGCATGGCGCACATCATGACGCCGACCTCCGTCGTCATCATGCAGGCCCTGCCCCGCGAGAAGGCCGGCTCCGCCTCCGCGCTCAGCAACACCTTCCGTCAGGTCGGCGGCGCCCTCGGCATCGCCGTCCTCGGCTCGGTGCTCTCCGCCGCCTACCGCAACGGCATCGAGGGCAAGCTCGGCCTGCTGCCTTCGGGCCTGCGGGACACCGCGGGAGAGTCCATCGAGGCCACCCTCGGCGTCGCCGAGAAGCTCGGTCCGCAGGGCCGGGCCCTGGTCACCCCCGCCAACGACGCCTTCCTGCACGCCATGCACATCACCGCCCTGTGCGGTACGGGCGTCGCGCTCGTCGGTGCCGTGGTGGTGGCACTCTTCCTGCCGGGCAAGCCGCCGGCCGGTCAGCGGGGGGAGAAGGAACCGGAGTTGGTCGCGGCGTCGGACTGACATACGACCGCGGCTCCACGGGGGACGGAGGCCGCTGCGGGACAATCTCCGCAGCACACCGAAAGGACGGACGACGTGAGTCTTGCCGACAGCCGGACGCGACCGGCCGGCCCCGCGCGGGGCCGGCCCCGCAGCGAGGCCGTGGAGAACGCCATCATCGAAGGCGTGATGAAGCTCCTGGAGGAGGGCGTGCCCCTCGCCGAGCTCTCCATCGAGCGTGTCGCGCGCACGGCCGGCGTCGGCAAGGCCACGATCTACCGCCGCTGGAGCGGCAAGGAGGAGCTGTTCCTCGACGTCGTACGCGCGGCCGAGCCGCCGGACCCCGAACTCCCCGGCACCTCCATGCGCGACGACCTCGTCGTCATGCTGGAGTCCCTGCGTCAGCGAGGACTTGCCAGCCGCTCGTCGGCGCTCCTGCACAACGCCCACGCGCAGATGAAGAGCAGCCCCAGGATCTGGGTCGCGTACCACGAGAGAGTCATAGTGCCCCGGCGCAAGCTCGCTCTCGAGGTGCTGCGGCGCGGGCAGCGCAACGGCGAACTCAGGCCGGACGTCGATGTGGAACTGGCGAACGACATGTTCGTCGGCCCGATCCTCGTCCGCGCCGTGCTGCGCCCCGACGCCGACCTGCCCGAGGGCCTCTCCGAGCAGATCGTCGACACGGTTCTGGCGGGCCTACGACCCGTCAGCTCAACAGCCTCGTAGCACGTATGTGCGCGTTTCGTCACAGACCCCGTCCGTCCCGGGGGTAACCGGAACTCCCTGCCCCGCCTTCTTCGTCCTCGTCTTCCGTACGGCCGTCATGGGACGGCGGGAACGGAGCCGATCATCCCCTAGGGTCGGATGAACACAGGGGAACGACGGTGTGCACGGCAGGCAGTGAGGCAGACGGTATGGCGCAGCAGGCGTACATGACGGAGACGGACAACGGCGGCTCGGGGCCCGAGCGACCAGGATCCCGGCTTCGGCGCCTGATGCACCGCCTGTTCGACGGCTGGCGCGGCGATCCGCGCATCTGGCGCCGGGGCACGGTCCTCGGCGTGCTCGCGCTGCTGCTCGCGCTGGTGATGCTGCTCCACTCGCACATCCCCAACCGGGTGGGCAACCTCGGCAGTCTCACGGAGACCTTCCTGCCCTGGCTGGGCGTGGCCGTCCCGGTGCTGCTGGTCCTCGGTGTGCTCCGGAAGTCGGCCACCGCCCTGATCACGGTCCTGCTCCCGGCGATCGTGTGGCTGAACCTCTTCGGCGGACTGCTCACCGACAAGACGGGCAGCGGCGGCGACCTGATGGTGGCCACCCACAACGTGAACGCCGACAACCCCGACCCGGGCGCGACCGCCCGGGACGTCGCCTCCTCGGGAGCGGACCTGCTCGCCCTGGAGGAACTGCCCGCCTCCTCCGCCCCGGTCTACGAGAACGCGCTCGCGTCGACGTACAAGTACCACGCGGTCGTCGGCACGGTCGGCCTGTGGAGCAAGTACCCGATGACCGGCGTCGAGGCCGTCGACATCAAGCTCGGCTGGAAGCGGGCGATGCGCGCGACCGTGACGACCCCCAAGGGCCCGATCGCGGTCTATGTCGCCCATATGCCCTCGGTGCGGGTGAAGATGGAGGCCGGGTTCACCGCCCGGCAGCGCGACAAGAGCGCCGACGCGCTCGGCGAGGCGATCGCCGACGAGCCGCTGCAGCGGGTCGTACTGCTCGGCGACCTGAACGGTACGATGAACGACCGCTCGCTCAACGCCGTCACCTCGCAGCTGCGCTCCACGCAGGGCGCGGTGGGCAGCGGTTTCGGCTTCAGCTGGCCGGCCTCGTTCCCGATGGCGCGGATCGACCAGATCATGGTCAAGGGCGTCGAGCCGGAGAGCTCCTGGACCCTGCCGCGCACCAACAGCGACCATCTTCCGGTGGCTGCCCGTGTGAAGCTGGACACGTCCTCGTAACCCGTCGGAACAGTGGGCCCGGGAGATTTTGTTCCGTAGCTGAACATAAACTGGACGGAACTCCGCTCTCCCCTGAAAGGCACAGGCCCTTCATGCCCCTGGCCCTGCTCGCTCTGGCCGTCGGCGCTTTCGGTATCGGTACGACCGAGTTCGTGA
>NZ_JBIWPP010000011.1:0-260039 GCF_044768335.1 Streptomyces sp. NPDC101151 | reverse complement strand
ACTCACCCTCTCGGGCTTTCCTCCGGGCTTCCCTTCGGTGTTTCCGACTCTATCAGATCTTTTCTCGATCCGATTTCCTCGGTGCTTTCCAGGTTGCCGCTCTCGCGTTTCCCTTTCCGGCGGTTCCGACTTTATCAGAAGTTCTGAGTCGGAATTCCCACCCGCTCCGGGGCACCGTGGTCCAGCACATGAAGCACTGGGGTTCCCGGTCGGGCGGAGCCGTAAACGTACTGGAGCGGGGCGCCCCGATGCAAATCGAGGCGCCCCGCTCCCAGTTCACGCGGACGGGGTGTCAGACCTCCACCACGACCGGCAGGATCATTGGCCTGCGGCGATACGCGTCTGAGACCCACTTGCCGAGAGTACGCCGAATGAGTTGCTGCAGCTGGTGAGGCTCGACGACGCCGTCCTGGGCCGAGCGCTCCAGGACCTCCGTGATCTTCGGGATGACGTCGGCGAAGGCCGCGTCCTCGATGCCGGAACCGCGGGCCTGGACATGCGGGCCACCCGTGATCTTGCCGGTCGAGGAGTCCACGACCACGAAGACCGAGATGATGCCCTCGTCACCGAGGATCTTGCGGTCCTTCAGGGCCGGCTCGCCCACATCGCCGACGGAGAGTCCATCGACGTAGACGTAGCCCGCCTGGACCTTGCCCGAGATCTTCGCCTTGCCCTCGACCAGGTCGACGGCCACGCCGTCCTCGGCGATGACGATGCGGTCGTGCGGAACACCCGTCATGGCGCCCAGTTCGGCGTTGGCGCGAAGATGCCGCCATTCACCGTGGACCGGCATGAGGTTCCTCGGGCGGCAGATGTTGTAGAAGTACAGCAGCTCGCCCGCGGAGGCGTGACCGGAAACGTGCACCTTGGCGTTGCCCTTGTGGACGACGTTGGCGCCCCAGCGGGTCAGGCCGTTGATCACGCGGTAGACCGCGTTCTCGTTTCCGGGGATGAGGGACGAGGCCAGGATGACCGTGTCGCCGTCGACGATGCGGATCTGGTGATCGCGGTTGGCCATACGGGACAGGGCCGCCATCGGCTCGCCCTGGGAGCCCGTGCAGACCAGGACCACCTGGCTGTCGGGCAGGTCGTCCAGCGTCTTGACGTCGACCACCAGGCCCGGCGGGACCTTCAGGTAGCCGAGGTCGCGGGCGATGCCCATGTTGCGGACCATGGAGCGGCCGACGAAGGCGACCCGGCGGCCGTACTCGTGCGCCGCGTCCAGGATCTGCTGAATGCGGTGGACGTGGCTGGCGAAGCTCGCCACGATGATCCGCTTGCGGGCACCGGCGAAGACCTGGCGCAGGACGTTGGAGATGTCGCGTTCGGGCGGGACGAAGCCCGGGACCTCGGCGTTCGTCGAGTCGGCGAGAAGGAGGTCGATGCCCTCCTCGCTGAGCCGGGCGAACGCGTGCAGGTCGGTGAGGCGGTTGTCCAGCGGGAGCTGGTCCATCTTGAAGTCGCCGGTGTGCACCACCATGCCGGCGGGGGTGCGGATGGCGACCGCCAGGGCGTCCGGGATCGAGTGGTTGACCGCGATGAACTCGCAGTCGAAGGGGCCGACGCGCTCCCGGTTCCCCTCCGCCACCTCAAGGGTGTACGGGCGGATCCGGTGCTCCTGGAGCTTGGCCTCGATGAGGGCGAGGGTCAGCTTGGAGCCGATCAGCGGGATGTCCGGCTTCTCGCGGAGCAGGAAGGGGACGCCACCGATGTGGTCCTCGTGGCCATGCGTGAGGACGATGCCCTCGATGTCGTCGAGGCGGTCCCGGATGGACGAGAAGTCCGGCAGGATCAGGTCGATTCCGGGCTGCTCCTCCTCGGGGAAGAGCACTCCGCAGTCGACGATCAGCAGACGGCCGCCGTACTCGAAGACCGTCATGTTCCGGCCGATCTCACCGAGACCGCCGAGCGGGGTGACCCTCAGGCCGCCCTCGGGGAGCGGCGGGGGCGGGCCGAGTTCAGGATGCGGATGACTCAAAAGACTCTCCTCACCATGCGCGCCACGTACCGGCCGGGCACGTGGCGCGCATGACGTTCGTGCAGAAGCAGTTGTCGTTGTGGGGTGCGGGCACCGGTGGCCCGCGTATGCGGTTGTCTCTTCAGTTGTGAAGCTCGGGTGGTGCCAAGTCTGTTGTCAGAGCTGTACCCCGCCGGCGGCAAGATCGATCTTGAGCTGGGCGATCTCCTCGGGCGAGCATTCGACCATGGGCGCGCGCAGGGGGCCTGCGGGCAGTCCCTGGAGGCCGAGCGCGGCCTTGGTGGTCATGACGCCCTGGGTGCGGAACATGCCGGTGTAGACCGGGAGCAGCTTCTGGTGGATCTCGGTGGCCTTGACGACGTCACCCGATGTGTACGCGTCGACGAGGGCGCGCAGGTCCGGGGTGACGACATGGCCGACGACCGAGACGAAGCCGACCGCGCCCACGGACAGCAGGGGCAGGTTCAGCATGTCGTCGCCGGAGTACCAGGCCAGGCCGGACTGGGCGATGGCCCAGCTGGCGCGGCCGAGGTCGCCCTTGGCGTCCTTGTTGGCGACGATCCGGGGGTGCTCCGCGAGCCGGACGAGCGTTTCGGTGTTGACCGGGACGCCGCTGCGGCCGGGGATGTCGTAGAGCATGACCGGAAGCCCGGTGGTGTCCGCGACGGCCGTGAAGTGCCGGTACAGGCCCTCCTGCGGAGGCTTGTTGTAGTACGGCGTCACGACCAGCAGGCCGTGTGCGCCGGCGCGCTCGGCCTCGCGGGCCAGTTCGATGCTGTGGTGGGTGTCGTTGGTGCCGACACCGGCCACGATGTGGGCGCGGTCGCCGACCGCGTCCAGTACGGCTCGTACCAGGTCCGATTTCTCCGCGTCGCTGGTGGTGGGGGACTCGCCGGTGGTGCCGTTGATGATCAGGCCGTCATTGCCTGCGTCCACCAGGTGGGCGGCGAGTCGCTGCGCGCCGTCGAGGTCGAGTGCGCCGTCCGCCGTGAAGGGCGTGACCATGGCGGTGAGGACCCGCCCGAAGGGGGTCTGCGGAGTCGAGGTCGGAGCCATGGGTAACACGCTACTCGGTGCTCCATACGTGGTCTGCCCTCGGGGTACCGGGAAAGTCAGGACAAATATGGAACCCGGCACTGCCTGCTCGGGGGTTCAAGCAGTGCCGGGTCCGTTTGATCAGGCTAGATGAACTTCTCCAAATGCCGCAATACGGACACTTCGCCTGGCTGATCCGTACATCCGTTCCGCTTGGGGGAACAGAGCTTCGTTATGGGGCCACACGGCCGTTCGTATTGAAGGCGGCGTGGGTGAGCGGCATGAGCCTCGCCCACTCCGCCTCCATCTTCTCGCCGACCATCTCGATCTCCCGCTGCGGGAAGGACGGCACCTTGGCCAGCTCGTGCTGGGTGCGCAGGCCGAGGAAGTGCATCAGGGAGCGGGCGTTGCAGGTGGCGTACATGGAGGAGAAGAGGCCGACGGGGAGCGCCGCGCGGGCCACCTCGCGGGCGACTCCCTCGGCGAGGAGCTTCTGGTAGGCCGCGTAGGCGTGCTCGTAGGACTCCTGGAGGGTGCTGCGCACCGTCTCGTGCTGGGCCGGGGTGCCCTCGACGAAGACGTACTTGCCCGGGCGGCCCTCCTGCACGAGCTTGCGGGACTCGTCGGGGACGTAGAAGACGGGCTCCAGCTCCCGGTAGCGGCCCGACTCCTCGTTGTACGACCAGCCCACCCGGTGCCGCATGAACTCACGGAAGACGAAGATCGGGGCGCTGATGAAGAAGGTCATCGAGTTGTGCTCGAACGGGCTTCCGTGCCGGTCGCGCATCAGGTAGTTGATCAGGCCCTTCGAGCGCTCGGGGTCCTTGTTCAGCTCGTCCAGGGACTGCTCGCCGAGCGTGGAGACGCGGGCGGCGAAGAGGACGTCGGCATCCGAAGCACTGGACTTCACGAGCTCGACGGTGACGTCACTGCGCAGGGTGAGCGACTCGGGGGTGGTCACGGGGGTCCTTCCCATCACTTCTTGAGGTTCGCGCCCACTGTACGGGGGACCTCTGACAGACCCGAACTGTGACCTTGCCGCGGATTTCTTCGGACATGGGCACCTTTTGTGTCACTGGAGCGTCTGTACCGATGAGCACCACATGTTCGATCCCGAGAGGAGAGCGCACCCCCATGTTCCGGCGGCGTGAGCCCGTGCCCTTCGCCTTCCTGGCCGACGCGGACAGGTTCCGCAGCAATGTCACTCCCCCACCGCGTCAGCGGTCGTCCGCCGGCCAGCTGGCCGGGCGCTGGCTGCTGGGCCTCACCATCGTCGCCGGGCTCGTCGGCTCAGTGATCCTCGGCATGCCCGCCCTGGCCACGCCGTCCGGTACGCCGGCCGAGCAGTCCCAGGCCTCGCAGGGGCGCTGACCCTTCCGGCCGCCCACAGGTGGTGAGCGGGAACGCGGCCGGATAGCCTCACCGGGCACAGCCCACGCAAGGATGAGTGAGGACCAGCCGTGCCCCTGCCCTTCCTGACGGCCGACCGCACCTTCGATGCGGCATCCGAGAGCCCGCTTCCCTACGACGACCGCGACCGCTGGCGGCGTCCCTACCGGCCCGGCCCCGGGCGGGTGGGCGGAGCGGCCCTGGGGCTGCTGCTCTCCTCGTTCGTGCTGTTCGGGGCGGTCCTCATCGCCCTGACCGGCTCGGTGTCCTCCGCCGGCGTGGTCCTCGCCCTGGCGCTGGCGGTCATCGCCTCCGCGCTGCGGCTGCTGCGCATGGGCGTGTGGGTGAGCGCGCACGGGCTGCGCCAGGTGAGCTTCCTGCTGACGCGCACGGTGCCCTGGAAGCGCGTGGTCTCGGTACGCACGGCGCAGCAGCCGGTGCGCTGGCTGGGGCTGCCGCGCACGGTGCAGGGGCAGGCTCTGACGCTCGTACGCAAGGACCGGGCCCCCGCGGACACGCCGCCGCTGCTGACCTCGCACGGCCTGGACTTCCTGAACCGCCCCGCGGCCTTCGACCGGGCGGCGGACACGGTGGAGGCATGGGCAGCGGAGTACGGGCGCGGCGCTTGAGGTCCCGGTTGCGGTGTTCGTCCGCCCGACCGCAGCAACCACTGCGTCCCGGCCACCGCAATCAGCGATTTATCGACTTCGCCGACCACCGCAACGACTGACCGAGGAACCCCGACGACGATCAGCCAGGTCCGCGAGAGCGGCCCCGGTTCAGACCCACGAGGGGGTCTTGCCCTCGTGCAGGGCGATGGCGCGCTGCATCGCCTTGCGGGCCCGCGGGGTGTCACGGGCGTCGTGGTAGGCGACGGCGAGCCGGAACCAGCTGCGCCAGTCGTCCGGAGCGGCCTCCGTCTCGGCCTTGCGCCGGGAGAACACCTCGTCGGCCGAGTCACGGTCGATACGGCCGCCCGGGGTGCGCTTCAGCTCGTCGACGGGCAGACCGCCCTCGGCGTCGAGTTCGGCGGCGAGCAGGTTGGCCTTCCGGACGAACTGGGTGTTCTTCCACAGGAACCACAGCCCGATGACCGGCAGGATGAGCACCGCGACCCCGAAGGTGACGGTGAGGACCGTGCCGGACTGGATGAGCATGACGCCGCGGCTGCCGACCAGGACGAAGTAGAAGACCAGGACGGCGGCCGTGACGAAGTAAGTGATCTTCGCGCGCATGATGTGTTCGGGCTCAGCTCAGGTCCAGGAAGTGCTCCAGGCCGAACGTCAGGCCCGGAGTCGACACCACACGGCGGGCGCCGAGCAGGATGCCCGGCATGAAGCTGCTGTGGTGCAGGGAGTCGTGGCGGATGGTGAGCGTCTCGCCCTCGCCACCGAGCAGCACCTCCTGGTGGGCCAGGAGGCCGCGCAGGCGCACGGCATGGACGGGGACGCCGTCCACGCTCGCGCCGCGGGCGCCGTCCAGGGCGGTGACCGTGGCGTCCGGCGCCGGGGCCGTACCGGCCTGGCGGCGGGCCTCGGCGATGAGCTGGGCCGTACGCGTGGCGGTGCCCGACGGGGCGTCCACCTTGTTCGGGTGGTGCAGCTCGACGACCTCGACCGACTCGAAGTAGGGAGCGGCGAGCTGCGCGAACTTCATGGTCAGCACGGCGCCGATGGAGAAGTTCGGCGCGATGAGCACGCCCGTCTCCGGGGACTGGGCGAGCCAGCCCGTCAGCTGCGCCAGGCGCTCCTCGGTCCAGCCCGTCGTACCGACGACGGCGTGGATGCCGTGGCGCACGCAGAAGTCGAGGTTGCCCATGACGGAGGCGGGGGTGGTCAGTTCGACGGCGACCTGGGCGCCGGTCTCCGCCAGCGTCTCCAGCTTGTCGCCCCGGCCGAGGGCGGCGACCAGCTCCATGTCCTCGGCGGCCTCGACCGCCTGTACGGCCTCGGACCCGATCCGGCCCCTGGCACCCAGGACTGCCACGCGCAGCTTGCTCATGTTCCTGCTTCCTAACCGGTGGTTTTCAGGCGACGGCGTCGTGCAGACGAGAGGCCTGCTTGTCCTTCAGCGGGCCGATGACCGACAGCGACGGGCGCTGTCCCAGGATGTCGCGGGCCACCGACCGGACCTCGTCCGGAGAGACCGTCGCGATCCGGGCCAGCATGTCGTCCACGGACATCTGCTCACCCCAGCACAGCTCACTCTTGCCGATACGGTTCATCAGCGCGCCCGTGTCCTCGAGACCCAGGACGGTGGAGCCCTGGAGCTGGCCGATGGCGCGGCCGATCTCCTCGTCGGAGAGACCGTCGGCGGCGACGCGGTCGAGTTCGTCCCGGCAGATCTTCAGTACGTCGTGCACCTGGCTCGGCCGGCAGCCGGCGTAGACGCCGAACAGGCCGCAGTCGGCGAAGCCGGAGGTGTACGAGTACACGCTGTAGGCCAGGCCGCGCTTCTCCCGGACCTCCTGGAAGAGGCGGGAGGACATGCCGCCGCCGAGGGCGGTGTTGAGCACGCCCATGGCCCAGCGGCGGTCGTCCGTGCGGGCCAGGCCGGGCATACCGAGGACGACGTGCGCCTGTTCGGTCTTGCGGGCGAGCAGCTCCACCTTGCCGGCCGTGCGGATCGCACGGCGGCCGTCGCGCGGGTCGATGGGCTGCGCGTCCGCGTCCTTGAAGGCGCCCGCCTTCTCGAAGGCCGCGCGGACCTGTCGTACGACCTTGTTGTGGTCGACGTTGCCGGCACAGGCGACCACGAGGTGGGTCGGGTCGTAGTGCTTCTTGTAGAAGCGGCGGATGCGGTCGGCGGTGAGGGCGTTGACCGTGTCGACCGTGCCGAGGACGGGGCGGCCGAGGGCGTTGTCGCCGAACATGGTGTGCGCGAACAGGTCGTGCACACAGTCGCCCGGGTCGTCCTCGGTCATCGCGATCTCTTCGAGGATCGCGCCGCGCTCGACGTTGACGTCCTCTTCGAGGATCAGCGAGCCGGTCAGCATGTCGCAGACGACGTCGATGGCGAGGGGCAGGTCGGTGTCGAGCACGCGCGCGTAGTAGCACGTGTACTCCTTGGCCGTGAACGCGTTCATCTCGCCGCCGACCGCGTCGATGGCGGAGGAGATGTCCAGCGCCGACCTGCGGCCGGTGCCCTTGAAAAGCAGGTGCTCCAGGTAGTGCGTGGCGCCGTTCAGGGACGGGGTCTCGTCGCGGGAACCGACGTGCGCCCAGATGCCGAAGGTCGCCGAGCGCACGGAGGGCAGGGTCTCGGTGACGATGCGCAGACCGCCCGGAAGGGTGGTCTTACGGACCGTACCGATGCCGTTCGTGCCCTTGATGAGGGTTTGGGTACGGGCGACGGCCCGCGCCTCCGAAGAGGTGCGGGCCGTCGCCTTGGAGCTACGGGACGTCACTGGTCGGCGTCGTCCTTCTTCGTCTCGTCGCCTTCTTCGCCCTCGATCACGGGGATGAGGGAGAGCTTGCCGCGGGAGTCGATCTCGGCGATCTCGACCTGGACCTTCTGGCCCACGCCGACGACGTCCTCGACGTTCTCCACGCGCTTGCCGCCGGCGAGCTTGCGGATCTGCGAGATGTGCAGCAGACCGTCCTTGCCGGGCAGCAGGGAGACGAACGCACCGAAGGTGGTCGTCTTCACGACCGTACCCAGGTAGCGCTCGCCGACCTCGGGCATCGTCGGGTTGGCGATGCCGTTGATCGTGGCGCGGGCGGCCTCGGCGGCCGGGCCGTCGGCGGCACCGATGTAGATGGTGCCGTCGTCCTCGATCGTGATCTCGGCGCCGGTGTCCTCCTGGATCTGGTTGATCATCTTGCCCTTGGGGCCGATGACCTCACCGATCTTGTCCACGGGGATCTTGACGGTGATGATCCGCGGGGCGTTCGGGGACATCTCGTCCGGCGTGTCGATCGCTTCCATCATCACGTCGAGGATGTGGAGGCGGGCGTCACGGGCCTGCTTGAGGGCCGCGGCCAGGACGGAGGCCGGGATGCCGTCCAGCTTGGTGTCGAGCTGGAGGGCGGTCACGAACTCCTTGGTGCCGGCGACCTTGAAGTCCATGTCACCGAAGGCGTCCTCCGCACCGAGGATGTCGGTGAGGGTGACGTAGTGCGTCTCGCCCTCGACCTCCTGGGAGATCAGACCCATGGCGATACCGGCGACCGGGGCCTTCAGCGGCACACCGGCGTTCAGCAGCGACATGGTGGAGGCGCAGACCGAGCCCATGGACGTCGAGCCGTTGGAGCTCAGCGCCTCGGAGACCTGGCGGATCGCGTACGGGAACTCCTCGCGCGTCGGCAGCACCGGCACGAGGGCGCGCTCGGCGAGGGCGCCGTGGCCGATCTCGCGGCGCTTCGGGGAGCCGACGCGGCCGGTCTCGCCGGTGGAGTACGGCGGGAAGTTGTAGTTGTGCATGTAGCGCTTGCGGGTCACCGGGGAGAGGGTGTCCAGCTGCTGCTCCATGCGGAGCATGTTGAGGGTGGTGACGCCCAGGATCTGGGTCTCGCCACGCTCGAACACCGCGGAACCGTGCACGCGCGGGATGGCCTCGACCTCGGCGGCCAGCGTGCGGATGTCGGTGACACCGCGGCCGTCGATGCGCTTCTTCTCCTTGATCACGCGCTCGCGGACCAGCTGCTTCGTCAGCGAGCGGTACGCGGCGGAGATCTCCTTCTCGCGGCCCTCGAACTCCGGCAGGAGCTTCTCGGCGGCGAGCGCCTTGACGCGGTCCAGCTCGGACTCGCGCTCCTGCTTGCCCGCGATCGTCAGCGCGGAGGCGAGCTCCGGGCGGACGGCGGCGGACAGCGCCTCCAGGACGTCGTCCTGGTAGTCGAGGAAGATCGGGAACTCGCCGGTCGGCTTGGCGGCCTTCGACGCGAGGTCGGCCTGGGCCTTGCAGAGCACCTTGATGAAGGGCTTCGCGGCTTCCAGACCGGCGGCGACGACCTCCTCGGTCGGCGCCTCGGCGCCGCCCTTGACCAGCTGGATGGTCTTGTCAGTGGCCTCGGCCTCGACCATCATGATCGCGACGTCGCCGTCCTCCAGGACGCGACCGGCGACGACCATGTCGAAGACGGCGTCCTCGAGCTCGGAGTGCGTCGGGAACGCGACCCACTGGCCGTTGATCAGCGCGACGCGGACGCCGCCGATCGGGCCGGAGAAGGGCAGACCGGCCAGCTGCGTGGACGCGGACGCGGCGTTGATCGCCACGACGTCGTACAGGTGGTCGGGGTTGAGCGCCATGATCGTGGCGACGACCTGGATCTCGTTGCGCAGGCCCTTCTTGAAGGACGGGCGCAGCGGGCGGTCGATCAGACGGCAGGTGAGGATGGCGTCCTCGGAGGGACGGCCCTCACGGCGGAAGAAGCTGCCGGGGATCTTGCCGGCGGCGTACATCCGCTCCTCGACGTCCACCGTCAGCGGGAAGAAGTCGAGCTGGTCCTTGGGGTTCTTGGAGGCGGTGGTGGCCGACAGCACCATGGTGTCGTCGTCCAGGTACGCCACGGCGGAGCCGGCGGCCTGCTTGGCCAGGCGGCCCGTCTCGAAGCGGATGGTACGGGTGCCGAAGGCGCCATTGTCGATGACGGCCTCGGCGTAGTGGGTCTCGTTCTCCACTAGCGTTTTCTCCTCGTCTTCGTCCCTCGGCTGCCCGTGTGGCAGGGGGACGGTTGCGGAGAAGCGCGCCGGGCGGTGCGGGCCGGTCTTCGATCGAAGCACCCGGGGCTCGCTTCCCCCCGGGGGCCACTACCGAGGACCGGCGGCGGCGAGGTGCGCTTCTCCTCTTTCTTGTCGTGCTGTGTCGTGCTGTGTCGTGCGTCATGCGTTGTGCGTTGTGCTACCACACTACAAAGCGTGAGTGACACTCCGCACGTTTCCGCACGTACGGCAAAGGGAGCGGCTCCCGAGTCCTATCGGGAACCGCTCCCTTCACGGCGTCCTACTTGGCGCCCGCCGCACCGCGGCGGATGCCCAGGCGGTCGACCAGCGTACGGAAGCGCTGGATGTCCTTCTTGGCCAGGTACTGCAGCAGCCGGCGGCGCTGACCGACCAGGATCAGCAGACCACGGCGGGAGTGGTGGTCGTGCTTGTGGACCTTGAGGTGCTCCGTCAGGTCCGAGATCCGGCGCGAGAGCATGGCGACCTGGACCTCGGGGGAGCCGGTGTCGCCCTCCTTGGTACCGAACTCGGTGATGATCTGCTTCTTCGTAGCGGCGTCGAGCGACACGCGTACTCCTCATGGTCTGTGAGTGCCCACCGAGCGCCCCCGGTCTGCTTCTCGGGGGAGCTTCCGTGACTCGGAAGGCGGGGATCCGCTGGGCGCGGCCTCCGGGGCGGCAGGGACTACCTGCGGGTGCTCCGGGGGTGCGTACACAAACGGCCGTCGACCAGGGTACCAGGCGGCGGCGGGCCCCTCTCCCACGTTCCGGAACGCCCCGGGCCCGGGGGAGGCCGCCACTAGGGTGAACGTGCTGATCGTACGTACGTCGGGAAGGGGTCGCTTCGGGATGGCGGAGACGGAAGCGGAGATCAAGGCGCGCAAGGAGCGCGAGCGGGACGAGCTGTACGGGCTCGACATCTCGGACGTCGAGTGGCACTGCGCGCCGGGCACCGAGGAGCACGAGGAGCGGGTCGAGATCGCGTACCTCCCGGACGGGGCGGTGGCGATGCGGTCCTCCCTCGACCCGGACACCGTGCTGCGGTACACGGAGGCGGAGTGGCGGGCCTTCGTGCTGGGCGCACGGGACGGCGAGTTCGATCTGAAGCCGATGCCGCACAACGGCGGGCTCGCGGCGGAGTGAGCGGAACGTGAGAAAGGGCGGCACGCGTGCGTGCCGCCCTTTTTCTGCAGCGGGGGTCCCCGGGGAGTCTTTGCAGGACCCTCTGGGGAGTCGTTGCAGGGCTCCCCGGGGAACCGCTCGAGAAGCCTCTAGCTGGTCATCGCCCGTGCCCGGGCGTACACGTCGAAGACGGCCAGCGCCAGCGGGATCAGCGTGAGCAGGACGAAGCTCTCGGCGATCTCCAGGAAGCGCCCCCAGAAGGGGGTGACGCCGCGCCGCGGAGTGATCAGGGCGATCGCGGTGACCAGGGCGATGGCCGCACCGACCGCCGCGGCGAGCCAGACGCTGCGGATGTCGAGGGCGGTGGCGTCGCCCTGGAAGGCGTCGATCAGGTAGTCCCGGGGCGGGTTCAGGGCGAGCCCGAGGCCGAGGAAGACGATCGCGGCGAGGCCGGCGGCCAGGGTGGCGCCGACCTGCGCGGTGTAACGGAACAGGTGTGCCCGCATCAGCATCGCCACCCCGGTCGCGAGAGCCAGCAGCTGGGCCCATGTGTTGCTGGAGAAGCCGAGGACGATCGACGCGCCCACAGCGACGAGGGCGCAGCCCCCGACCAGGCCGACGAGGAGTTCGTGGCCGCGCCGGGCCCGGGCGGCCACCCGCTCGGCGTCCACGGGCTCCTGCGGTGCGGGCTCACCGGTGTCGTAGCCGCCGCGGGAGGGGTTGGGCGGTTCGAAACCGATGGGCAGCCGCGCGAAGCGCATGGACAGGCCCGGCAGGAAGGCCAGTGCCACGACGGACAGCGGGGCGCAGACGGCGGCCGTCTCGATGGGCTTCAGCTCGGTGAGGATCGCGATGAAGGTGGTGATCAGACCGATGGCGGAGGCGAAGACGAACGCCACGAAGGGTCCGTCACCTCCCGGGGACAGCAGGGTGAGCACCACGGAGGCGACGAGGACCACCGCGCAGGCGAGCAGGAACTGGAGCCGTCCGATGCCCTGACCGTCGGAGAGCGGCAGCAGTCCCGAACCTGCCACGGCGGCGTTCGGCAGGGCGCCGAGTCCCAGCGCGACCGCCGAGCCACGGTCGTCGTACACCCGTGCGCGTACGCACGCGATGGTGATCAGCAGGATTCCGGTGACGCCCGCGATGATGCCCTGCAGGCTGTTCATGTCGTGGCGGATCTGGGAACTCCAGGCCACGAACGCGAGCAGCGCGGGCAGGATGCCGCCCGCGACGAGGCCGGCGGCACGGGTGAGGTCGCCGTTCCACAGGGTGCGGTCGCGGGTGACGGCGGAGGCCACCGCCTCGGAGACGTCGTCGACAACGGCGGGCGGCAGCGACTCGGCGAACGGGCGCAGCGTCAGCAACTCGCCGTCCAGGATGCGCTGTGCAGTGAAGGACCGGGCGCCGTCGAGGACGGTGCCGTCCCGCCTGACGAGGTGGTAGCCGACCGGCGCGCCCTCGTCGGGGCTCTGCTGGGACAGGCGCAGGATCTCCGGGTACAGGTCCGCGACCGGTACGTCCTCGGGCAGCGCCACGTCGATACGGCTGTCGGGCGCCACGATGGTGACCCTGCAGAAGCCGAATCCCATGCCCGCCCCGGAAGGGGCTCCGGTGCCTGGTCCACCAGTCGCGCCGGCCGGCGCGGAGGCCGTCATGCTCACCTGCTGTTCCCCCTCGTGGATGGTGGGGCGAGCCTACGGTGCCGCCGCGCACCCTTCCGCCCGTAAAGATCCTGTGTAGGTTGTGCCGCGGCGCCCGCTCCGGCTGTCGACCGAGCGGTCGCATCCGGGGCTCACGGGGAGGCGCTTGCTTCGAACCGCTGCGGATTGCCCGGGTTTTCCCGAAACGATTCGCAACTGCTCACGCGTCTCACCGGCACCCTACCGCCCGGCGTTGTCCGTGGTTGTCAGTAGGATCGCGCTGCGCGGTCGACGTTCGCCTGACACGGGGCGGCGGACGAAACATCTCGGTCCGGCAAGGGAATTGGTGCGTAGTGAGCCACATCGTCGTCAAGCGCCCACCGCGGGCACTGCCGAAGGAAGTGCCCACGGACGAGGTCGTACTGCAAGCTCCGCCGGAACTTCCGCGCGGCCAGCAGGAAGGCGCTCTGATGCAGCTCCTGCCCATGCTCGGCATGGGCGGGTCCGTGGTGTTCTTCTTCAACCCCCAGGCCCAGCCCTTCATGAAGATCATGGGCTTGGTGATGGTGGCCTCGACGATCGGCATGGGCATCTCGATGCTCATCCGCTACCGCCGCGGCAGCCAGGGGCAGATGGCCGACATGCGCCGTGACTATCTGCGCTACCTGTCGCAGACCCGGCGTTCGGCCCTGGACACCGCACAATCCCAGCGCGACGCCCAGTACTACCTGCACCCTTCACCGGAGCAACTGTGGGCGCTCGTCGCCGAGGGCAGCCGGGTGTGGGAGCGGCGCACCGCCGACGAGGATTTCGGACAGGTGCGCGTGGGTCTCGGCCCGCAGGCTCTGGCAACTCCCCTGATCCCGCCGCAGACCGCCCCGGTCGACGAGTTGGAGCCGCTGACCGCAGGCGCCATGCAGCGGTTCCTCGCCACGCACGGCACCCTCGACGACCTGCCGATGGCGGTCTCGCTGCGCGCCTTCTACCACATGACGATCAGCGGTGAGCCGGACACCGTGCGCGGCGCGGCCCGTGCCGTCGCCGCCGCCCTCGCTTCGATGCACTCCCCCGAGGACCTGGTCATCGCCATCGTCACCGGACGCCAGTCGGCGCCCGAGTGGGAGTGGGCCAAGTGGCTGCCGCACGTGCAGGCCCCGGGCGTCGCCGACGGCGCCGGCAACATGCGCCTGATCACGACCGATCCGGTGGAGCTGGAGGACCGGCTCGCCTCCCGGCTCGAGGGTCGCCCGCGCTTCCACCCCGGCGGCCAACCGGTTCCCGAGCAGCCGCACCTGGTGGTCGTGCTCGACGGCATCTCGCTGCCGTCCACGTCGTTGCTGGCCAGCCCGGAAGGCCTGCAGGGCGTGACGGTCCTGGAGGTCGTGCCCGGCGACCTCACCGCCGGCCGTGGCGACCTCTCCGTCATCGTGCAGCCCAAGGAACTGCGCCTGGAGTCGGCGCACGGCATGGTCTACGAGGGGACACCGGACGTTCTGTCGTACGAGGCGGCAGAGGCTCTCGCCCGCCAACTCGCGCCGCTGCGGATGGCGTCGGGCGGGGACGACGACGAACCGCTGCTCGCCAACCTGGAGTTCACGGACCTGCTGAACCTGGGCGACGCGGCCTCGGTCGACCCGAAGCGGACCTGGCGGCCGCGCTCGCAGTCGGAGCGGCTGCGCGTGCCGATCGGTCTCGGCGAGGACGGCCGCCCGGTGATGCTCGACCTCAAGGAGGCGGCGCAGGAGGGCATGGGCCCGCACGGCCTGTGCGTCGGTGCGACCGGTTCCGGCAAGTCGGAGCTACTGCGCACGCTGGTGCTCGGCCTCGCCGTGACCCACTCCTCCGAGACGCTGAACTTCGTCCTCGCCGACTTCAAGGGTGGTGCCACGTTCGCGGGCATGGCCCAGCTGCCGCACGTGGCGGCCGTGATCACCAACCTCGCGGACGACCTGACCCTCGTCGACCGCATGGGCGACTCGATCCGTGGTGAGCTCAACCGCCGCCAGGAGATGCTCCGGGACGCGGGCAACTACGCGAACATCCATGACTACGAGAAGGCACGCGCGGCGGGTGCGCCGCTGCAGCCGATCCCGTCCCTCGTCCTGGTGATCGACGAGTTCAGCGAACTGCTGACCGCCAAGCCTGACTTCATCGAGATGTTCGTGCAGATCGGCCGTATCGGCCGTTCGCTGGGTGTGCATCTGCTCCTGGCCTCGCAGCGCCTGGAGGAGGGCCGGCTGCGCGGCCTGGAGACCTACCTGTCGTACCGCATCGGTCTGCGGACGTTCTCGGCGGCGGAGTCGCGCGCCGCGCTCGGCGTACCGGACGCCTACGAGCTGCCGAACGTCCCGGGTTCGGGTTTCCTGAAGTTCGGTACGGACGAAATGGTGCGGTTCAAGGCGGCGTACGTCTCCGGGGTGTACCGCACGAGTTCGCAGCAGGCCGCGGCGCTCGGCGGCCCGCTGCCCGTCGACCGCAGGCCGGTCCTCTTCACCGCCTCCGAGGTCCCGGTGCACTACGTGCCGGTCCCGCAGCAGCGCCAGGACGTGCGCGAGGAACGGCAGGACGACGCGCTCGCCGACACCGTGCTCGATGTGGTCGTGCGGCGCCTGGAGGCGCAGGGTCCGGCCGCCCACCAGGTGTGGCTGCCCCCGCTGGACAGCCCGCCGTCGCTCGACTCGCTCCTGCCGGGGCTCGCCCCGGTGCCCGGCCGCGGCATGACCCAGCCGGGGTACGAGGGCGCGGGCCGGCTGGTCATCCCGGTCGGCCTCGTCGACAAGCCCTACGAGCAGCGGCGCGACCCGCTGTGGGCGGACTTCGGCGGTGCGGCCGGCCATATGCAGATCATCGGTGGCCCGCAGTCCGGCAAGTCGACCGTGCTGCGTTCGATCATCGCGTCGTTCGCGCTCACCCACACCCCGGTGGAAGTGCAGTTCTACGGCCTGGACTTCGGCGGTGGCGGTATGGCCGCGGTGGCCGGTCTGCCGCACGTGGGTGGCGTCGCCTCCCGCCTGGACCCCGAGAAGGTCCGGCGTACGGCGGCCGAGGTGTACGGCGTCATGACCCGCCGCGAGGAGTACTTCCGCTCCGCGGGCATCTCCTCCATCGCGGAGTTCCGCTCCCGCCGCGCGCGCGGCGACATCTCGGTGACCGACCAGCCCTGGGGCGACGTCTTCCTGGTCATCGACGGCTGGGGGAACTTCCGCACGGACTACGAGGCGCTGGAGCCGCTGGTCCTGGACATCGCGGCGCGTGGCCTGGGCTACGGCATCCACCTCGTGCTCACCGCCTCGCGCTCGATGGAGGTCCGCGCAAACCTCAAGGACCACCTGATGAACCGCCTCGAACTGCGGCTCGGTGACCCCATGGACTCCGAGATCGACCGCAAGGTCGCGGCCAACGTCCCCACCGGCGTGCCGGGACGCGGCCAGACCCCGCAGAAGCAGCACTTCATGGCGGCGGTCCCCCGCATCGACGGCCTCTCCTCCGACACGGACCTCGCGGAGGCGACGACCGCCCTAGCGGCGGAGGTCACCCGCCACTGGCAGGAGCCCGGCGCACCGGAGGTACGCCTGCTGCCCCGCGAGTTCCCGGCGGCCCAGCTCCCCCCGGGCGACCGCTTCCCCCACCGCGGCGTCTCCTTCGCCCTGGACGAGGACAACCTCGAGCCGGTGTTCGTGGACTTCGAACAGGACCCGTTCTTCCTGGTGTTCGGCGAGAGCGAGTCGGGCAAGTCGAACCTGCTGAAGCTGCTGATCAAGCGCCTCACCGAGCGCTACGACGGCACCACCTGCAAGCTGTTCGTCGTCGACAACCGCCGCTCGCTGCTCGGCGTGACCCCGGACACGCACCTGGCGGAGTACATCCCCATGTCGAACCAGATGCAGCACCACATGGACGCACTGGCCGACCTGATGCAGCGCCGCACCCCGACGGCCGACGTGACCCCGGAGCAGCTGCGCAACCGCAGCTGGTGGCGGGGCCCCACGGTGTACGTCGTCGTCGACGACTACGACCTGGTGTCCACGTCGAGCGGCAACCCGCTGGCGGGCCTGACGGAACTGCTGCCGTTCGCCCGCGACGTCGGCGTCCGCTTCATCATCGCGCGCTCCACGGCGGGCGCGAGCCGTGCCGGCTACGAGTCCTTCATGCAGCGCATCAAGGAACTCGGTGCGCAGGGTGTGGTCCTCGCGGGTGATCCGGCCGAGGGCGACCTGCTGGGCGGAGTGCGGCCGCGGCCGATGCCCGCGGGGCGGGGGATCTTTGTGTCTCGGAAGCGGGGGAAGCCGATGGTGCAGGTGGGGCTGGTCGGGGACGAGGACGTGTGAGGGTCGGCTGACGTAGGGGGCCTCGGGGCCGTGGTCGCTTCGCGATCACGGCCCCGAGTGCCTGATCCCTGGCCGTTGTCCGGAACCGCGTTGCTCAGAAGACCGGCAGCGCGCAGAGCAGGGCGCCGTTTCTGATGAAGGCCCTGTTGCCGTCGACCGCGATCCCGTGCCGCTCGGCCTCGGGCAGTTTGTAGGTCCAGCCCGCATATCCGTTCGCCAGGTTCACGGCGTTCACCTCGGTCTTGTATGAATAGTCGATCATCCACAGACCGGTGCCCTGGACGAGTACGGGGCTGTCGCTGCTGCCGTCGCTCCAGGAGGTCCAGGTCTTGCTGCCGTCGCTGGTGGCGCGGCGTTCGGGAAACATCCCGCCGGCCGCGTAGACGGAGTCTCCGTGGACGCTCACCGGGCCCCATTCCGCGGGGGCCTTGTACATGTCCCTGGTCGTGCGGGACCAGATCTTCGTGCCGTCGGTGATCTTGCAGGCGGTCAGTGTCCTGCCGTTGAGGTACACGACCCCGTTCTGCGCAACGGGACTGATCTCGGCCTCTTTGGCCTGGTTGCGTAGCTCCCACACCCGACGGCCGTCGCTCGTCGCCACGACCAGCACGTGGCCGTCGATCGTCGAGAGCACGAGACGTCCGCTGTCGACAGCCGCTCTCGGGGAGATCTTCCCGCGGTGTTCCGAAGGAATCCGTGCCGTCCACCGGATCCTGGCATCCGAGCGGCCGACGCTGCGCAGCCGGTGGTCCTTCGTCATGACGTACACGGCCTTGTCGTCCGCGGCCATGAGAGCCGCGGCGTCGGCGTCCGCGGTCCACTTGCGTTCGCCCGTGGAGGGGACGTACGTGCGCAGCACTCCGTCGACGTCCAGTGCCGCGACCAGGCGGTCGGAGAGCGACAGGTACTGGCCGGGCTCTACCTCCTCCGCCTTCCACCGCAGCTTTCCGTCGACGACGTTGCAGGCGCCGATACCGCCGTAGAGTCCGATCACGACGACGTCTCTTACGGGCAGCGGGGCGGGGGAATCGGGCCCCACCGTCACGTCGGCGCGCCACAGCGCTTTCGGGGACCCGTCGACGATGTAGTCACCGTCGTCGGAAGAGAGCAGCCGCGCCTCGGGCGTGGCTGCGGCGGACGGGAAGTCGAACAGGTCGTCCTTCTTGTCCTGGCGCGACTTCTGCCGGAGCAACCACCACCCGGTCGTGCCGCCTCCTGCGGCAAGTACCGTCCCGCCGGCGGCGAGACCGGTCAGCAGCCGCCGCCGGGTCACGGTCGCGGACGACATCGTGGTCATGGGCGGCGCGGTGAGCCGACGTACCTGCCCTTCCCGCTCCTTGATCTCCTCAGCCACCGGTCCGCGCCGCCACACGCGATCGCTGTTCTTCGGCGGGGCGAACGCCATGGCGATCTGTCCGGGCACGGGCCGTGATGCACCGTCCTTGGCCAGGCAGGGGGCGATGAGGGCGTGCAACTCAGGGGACAGACCGTCCCAACGCGGCTCGCCGTGTACGACCTCGTACTGGACGGCGGCCACATGCCCGCCCTCGAACGCGCGCCGGCCGGTGGCCGCGTGCACGAGGACGGCCCCCAGGGAGAACACGTCGGCGGCGGGCGTGACCCGCCGTCCCAGCACCTGCTCGGGGGCACCGTATCCGGGCGTGACCGGGATCTGGCCGGTCGTGGTCAGCGTCAGGCCGTGCTCGGGGCGTGCGATGCCGAAGTCGATGACCCGTGGCCCGGTCGACGTCAGCACGATGTTCTGGGGCTTGAGGTCGCGATGGATGAAACCTGCCGCGTGAATGTCCGCCAGGGTGCCTGCGATCGACGCTGCCAGGGCTCGCACGCCCGTTGCGTCGAGAGGCCCGTGCTTCTCGACTGCCTCGTCGAGGGTCGGCCCGGTGAGGAACTCGGTGGCGATCCAGGGACGCCCGCCCTCGGTCTGGGCTCCCAGGACTGGGGCGATGCCCGGGCTCCGCACCGCCTGCGCGGCGATCGCCTCGCGTACGAAGCGCCGGGCCAGACCGGAGTCGTGGGCGAGTTCCGGGCGAAGCACCTTCACCGCGGCGACGGTTCCCGCGCCGTCCTGGCCGACGTACACCTTGCCCATGCCGCCCTCCCCCAGCACGCCGAGCAGACGGTAGGGGCCGAGGCGGACGGGGTCGCCGACACCCAGGGGTTTCATCGCTGACTGCCTTCTCTTCGGTTCATCGCGGGCAACCGCTCACGCAAGGGGGAAGGCCGCGAGGAACTTGCCACCCAGAGCGATGGTCACCTTGGCCTTCTCGTGGGCGACGAAGCGGTCTCCGGTGGTCTTGTACGAGGCGGTGGGCGTGTGCGACGAGAGATCGACGGCCCACAGTGCCGAGGAACGCCTGCTGTAGGCGAAGTCGGTGCCGATCACGGGCGCGGCGGAGGTGTCCGCCTCCGTTCCCCCACTGCCCTTCTCCTCCCACTGCGCCCGCCCACTGCCGGAGTCGAAAGCGACGAGTCCGAGGCCCTTCTCGACGGCGTACACCACGCCGTCCTTGACCGCCGGGGGGCCGTAGGTGCGCCCGGGACGCTCGGACCTGGAGTCCCACACCTGAGCGCCGTCACTCAGCCGCAGAGCCCGCAACCGGCCGGCGCCCAGAAACAGATTCTGTGCGTCGGTCGCCATCGGCAGTTGCACGCGGCCCGGTGCGACGCCGTCGAACGGCCTGGCCCAGCGGACAGCACCCGTACGCGTGTCCCGTACGACGATGCGGACCTTGCCGTCGTTCGTCTCCTGCAGTGCCACCAGGTTGTGGCCGACGACTCGCGCCGCCAGGAAGTACAGACGGTCGGTTCGGTCCGGTCGTGAGGGCAGCGGCTCGGCCCACAGCTTCTTACCCGTGCTGATGTCGACGGCGAAGACGGACCACGACTGGGACGCCAGGAAGTACTCGTCGAACTTCCCCTTGCCCGCCACCGCGTACAGGACGCCGTCGGCCGTGCACAGCACCTGGTTCTGGTCGATGACACCGTTGAAGTCCGTGAGCTGTGCGAAGGGCTCGGCCGCCACCCCCGTGCCCAGGTCGACGGAGGCGAGGACGAGCGGAAATCCGCCGGGCTTGCCCGCGTTTCCCTCGGACCCTTCCGGGGCCACCATACGAACGAGCCGCTCGCCATCGGTCGCGATCTGCCAGTGAATCTCCATCTGGTCCGACGCCCAGCGGACGCTTCCCGAAGCCGCGTCGATCCCGCCCAACCCCCGACCGGCCACCACCGCAACCAGGTCTTCCACAGCTACTGGCTCCGCGCGCGGGACCGTGCCGTAGGGCGGATCGGCGACCTGCCTCTGCCAGATGGAGTCGAGCTTCCTCTTCGGCAGCAGGCTGTTGCTCGGACCGGCCACAGGCGGATTCGGCTCCGGCCCGGACCCCCGGCTCCAGGCCCAGGCTCCCACCCCGACGGCCGCCGCGCCGAGCGCCACTCCGCTTCCCGCCAGCAGCAGACGGCGACGGGGCATCGGCGCGGCCGCGGCCGTCGCCGATTCCGCGTACGGGGCCGGCGGCGCGGCGAGTCGCTGAGGCGTGATCTGCCAGACCTCGGTGGCGCGGCGGGCGATCTCCGCAAGCACGGCGTCCGGCAGGTGCTCCGCGAACTCGCCCGATCCGTCGTGGAGCTGAGCGGCGAGTCTCGAGGTGGTCGGCCGGCGGAACGGGTTCTTGTCCAGGCACTCGCCGAGAACCGGGACCAGGGCGGCCGGTACGTCGCTCAGGTCTGGATCGCCGTATCGGACCCGGTAGAGAAGGTCGCCGGTCTGACCGTGGCCGAACGGGGCGCGGCCGGTGGCGGCGAAGACGAGCAATCCGGCAAGCGCGAACACATCGCCCGCCGCGGTGTGTTCCTCTCCACCCGCCTGCTCAGGCGACATGAAGGCAGGGGTGCCCACCGCCGCCCCGACTCTGGTGAGTCGGTCTTCGCCGATCGCTCGGGCGATGCCGAAGTCGATGACCTTCGGCCCGTAGGCCGTGACCAGGATGTTGGACGGCTTGAGGTCGCGGTGGACCACTTCGGTGCTGTGCAGCTGACCGAGCGCCCCGCACAGAGCCGCTCCGAGAGCACGCACGGTCACCTCGGGAAGCGACCCGGCCAGTTCGACCGCCTCGTCGAGCGGCGGACCGATGACGTACTCGGTGGCGATCCAGGGTGTCTCGGCCTGCGTGTCCGCGTCCACGACCTGGGCGCCGTGCTGCCCTCCGATGACGCGGGCGGCATCGGCCTCCAGCCGGAACCGGGTGCGGGCACCGGGGTCCGAGGCGGTGCCGGCGTGCATCGTCTTGACCGCGACGGTCCGTCCGGCGCCCGAGCGCGCCAGGTACACCGTGCCCATGCCGCCGCTGCCGAGGCGGACGATCGGGCGGTACGGTCCGAACGCTTGCGGGTCGTCGTGAGTGAGCGGAGTAGGCATACGGGTGATCGTCAGTCCTGGCCGGTGGTGGACACGGTGGAGCCCGGGATGTCGGCGGCGAGTACGGCGGCCGACTGGTGGGCGAGGGCGGCGATCACGCGGCCCGGCAGCCAGCCCGGGCCGAGCAGCGCGGCGGTTCTGGTCGCGAACCCGGCGTCGGCCGGCACGTGGGCCATGGCCGGGCCGGCGGGATGGGGCGCCGAGGGGGCAGTTCCCCCGGTTGGGGCGAACAGGTCGAGCAGTTCGGCCAGTTGAGGCCGGGACCCGGGGTCCCGGGCCAGACAGCGGATGACGATCGCACGCAGTGAGGAAGGAAGCTCGTCGCGTTCGGGAGTCGTGTGGCCGGTGGCGGCGTAGGCGAGTGTCGCGCCCAGCGCGTACACATCGCCCAGTGGCCGGGGCCGTCCGCCGGACGCCTGCTCGGGTGGCAGGCTGCCCGGCTCCAGTCCCGGCAGGCCGGAACGGGCCGTGCCGTCCGCAGCCGCGGCCCGTACGGCCCCGAAGCAGGTGAGACGTGGTCCGTCGGCGGCGAGCAGCACGGCTGCGGGGGACACGCCGGCGTACGTCAGTCCCTGTCCGTGGGCGATGACCAGAGCCTCCGCGAGAGCCGCGCCAAGGGCCCGGACGGTCCGCTCGGGCAGTGGGCCGTCGTGCACGGCGAGTGCGGTGGGAAGAGGAAGTGCGGGCAGATAGGGGCGGGCGTGCCAGGGGGTCTCCCCAGGGGCTGCGCAGGTGACGGCGGGCATCATGAACTGACCGAGAAGGTAACGAGAGGCGTCGGCTTCCGTCATGAACCGCTGCGGATCGCTGCCTGCGAGCGGAGCGCTGAGCAGGACCGTGTGCTCACCATCGGCGCTGCGGGCGACATAGCGCCGTTCCGGCACCGGGACATGGCTGTGGCGGCCGTCCAGCGCGGTGATCAGGACGTAGGGGCCGATCCGCCGGGAGGCCGAGACGCCTGGCTGCGCTTCGCCGGTTCCGGCGGTGGTCGCGTGCACGTGATTTCCCAGTCCTTGTCTGTGCGCCGTCCACAGTCCCGACCAGTCAGCTGGGACCGGAATCGGACGGCCGACTCGATCTGGCTGCGGACCAACGACAGGGTGGGCGCCTCCCGCGCGCGCCCACCCTGGAGTTGCCTCTGCGAGCCCAGTTCTACTGGAAGTAGCTGGCCGCCTTCTTGTCACCCTCCATGTACGTACCGCCGGACTGGGCGACGACATGGCCGATACCGGTCAGGGCCTGGTGGATGTCCTTCGCTTCCTTGTCCCAGCGGTGCAGCTTCTCGTGGAAGGTGCCCTGGGCCTGGCCCTCCCAGTACTGCAGGCTCTTCACGACCATTCCGCGGAGCTCCTGGAGGTCCTGCTCGAGCTGGCTCGCCTCGTTACCGATCTTGGTTGCCGCGACGTCGAGCCCGTCATAAGTGACGGACAGCCCATCATTGTTGTTGGCCATGCCTGTTTACCTCGTCTCGCTGGTGTGTGCCTGGTGGGTGCGCCGGCCATTACCCGGCAGATGCCCTGAGTGCCGCTCGACTCAGTAGGAGCTCAGGGAAGACGAGTGAACCGTGGGAGCGCCGTCGTTGATGTCAATCTTGTTGACGGAGGCGCGCACCTCGTCTTCCTTGCTGTCCTTGATGTTGCGCGTCGCGGTCATCGCCTCGATGACGTCACCGAGGATCTTGCCGATGTTCTTGAGAGACTCGTTGATCTCGTACTGCTTCTTGTCGAACGCAGCGCGACCGATACCCTGCCACTGACCCTCAAGGCCGTCGATCACGCCCTGCAGTCCGTGCACGCGCTTCGCGATGCCGTCGTACTTCTCGGACATCTGCTTCTGCAGGTGGATTACTGCTGCATCTTCAAGCTTCTGCTTGTCGGCCATGATCAGCCTTGCCTTTCGTGTGTCCGTTGTTGATCTGATGGTTTCGGCTCACCGCTGCGCTTGTCGCTCTGCAGCGGTGAACGCGCAGTGCCCGCACTATCCGAACAGCAGAGGGCTGCTACGGCTGTTGACCCCTGAGGGAGTCACCTTGCGCGTCGCGCCCGCGCGATGGCCACGCCACCGCCGCCGATCACGGCGACTGCAGCGACGGCACCCAGCGCGATCCAGAGTGTGTTGCTGCTGTCACTCGACGACTCCGCGCTTGATCCTGACGCGGAGGTTCCGCCGGTGGAAGCCTTTTCCTTGGCCTGTGACGTGGCTGATGCAGAGGCGGAAGGTGAGGGAGAAGGGGACGATCCGGATTTGGCCAACAGGTCCCCGCCGTTGTCCTTGGCCAGCGGGTCGACGTCGGCCGGGCCGGCGTTGTAGTTGGGATTCTCCAGGACCAGGCGAGGACGAACCAACCCATAGCCGGCGTACTTGCTCGGGTTGTTCTTTGCCCACTTGCGGCCGGCAGTGTCGATCAGGGACCGCACAACCTGGTTCACCGTCCAGTTCGGATGTGCGGACCAGACCAGGGCGGCGGCGGCTGACGTGAGCGCGGCAGCCGGGCTCGTGCCGTTACGGTTGTCGCAATACGAACGGAAAGTGGCGTCACACCAACCAGGAAAACCCTCACCAGGCGCCGCGAGGTCGACGTAGTTTCCGGACGATGAGAACTCCGACACGGTCAGAGATTTATCGGCCGCCGCGACTCCGATCACATAGGGGTAGGCGGCGGGATAATCGATGTAGCCGCTCTTCCCTTTACCTGCGTTGTTGCCGACTGCAGCGATCAGCAGCTTGCCCTTCGAGGCTGCGTACTTGATCGCAGCCTTGTCCTCGTCGGTAGTCATACCTCCGAAGGACATGCTGATGATCTTTGCGTCAGTGTCGGCAGCCGCCCTGAGTGCTTCCCAGGCTTCCGGGGTCTTCTCCTTCTCTTCCGTCCCCTTCAGCCCCTCGAGCTCCACGCGATAAGGAACGATCTTCGCTCCCGGCGCCAGTCCCTTGAGACCACCGCCTGCTCCCGTACCAGCGATCAGTTCGGCCATGCTCGTTCCGTGGCCGGCATAGTCATCTGTAGCACGGTAAGCAACCGCCTTGGGGACTTCACCAGTCAGGACTTGCCCCTTCAGCGAAGGAGTATCGGGATTCACCCCGGTGTCGATTACCGCAACCTTGACGCCCTTCCCGGTGCTCGCCTTCCACATCTGCTCGGCCTTCATGGTGCCCAAGTACCACTGCTTCGACTGTTCGTCGGCCGCGGCGGCACCCGGGGCCATGCTTACGGTCACAGCGGCCAGGGCGCCGACAACCGCACCCACCGCGCGCACTCGTCTTCCGCAGCGCGCCCTGCGGAGCTCAGCCTGCTCGACTCGTCGGCTGGTCCCTGACTTCATGACGTTGAATGTCCTCGCTCGTGCTTAGTTGACCACCGGCGGCACATCGCGCCGGGGCTTGTCAGGCAGGTGTGTCTCTTCGTCTTCGACCAGGTAGTCGGGCCGTGGCGATCCTTCCGACCTGCTCTCGTCGCCGGGCTTCCCGTTGCGGCCGGCGCCGCGCACGAGTCCGGCACCTCCACGGGTCATGCCATTGCGCTCCGCCCCTGCCGCAGAGTTGCGCGCGGCCGGCCGGCCCGTGACACCCTCGGGTGTTCCCGCTCCGGCACGGGAACCGGCCGCGGCCGAACCCGCCCTTGCCTTGGACTCAGGCGCTCCGAAGACGCCACGCTGACCCAGCCGGCCAGTTGTGGCTCGGGAGTTGGCCGCCTCCTCGCCACCGACAACCGTGCCGCGAGGGATCCTCGCCCCGTTCTTCGCGGAAGCACCGCCCGTCGTGGGTCGCCCCCCGACTACTCCGTTGGAACGACCAGCCCCGGTCGTAGGCCCAGTGTTCGCTCGTGGAGCGCCCGTGCGGTTGGCCTGCGGCGTTCCGCCGGTGATCGCTCGGCCCATCGGGGACGCCTTAGATCCGGAAGCGGTGCCCTTGACAGCCGACTGGCCAGTCGACGTCGCGCGTCCCATCTGGTTCATGGGTCCTTGACTCGTGGTACGTCCGGATCCCGGGTTGTTCAAACCAGCCGTACCCGCACGCCCCTGGGCGGACGGCGGGGTACGGAAGCCGCCTCCTCCGCTCAAGTTCCGTCCAGACGGGCCCTTGGGAATCGGAGTCCCGAAGGGGCCATCAAACACAGGGGGCTGGCCGCCACTTGTGGGAGGTGCACCTACGACCGGCGGTGTGTGACCGGTCGTAGGCGTGGTCGTGGGCGGAGGCAGCGTGCCGGTGGTGTCGATATGCGTGCCGACAGGCTGGTCGGGATGCGGGATCTTGTCGGGGATGTGCTGCGTGGGCGTCGGTGTGACACTTGTTTCGGGCACACCTACGTGACGCGCCGGCTCGACCGTCGAGTGATGGCCCCCGACCGCTGTCGAGACCGTTCCCTTGGAGCCTTCGGAGGCGGACCCGCCGGAGCCAGGATCATGGGCATATGCGGTGGGCTTGGGCACCCCCACATTGGGCAGGTCGTCGAACTTGGGCGGATCGTCGTGCAAGACCTGCAGCTGTTCCCTCGACACCGCGTAGTACGACGCCAACCGGTTCATCTGGTTGATCGCCTCTTGGCGATCCTTCTCGACCTTTACGGCAGCGGCGTAGCCTTCTTTGTTCGTCGCCTTCTCAGCCGCCGTGAAGTGTTCGGGCCTCTTCCGGCTCGATTCCGTGTCACGCGCAGGCATGGCACCACGCACGGAAGCAAGGCCCACGGCGGCAGCGGTGATCTGGTCGCCCGCCCCGCCCGCGAAGGTACTCAGGCCGTACGTGCTCGTGACGAGCCCAACACCCCACTTACGGAAGTCATCGCCCGCCTTGCCGTCCCATGGGACCGTTTCGAACTGACCCTTGAGCTCGTCAGCTGCCGTCTTGATGGCATCCCGTGCATCCCAGAGAGATCGGCCGGAGGACTCCAGGTCCTCCGGATCCGTCTGCTCGACCAGGTCGAGCATCGCGTTGAGGTCATAGCCGTCGAATTCCGTACGGCTGACCATGGCCTTCGAGTACGGGGTGCCCTGGGCGACCCCGCGAATGGTGCTGTCTATGAAGTTGCCGAAGAAGCCACCCTGATGTGGGTGCTCCGCAACACCTCGGGCGAGGTCCGTGAAGCCGTTCTGAGAGGAGGCCCGATCCAGGTCCGCCTTGTGATTGTCGGTCATCGTCACCCCACCATTTTGGTGTTATCGCCGGCACGCTTGGCACCTGTCGAGTCCTGGAGTTGCCCGATCTCCGCTTGGATCTCCCAGAACCGACGCCGCTGGTCTTCTTCGAGGTTGTCGAAGGTGCCCTTCGCCCCCAGAACCGCGATGCCGATCGCCTCGATCTGCAGGTGCAAGGTCCTGGAGAGGGTGGTGAGCCTCTGATGGACGGCGTTGAACGTCCCGTACAGCTCTTTGGCCTCCTGGAAGGATCCAGCCCCGCTGGACAGCGACCCCTGACGGACCGCCTGCTCCCCGACCCGCGTCGGACTGCCCGCCGACCCCTCAAGGTCCCGCAGGACCCCGTCCACCCGGCTCACGAACGTCTTCAGCGCGTCACCGCTGGCCTTCAGGTTCGCCGCCGACACGCCCCCCACCATGTCTGCCGGAAGCACGACGCTCCTCCCCGTTTCCCCGTACGCCTCGTGTCCGAGGCGGCCTGACCACTCGCCGTACGATCGCAAAGCGAGCCGCGTCTCACAACGCTTTTACCACTGTAGTCAACCTGTACAACGGGTCCAACCGGGCTGTGTGTTAACTCGGTTACGACACCGAACCAGACGCCGCACTATGCCCGATTCGCCCGTTTGCTGCAGTCCAGCATGCGGCTTCCCCGCCGCGCTCCCCTCGGCGTCAACCGATCGTTCCCATGGTCGGACGCTTCCGACGCTTCACCGTTTACGATCTTCATTAAACTTCCACACGTAGCTGGTTGCCGATCCATTCCAACTCCCTTGCACGGGACCCGGCTTGCTAGCGTGCTGCAGGCTCTCTCGGAGACTCGGAGATCGACGGGAACAGCATGCAGCCGAGCACGGTCACGTGGAAGGGTCCTGCAGATGGCATGGGACGAGTGGGAACAGCTCAAGTCCGAGGCCGCAGAGCGTTCGACAGACATGCGCCTCAATCAACTGCCGGCGGACGGCGGGGGCGGCGGCGGAGACCTTGTCGCGCATCAGGACGACCTGGGCGCCGTCGGCCATGAGGCCTTCGTCCTGTACGACGGACTCCACACAGGGGCCGATATCGCTGCGGCAGGGGACGGCCAGGGAAGCGACGGCTCGACGATGCAGGCCGCAGCCACGCTCAAGTCGCACGGGTTCGCGACGGGCAGCGCCCTCGAGTCGACTGTCGAAATGTGGACTTCACACCTCAAGTCCGCGCTGCAGGCCTGCGCACACATCTCCAACCACCTGGACTACAGCAAGAAACTCCACTCTCAGGACGACTCGCACATTGCGGCTGTCATCAAGGGCCGTGATGGCTCGGCCATGTCGGTGTCGCAGCTCAACGAGTACTTCAAGTAGGAGAAGGTCCCGTGGCTCTCACGTACACGGACCTCGTTGAGGTCGACCTCAACAAGCTCGGTACCGCAGTCTCTGACTGGAAAAAGGTGGTCGACACTCTCAAGACACAGGCGGAGAACGCCCGTAAGGGAATGCAAGCAAAGTCGGACTCCGCGCAATGGGCTGGTGTCAACGCGACGGTGACGCGTGAGTTCATCACCAAGACGACGAAGGAGATCTCGGATCTCCACACCGAGGCGAACAGCATTTTCCAGGTCCTGGACGACGCCCACCAGGAACTGGCCGAGCTGCAGAGCGGCGCCAGGACGCTCGTCGCGGAGGCCGAGAAGAAGCGCTACGTGATCACCGACAACGGTGACGCCACCGTGACCGTCGTCGAATACGTCGGTCCCGGCGAGCCGCCGAAGGACGGTGCGCAGGAGGAAGCGCAGCATTATGCCGACCAGATCACCGCGAAGCTGGGCCGGGCAAACGACATCGATCAGTCGGTGAAACTGGCCCTCACCCGCGCCCACGGCGAAGATCCCAACAATGCGGGACACCGCACCTACGAGTCACTCAACGACGCCCAAGCCGAGCGAGCGGTTGAACTCGCCAAGAAGGGCGACAAGATGGCCGACCAGGAGTTGGCCGAGCTCAACCGGATCATGAAGTTCAACGGGCGTGAGAAGGACGGTGAGTTCGCGACCGAGTTCTACGAGGGGCTCGGAGGGCCGGAAAAGGCTCTGGAGTTCTACGGTCAGATGGCCACTGACGGCACCGAGAAGGATGCCGGCAAAGTCCGGCTCGACGCCGTTCGGGAGCTCCAGAAGAACATGGGGTACACCCTGGCCAACGCCACCGAGCCGGACGCGCCCAGGGGCGTGGACAAGAAGTACCACCTGCCCGCGAGCTGGGGGGCGAATTTCCGTCGGCTCGGCACTCAGCAGATCGAGTGGCAGCAGGGCATGATGAAGAAGCCGTACGGCTACCAGATTCTTGGCGGAATCCTACGGTACGGGAACTATGATCCGAGTTTCATCAACCCCATTGCCGAACACATCACACAGCTCCACGAGCAGGACCCGGGCAAGCTCCTGACCCACGTCCGCATCGCCGAGGGCGAGAAGTACGGCTTCAACCCCTCGGGCAAGCTCGGGTCGGGCGAGGACCCTCTCAACAGCGTCCTCGAGGCTCTGGGGCACAGCCCGGAGGCTTCGGAGAAGTTCTTTACCCGTGCGCCTACCGTCTACAACGAAGACGGCACGGTGAAGATCAAGGGCAAGGTGGACTTCAAGTCGTATCTCGACCTCTTAACGGACAAAGAGTTCCAATGGAATGCCGACTCGAACAACGCCTACCTCTACGGTGACGACGACAGGTTGGAGGCCGCTCGGAACGTCGGTCCGCAAGCGCTGGGGCACGCGCTTGAAGCGGCGACCACCGGGCGTCCGTACGACAGCGACGGCTCCGGAGACGCGGTGCGGCACTCGGAAGCGAGGTCCAATCTCGCCAGCGAGATCGTCAACAAGTTCGGCGAGAACCCCGGCCTGATCCGGCGCAACGAGAACGGGGACCTCGAGGGAGGCTCGGGCCCCCTTTACGCCATGCGTGAGAGCCTCGGTGACATCACGGCCGAATACATGGGCGACTTCCAGACGACCCTCGCCGGTACGCACAACGATCGCTTCACGACCTTCGGCGTGCCCGCGCACCTCGATCCGACCAGTGCCGAACGATTCCTCGCCGAGGTCGGCCAGGATCCACACGCATATGCGGCCATCACCAGTGCCCAGCAGGCCTACACGGCCGACGTCGTCAACGACGTCATGACGGGGCACAGCGACTCCACCGTCCCGACGTCGGAGCAGCTGCGCAACGCCACCCGGCCCGGCGGGATCATCGCCGGCATCATGAGCGAGTCCCGAGCCGACGCCGTACTCGACTATCACTCCGCTTCCGACCAGGAGTTCAACGACGCCGCCGCCGAGAAGCAGAAGTGGGTGGACCGTCTCCTCGGCATGGGAGTCGACAAGGCCGCGGAACGTGTGCCCATTCTGGGTGCCCCCATCGGCTGGGCTTCCGAGGACATCCAGGAAAGCATCATGAAGAGCATCGAAAGGGATACTTCGGACCAGGCCGAAGGGGCTGCGACCCGCACCTATCTGCAGGGGCGCGAAGCCGTCATGGACTCCGCACGATCCGCCGTCGAGGCCGCCGCACGGAACGGCACCTTCAACTGGAGCACTGTGCAGGACCTCCAGGACTCCGCAGCGAACGGAGCAGAGGACGGTCACACCACGGGCGCCAAGATGGAGAGCTCCGGAGACGCCTCATGAGACGAATCAGCCTGACCGGTGCTCTTGCTCTCGGATCTCTCCTTGTTCTGTCCGGGTGCTCGGGCCAGGACAAGAACTACTCGACTCCGTCCTCGATCTGCGGGGTTTCGGTCGACAAGGATGCTCTCGCGGATCTGCTGCCTTCCGGGGACAAGCTAACGGTGAAAGCGTCGACCAATCACCAAAAGCCGGAGACTCGGTTCTGCAACGTGATCGTCGACGGGGACATCGAGTGGGCCAGTGAAGGTGCCTGGCGCAAAGCCGGATACACCGTCAAGGACGCGGCCAAGGAGGCTCTCGCCTTCAACTACCGGACGACCGGCGGAGGGAAGTACGCCGTGTGGGACGACGGGGCCGCCACGGTCTTCGACTGCGAGAACTCCAGGCAGGGCGCGGCTCGGTTCTCCGTCGAGTTCCATGTCGTACACCCGCAGGGGAAGATCGACGACAAGGCCGAGAGGTTTATCTCCGCATACGCGAAGGCGTACCGGAAGATGGTGACCTGCGACGGATGACGGCCGCCCGCGCGCATGTGAACCTCGCAGCCGCCTGCGCCGTCCTGGCACTCCTGCCGGCCTGCGGCCAGGACGGTGCGGCCGCCAAGGCTTCCGCAGCGCTCGGTGAACAGCAGACCAAAGCCGTGGTGCCCGATGTGAAGGCCATGCCCGGCTGGAAGGTGAGCGACCCGCCGGACGCGTACTCCGTGGAAAACGCTCGGTCCACCGGATCAGACCCGTGCCCGAAGGAGTTGCGGAGGGGCTGCGAAGGGATCCGCTATGCGGGGTCGTCCGGGTTCTCCGGGACGAAGAAACCGCTCGTCTCGTTCACGGTCCTGGCCTACCGGAACGAGGCAGCCGCCAAGGCCGCGTACGGCGTCTTCTGGACCTCGTATCGCAAGTCGCCGGCGAAGCCCGAGAAGCTGGACATCGGCGAGCTCGGTGACCGTCGCGACGCCGTCGTCGGAGTCGGGGGCTACGAAGGCGAGGAAGCCGCGCTCGCCCAGATCCGGGTCGGCACGGTCCTCATCTCGCTCACCACCGGCGTCGGCCGGAGCACGCGCTTGGATCGCTCCCTCGTCAAAGAACTCGCGGCTGTCTTCACGGACCCGTGCGCGGGAGGCCCAGGCGGGCAGGACACCGTCTGCCGGGATCGGTACCAGATGACCGCGACGGGCGCCCGAAGGAACGCGTCGGGAGCCAATCGGAAGTGCCGTCTTCTTCAGTCGCGAACCGGAGAGCGGGTGCGGGCCGTCGCGCCGCAGCACTGCGCCCGGGAAGGCACAGCGACAACAGCACGTCCCCCTCAACCGTGCGCGATCACGGCGTCGCAGGCGCGGAACAGCCGCGTGCCTTCGCGGACCGCCCGGCACAGGCACGCAGGGCGCTCCTCGCGTACGCGTCCTCTGGCTCCGTCGCCCGTCGCCCGTCGCCCGCCCACGGCCTTCGTACGGCTGACGACGAACACCGCGCGCTCGCCCCCGTCGACCGGGCACGCGGCGGTCCCCCAGAAGACGGCTCCTGCACCGGAGTCGCCCTCTGGGTGCGTCAGCCGGTGTGCGACCCGAGAGGTACGGGCTTCCTCGTACGCGGCTTTGAACCGAATCGCGTGGGCGTCGAAATCCCCCTCCCCCACCGTCAGGGCCGGCCGGCACCCGGACCGGTCAGCGACGCTGCCTGCGTCGCGCGTCCCGCACCGCCACGGCCGTACCGCTCAGCCCCGCCACCACGACCAGGCCGCCCACCACCGCATACGTCGCCATGCGGGTGTTCCGTTCCTCCGCCGTCTCGCCGAAGTGCAGTGGCGTGACCGACGGGGCCTCGCCCTTGGACACGCCGTCCTCGGGTTTCGGTGACTCGACGGGGTGCTCCGGATCCACATCCGTCAATGCCTTCACCGGATCCACCACCCCCCACCCCACGAGCCGGTCATGCCCCGGGATCGAGCGTTCCGCGCTCTCCTCGATCTGGGCGACGACCTGTTGGGCCGTCCACTTGGGGTACTTGGCCTTCAACAGGGCCGCCACGCCGGCGACATACGGCGCCGAGAAGCTCGTGCCGTTGTCCGAGCAGTGGCCGTCACCCGGAACCGTGGAGATCATGTCGACACCGGGAGCCGAGACCCCCACGAAATCTCCCGACTGTGAAAAGGCAGCCCGTTCGTTGTTGCGGTCGGACGCCGCCACCGCCAGGACGCCCTCGTACGACGCCGGGTACGTCACCTTGACATTGCCACCCAGGCCGTCGTTGCCGGCCGAAGCCACGACCACGACCTTCTGGCCCAGGGCGAAGTCGATGGCGTCCCTCAGCTTCGAGTCCTTCGGGTCGAGCGCGTTGGCCGTGTCCTGAGAGATGTTGATGACGTCGGCGCCCGCCTGGACCGCATACCTGATCGCCGCGGCCAACATGTCCGCCGTGCCGTCGCCCTCGGCGTCGTTCTGCTTGATCGGGATGATCGTCGCGTCCGGCGCCAGGCCCACGAAGCCTGTTCCCTTCGCCGGGCGGGCCGCGATGATGCCCGCCACGCGCGTGCCGTGGCCGACCGTGTCCGTCGTGCCCGACTTGTTGCCGCGGTCTATCTTCTCGCCCTTGGAGTTCTTCTCGGGCAGCAGATTCTTGCCCTTCGACGCGTCCACGGCCTTGGTGAGCTGCCGGTTCTTGACGTCCACTCCGGTGTCGATCACGGCCACCTGTATGCCCTTGCCCGTCGACTGCGCCCACAGCTCGTCCAGGTTGACGCGCTGCAGCGCCCACGGCCGGCCCGCGTACTTCTTCGACGGGAACGTGCACTGGCCGTCGTCCGCCCGGGCCGGGGAAGCGGGGAGGGCGACCACGGTGGTCATCGCGGTGAGGGCCACTGCGGCGGCCACGACCGCCGTCCGGGCTGCGGTCCCCGACATCCTTGCGTTCAGCATGAGTCCGTTCTCCTCCGGCCGCCGCTACGAACCCTGCGGCTGCCGCGCCGCCGCCTCCGACAGGCGCGGGCCCGTCGGCAGGAACGTCGACCACTCCTTGGGGATCGGGGTGGGCGTCACCTTCTCGTAGCCGAGGCGGGTCTGGGCGATCTTCGCCTCGGTCAGCTCCTCCTTGCGCTTCTTGTCGGAGGTACCGATGCCCTTGTCGTCGGTGGCGCTGTCGCTGTTGGACTGCAGGGCGTAGCGCAGACCGGTGTCGGTGACCAGGAAGACACCACCGGCCGTGGTCTCCGTGCCCTGGAACTGGCGGTAGAGCAGGCCGGAACCGGCGGTGACGTACGCGCTGGAGGAGCCGGTGGGCAGCTGGGCGGGGAAGTCCTTGCCCACCCAGGTCGACAGGGTGGTCCGGCCCTTGGCCCCGACCGAGCGCAGCACGTTGCAGACCGTGTTGCGGCCGCTGGTGGTGCTGGAGCCGTCGTTCACCGTCTTCGGCTTGTACGCCGGCCAGTTCTTGTCCCCGTCGAACGTCGTGCTGTCGACGACCGCGCCCGGGCTGACCTGCTGCGCCTCACCGGCCTGGCCCACGCCGACGAGGTCCCCGCTGTTGAGCAGGAGCGTGGCCGTGAACTCGGAGATGCGGGCCACCTTCCCGCGCAGCACGACGTAGTACTGCATCATCTGGCCGTCGTACGCCTTGATGACCTCGCCGACCTTGTCGTACTGCCCCAGCGGGCCGGAGGCGTTGGCCTTGGCGCCGGCCGTGCCCTGGATCGTCGGGATGGAGATCGGGTCGCCCTTCTGGAGGGTGTCGAGCCACGCCTGAGAGACACGCTGCGGGGCGCGGCTCTGGGTGTCGAGGGCCTTGAGCAGTTCCTTGTCGCTCGGGTCGGCGATCTCGTACGCCTTGCCCTGGGCGTCGACGACGAACTGTGTCTTGCCGTCGGGACCGACGACGTACATCAGGTCGCCCTGGGTGAGCCTGTTGGGCCCCTCCGCCTTGGACCACTCGTTCTTGCCGAAGACGAACGCCGCCTTCTGGATCGCCCGGCCGCCGTCGCCGGGGCGTTCGCACACCGCCCAGTGCTTGGTGGCCGAGGCCTCGTCGGAGGAGGGCAGGCGGTCGGGGGCGTAGGGGATACCGATCGTGGCGCCGTGCGGCGGCTTGCCGCTGTCCAGGATCTTCTCGTCGACGGTGATGACACTGGCCTTGCTGGGGTCCAGGAGGAGCTTGGCCGAGGCCATGTTGAGGACCGGGTGCAGCTGCTTCTGCTTGCCCGTCTTCAGGACGACGTACCGAGTGGTCGACTCGCTTGCGACGATGACGTGTTCTTCCGCCGCGTCCCAGCCCTTGGGCGCCGTCGGGCTGAACATGCCGATCGCGCCGAACACCGCGAGGATCACGACGCCGACGACGAGGCCGGGCACCAGTGCCTTCAGCGGTTTGGGCGCGCCCTCCTCCGAGCCGGAAGGGGCAGGCTGCAGGAATGACGCGAGCGTGCGGCGCTTCGCGAAGGTATAGGCGTTGAGTTCGTCCCGCCGTGATGCCATCTGTGTCCGCTCTCTCCCCGTTGCGGAGCCGTGGGGGACCTGTGAAGATCCGTCCCCCGCCCTCGGTTGCCTCTGGTGCCTCGACTGTCAGACCCGGCCCCTACTATGCCTGTTGCGTGGACGTGCTGGTGGCACGGGTAGGGTGCTCAGGGCTTGAAGGGACCGGAGCGCAAGGGTTTTCGGGAGAGTTCGGGGGTTTTGGAGTGATGGCTTCCGCAACGCGGGCCCGGTCGCGATCGCAATCGGGGTCACGGTCGGGTGGCGCGGGCCGGTCGGGTGCCCGCGGCTCTGCTTCATCCCGGTCCGGCGCCGGCCAGGCATCCGCGCCCTACCTGGGCACTTTCGCACCGCATCTGGTGTCCCGCTCGGGGCGCGGCGGTTCGTTCGCGATGCAGCGGCTGGTGCTGCTGGAGATCGCGGGCGCACTCGTGGTGTGCGGGTGGCTCCTGGGCATGGTCGCGCTGATCGCGTCCGCCGCGCTCGCTGCGGTGCTCGTGGTGCTGGCTGTCGTACGACGCCGGGGGCGCTCCCTGCCCGAATGGCTCGGCACCCTGCTGGCGCTGCGGGCCCGCAGACGGCGGGCCGCGAGCACGCCGGTGCCGCCGGGAACCGACTCCGGTCTCGCGCCGGCCGTGGAGTGCGACCCGGCCCTGCGCACCTACAGCTACAGCCGGGGCGACGACCGCGACCAGCGGCCGATCGGCATGGTCGGCGACGGCGGCTTCCTGACCGCACTGCTCCAGGTCGAGTCGGACGCCGACGCGCTGCGCGCGGAGCGCAGCCGCAGGCCGCTGCCGGTGTCCCTCGTACGGGACGTCCTCGAAGTCGACGGGATCCAGCTGGAGTCGGCCCAGATCGTGGTGCACACGCAGCCCGCGCCCGCGCTGCACCTGCCCCAGCAGTCGGTCGTGGTCAGCAACTACGCGCCGCTGCAGGCCCAGACCGGTTCCCCCGCGGTGCGCATCACATGGATAGCGCTGAAGCTCGATCCCGAGCTGTGCCCGGAGGCGGTGGCCGCGCGCGGCGGCGGCCTGCTGGGGGCGCAGAAGTGCCTGGCGCGCTCGTCCGAGCACCTGTCGAGCCGGCTGACCGGCGCCGGGTTCCGGGCGAGCGTGCTGACCGAGGAGGAGCTGACGGCCGCCATCGCCACCTCCGCGTGCGCCAACCCGATGGTGACGGCCCAGGCGGCCCAGGCCGGGCGGGGCGAGGCGCCCCAGCGCCGTACCGAGGAGTCCAGCCGCAGTTGGCGCTGCGACAACCGCCGGCACACCACCTACTGGGTGCGACGCTGGCCCCAACTGGGCGGATCCAACGCCTCGCTGGCGCAGTTGGTGGCACAGCTGACCACGGTGCCCGCGCTCGCGACGACCTTCAGCCTGACGCTGGCCAAGGGTGCGCAGAAGGAGGTGGCCGTCACCGGTCATCTGCGGATCACCGGCCGCAGCAAACAGGAGCTGACCGACGCGCGGCGCGATCTGGAGCGTGCGGCGCGTCAGGCCCGGACCGGGCTCGCGCGTCTGGACCGCGAACAACTCCCCGGCGTTCTGGCCACCCTGCCGCTCGGAGGTGCCCGCTGATGGCCGTGACGACATCGCCCGCACCGTCGGGCACGACCCCGTCGGCGCCTGGCCTCGGTGCGCGGCTGCGCACCGGCTTCGGCCTGCTGGGCCCACGCCACCCGCGGCACGCGCTGCCCGTGGAGCAGGCCGAAGCACTGTCCCTGCCCATCGGGGACGACGGTGTCGTGGCCGGGGTCGATGCCGAGGGGCAGCCGGCCGTGCTGGGCATCAACCGGCCCACGCCGTACGACGTCGTGCTGATCGGCGGGCTGTGGACGGCTCAGGTGCTGGCGCTGCGTACGGCGGCCACGGGGGCGCGGGTCGCCGTGGAGACGGGCCGGCCGCAGGCCTGGATACAGATGGTGCACGCCATGGGCGGCGGGCAGAACGGGCTCGCCGTGTACGAGGTGGGGCGGGTGCCTCCGCAGGGCGCCTCGGCCGGTACACCCGTACTGGTGGTGCGGGACTGCGGTATGCGGCCGCCGCGCGGGCGCACGGTGTCGGGGCCCTGGCAGTCCGTGCTGACCCTGCTGCCGTATCTGAGCCCGGTCGCCCCGCGGCTGCTGCGGCAGGCGCGGCTGACCGGTATCCAGCGGGTCTCGCCGGACGAGGCCGGGGAGCTGGGGCGCACCATGGGACTGACCCGGACCGAGGTGGAGTCGCTGCCCGCGCTGCCCGACGGTGTGACGCTGTGGTGCACCGACCGTGACCGGCAGTATGTGATGACCCAACCCACCGACGCCGAGATCGGATTGTTGGGTACACCGCGCCGGATGGACTGAACTGACCTTTCTCGCCCCATTTGTTCAACGCTTGCTCGTTGCTCGTACGCGATTTGTTCGTGGTTTGTCGGCAGCTTGTGCCCATGAACGGGAGCCGAGAGGTGGGCGGGCCTGCCGAGGTGTGCCTCGTGGTGATTAGGCTGGGAGCGGGCGCGATGCCACTGCCCGTGGACCAGGCGTCGTCGCCCCAGGGGGAGGGCCGGTGGACCGGACTGCCTCGAACGACCACGGACGACGTGAACGACACAACATGGTCGCCCCGGCACGGCATGAGGGTGCTCGACCACACCAGGAGGAACTGTGAGCAGCGATCGGGACGGGATCCGCGGGGGCTGGGCCACACCCGACGATGACCAGCCCGACGCGGAGTCGGCCATCGAGACCACCGGCGAGTTCACCATCGACTACGCCCCGCCCGCCTGGTACACGCAGAACGCGTCGGGGACGTCGGGCGGACCCGGCACCGGCAGCGCGGGCGGTGCGGATCCGGCCGGACCGGGGCCCGGTGGTGCGGGTGGCAGCGGTGACACGAGCGGTTCCGGCATGCCGGGTGGTCCGGGTGGTTCCGGTGCCGCGCCGCTTCCGCCGTTCCCTCCGGGGGCGCCTGTTCCGGGGCCGACTCCGGGGCCTCCTGCGCCGCCGCACGCGACGCCGGCGGCCGGTACGGCGGCGCCGGGTGCCCCGTTCACCCCGGCGGCCCCGCCCGCTCCTCCCGCGCCCGTGCCGGGCGCACCCTTCGCTCCGCCGTCCGCTCCTGCCACGGGCGCGCCGTCGGCTCCACCCACTCCTGCCACGGGCACGCCCTTCGCTCCGGCCGCTCCCGCCACGGGGGCGCCGTATGCTCCGCCCGCTCCGGCCGCGGGGGCGCCGTACGCTCCTCCCGCTCCCGCCGTGGGGGCGCCGCACACCGCACCCGCTCCGGCCGCCGGTCCCGGGGCGCCGTACGCTCCGCCCGCACCGCCTGTCGCCGGCCAGGTTCCGGTGCCGCAGCTTCCCGAGGGGTTCGAGCCGCAGCAGCCGCAGCAGCCGCGGCAGACCGGGCCGTCCCAGCAGGAGACCCCGGCACCGGCCGCTGCGGCCCTGCCGGAGTCCGAGCCGGACAACGGGGACCTGGAGAGCGGGGCGACCATGAAGTTCTCCGCCGTGGCCCTGAAGCGTGAGATGGCCGAGATCGCGGAGCGCGCGGCGGCCGAGCAGAAGGCCGCCACGGCCGCTGGCGAGAGTGCCGCGGCGGGCTCCGCCGAGGGTGCCGGATCGACCGGCGGGGACGCCACCGGCGCCGAGGGCGCCCGGACTGACGAGGCCGAGGCGGAGAACGCCTCGCCGAACGACTCCGGTCCGGGCCACGCCGGTGCGGAGAACGCCGGCGTGGACAGCGCCGGCGTGGACAACGCCGCCGCGAACGACTCCGGTGGGAACGACTCCGGTGTGGACGGACCCGGGCAGAGCGCCGGCAACGAGGACTCCGGGGCCGCCCCGGCCGCGGACGCCGGGGAAACTGACGCCGGTACGGCGGTGACCTCCGTGTCCGCCGAGGGCGAGGCCGTGGCTCACCCGGCCGATCCCGGCGACGGAAGCAAGGCCGAGGGCGACGATGCACCCGAGGCCGCCCCGGCACCGGATGGTTCGGGCTCCGCCGCCGGGTCCGACGCACTCAAGTCCACCGGCGCGTCACCCGAGGAGGGCGTGCCCGGCGACGGCGCCGCTCAGATCACGGCCCCGGCCGCTCCCGCCAACCCCCAGGACGCGCCGCCCGCCTGGGCTCCCCCGCCTGCGCCGCAGAGCGGGCTGCCCCCGCTGCCGCCGTCGTACCAGCCCGCCGCCCCCGCCCCGGCGGCCCAGTGGCCCGCACAGGCCGCGCCGCAGCAGCCGGGCCCGCCGCCCGCTCAGCCGCAGCCGGCCGCCGCGCAGGGTCCTGCGGGCGTGCCCGGACAGCAGCCGCCGTTCCAGCCGCAGGCACCGCAGCCCGCGCCCGCAGCCTGGAACCAGCCCGGCGCCCCCGCGGCCGAACCGCCGGCGGCACCGGTGCCGGCGCCGCAGCCCGCCCCCACCCCGCCGGGCTTCCCGCAGCCTCCGGCATCCCAGCCGAACCCCGCCGGCCCGCACCCGCAGTCCGGCTACGGCTTCCCGCAGCCGGGACAGCCGGGACAGCAGCCGGCCCCGACCGGCCCCACCCCGCCAAGCGGCTACGGCTTCCCGCAGCCCGGCACCCCCAACCCCCCGGCCCCGCAAGGCGGCTACGGCTTCCCCCAACCGGGACAGCCGGGACAGCAGCCGGCCCCGACCGGCCCCACCCCGCCAAGCGGCTACGGCTTCCCGCAGCCCGGCACCCCCAACCCCCCGGCCCCGCAAGGCGGCTACGGCTTCCCCCAACCGGGACAGCCGGGACAGCAGCCGGCCCCGCAGAACCCCGAGGGCGCCCAGGCAGCGCAGGCGCCGCAGCCGGCCACCGACCCCCGCGCCGGTGCCGCCTGGCCGCAGCCAATCCAGCACGACCAGCGGCAGCCGACCAACCCGGGGGCCGCACCGCTGGGTTACACCGCGGCCGTGGAGCTGTCCTCGGACCGGCTGCTCAACAACAAGAGGCAGAAGGCGAAGAGCGGCCGGCCCGCCGCCGCTGCCGCGTCCCGTTTCAAGCTGGGCGGAAAGAAGGAGGAGGCGGAGCGGCAGCGCAAGCTGGAGCTGATCCGCACGCCGGTGCTGTCCTGCTACCGGATCGCGGTCATCAGCCTCAAGGGCGGCGTCGGCAAGACGACCACCACCACCGCCCTCGGCTCCACTCTCGCCTCCGAGCGCCAGGACAAGATCCTCGCCATCGACGCGAACCCGGACGCCGGCACGCTGGGCCGCCGGGTGCGCCGTGAGACCGGTGCGACCATCCGCGACCTGGTCCAGGCGATCCCGTACCTGAACTCGTACATGGACATCCGCCGGTTCACGTCCCAGGCGCCCTCGGGTCTGGAGATCATCGCCAACGACGTCGACCCGGCCGTCTCGACCACGTTCAACGACGAGGACTACCGCCGCGCCATCGACGTGCTCGGCAGGCAGTACCCGGTGATCCTCACCGACTCGGGCACGGGTCTGCTGTACAGCGCGATGCGCGGGGTGCTCGACCTGGCGGACCAGCTCATCATCATCTCCACGCCGTCCGTCGACGGCGCGAGCAGCGCCAGCACGACCCTGGACTGGCTGTCCGCGCACGGTTACGCCGACCTCGTCTCCCGGTCGATCACCGTCATTTCCGGGGTCCGCGAGACCGGCAAGATGATCAAGGTCGAGGACATCGTGACGCACTTCGAGACCCGCTGCCGCGGGGTGGTCGTGGTGCCGTTCGACGAGCACCTGGCCGCCGGTGCCGAGGTCGACCTCGACATGATGCGGCCCAAGGTGCGCGAGGCCTACTTCAACCTCGCCGCCATGGTCGCCGAGGACCTCGTACGGCACCAGCAGTCGCACGGACTGTGGACCAGCGACGGCAACCCGCCGCCGGTGGCCGCACCGCCCATGCCGGGGCAGCAGTATCAGCAGCAGCCGGGACAGCCGTATCCGCAGCAGCCGGGCCAGCCCTACCCGCAGGTCCCGGGCCAGCCGTATGCCCCGGGGCAGCAGCCGTACCCGCCTCAGCAGGGACAGCCGTACCCGCCACAGCAGCCACAGCAGCAGCCGTATCCGCAGCAGCCGGGCCAGCCCTACCCGCCCGCCGCTCCCGGCCAGCCGTACCCGCAGCAGCCCGGCTATCCGCAGCCTGGACAGCCCCAGGCTCAGCCTCCGCAGGCTCCGCCCCAGCAGTAGGACGGCACGACGAAGGGCGGCCGGTGCTCACCGCACCGGCCGCCCTTTCGTGTCGTGGAAAAGCTGTGGGAGACAGAGAGGCTCCGCCGGCAGAGGGGCTGCGCGGGCGGAAAGGCCGCGAAAGCCCCGGGAAGTCCGCCGAAGGCCTTCGCCTACGCCTCCGCGGCCACGATCTCCCGGCACCGCTTCACGTCCTCGGCAATCTGCTCCAGCAGGGCCTCCAGGGACTCGAACTTCGCCTGGCCGCGCACATAGGCCAGGAAGTCGACGCCGACGTGCAGGCCGTACAGGTCGAGGCCGACGCGGTCGATGGCGTACGCCTCCACCGTGCGCTCGGTGCCGTCGAACTGCGGGTTCGTGCCGACGGAGATCGCGGCCGGCATGACCTCGCCCTGGGCGTGCAGGTAACCGGCGTAGACGCCGTCGGCGGGGATCGCGGTGTGCGGGAGCGTCTCGACGTTGGCCGTCGGGAAGCCCATCTCGCGGCCGCGCTGGGCGCCGCGGACGACCACGCCCTCCACCCGGTGCGGACGGCCCAGGATCTCGCGGGCACCGGCCACGTCGCCCTCGGCGACCAGGCGCCGGGTCAGGGTCGAGGAGAACGGCTCGCCGTTGCCCGCGTCACCGGTGACGTACAGGTCCACGACCTCGACCTCGAAGTCGTAGATCTTGCCCTGCTCGACGAGGAACTCCACGCTGCCGGCCGCCTTGTGGCCGAAGCGGAAGTTCGGACCCTCGACGACCGCCTTGGCGTGCAGCTTGTCGACCAGGACCTTGACGACGAAGTCGGCCGGCGACAGCTTCGAGAACTCGGTGGTGAAGGGGAGGATGAGGACCGCGTCGACACCCAGATCCGTCATCAGCTCGGCGCGCCGGTGGTGCGCGGCGAGCAGCGGCGGGTGACTGCCGGGGCGGACGACCTCGCTGGGGTGCGGGTCGAAGGTGACGACGACGGCCGGGACGCCCAGCTCGCGGGCGCGGTCCACGGCATGCTTGATGATCAGCTGGTGGCCGCGGTGAACGCCGTCGTAGGAACCGATGGTGACGACGCTGCGCCCCCAGTCCTGGGGGATGTCCTCCAAGCCACGCCAGCGCTGCACTGTGACCGCTCCTCGAACCCGTGTCCGTGTCTACCGTTGACCTCTTGTGCAGGTCTAAGGGTGCCATGCCGGGTGCCCCGGACCCGCATCGGCATGGGGGCTGTGACCGGGCGCACGTTCCCGGGGCACACTCAGGCCGGTACGCGCACCCCTGCCATGTTCTCGACCATGCGTCGGGCGCTGGGGCCCACCACCGCGGCCCAGTCCTGCGGGGTCTCGTCCAGCCAGCGGGCCATCCGTACCGCGAAGCCGGGCACGTGCCGGGCCAGGAGGACCAGGCTCCAGTCGAACCGGGTCGCGCCGTCGGGGGTACGGACGAGCAGGAGGCCGGTGCGGTGGACCAGGGCACGAAGCTCCGCGTCCCGGCAGTCGTCGAGCGGGGCCGCCGCGTGCAGGACGGCGTCCAGGACGTCCGGGTCGTGCTCGCGGGCGAGCAGGAAGTCCAGCAGCTCACGGCGCAGGGGGCGGGAGGCCGGTGCGCCGGGGGCGGCGAGCACGGTGGCGAGGGCCGCCCGGACCTGTACGGGCCCGCCGTCCAGAAGGCCGGTGACCAGGGGCTGCAGGACCGAACGGACGGCGGGGCCCTGGTCGAGGCGACGGTCGACGTACGCGGCCATGTGCCCGGCGGTCTCCGGTCGCTTCCCCACCGCCTCCCGCACGAGGGCGGCGACCCGGCGGGCGAGGGCATGGGTGGTGACGTCGGCGAGCGTGCGGAGCGTCTCGCCGGTGTCCGGGCCTCCGCGCAGCCGGGCGCGGAAGGCCTTGAGAACGGGTTCGGTGTGGGTGGTCAGCGCCGGGACCAGGGCGTCGGGCGGGAACTGCGGGTCGCCGTCGGCGAAGTGCCGCAGGGCCTCGGTGAGATGACGGTCGCGGGTGTGCGGGTCGCGGACCAGGACGGCGAGCGCGCCGCCGTGCAGGGTGCAGTCGGCGGGGCGGGCGAGCAGGGCGAGGGCGGAGTAGCGCAGCAGCTCGCGGTCGGCCGCCGAGCGGACGTGGGGGGCCGCGCGCAGTCCTGAGGCCACCGCCGCCACCCGGCGGGCGGGGCGCTCGTCGTGCGCCCAGCGGTCGACGGCCCGGCAGACCGCCGAGGGCTCGTCCTCGGCGAGGACGGTGAGCAGCTCGTCGGCCCTGGGGTGCGCGCTCTGTACGAGCGCCTCGGTGAGGTCGTCCAGGGCGCCGTGCCGGTGCGTGTGCAGCAGCGCCTGGGCGGCGGTCGCCACGGTGGCGTGCGGGGTCGCGGGCAGCGGCCGCTCGTCGTCGAACCAGCGGGTGAGGTGTGGCTGTACGGCACCTGGATCGGCGGCGAGCAACCGGGCCACGGCGTCCAGACAGCGCCCGCCGCCGGCCGCCCTCTCCCCCTCGCCGCCCGGCTCCGAAGGCGCACCGTCCGCCAGGACCAGCTCCCTGAGCAGTGCGAAGCGTTCGGTGGCCGGGAGGGGCAGCGCGGTCCAGAAGGCGGGGCCGAACTCGGGCGGTACGGGCCGCCTGCCGAGGCGCCAGGCGACGATCCGTTCGGCGAGGAGGCCGAGCACTTCGGTGTACGGCGTCGCGTCCGGGACCTGGAGGAGGGTGCGGGCGAGCAGTCGGGCGGCCCACCAGGAGGTGGGGTCCAGATCCAGGGCTTCCGTCAACTCTCTCAAATGGAGGGCGAGTTGATGGGAGCCTTGCTGACGGCCGAGGAGGAGGAGGGCCTGGACGACCGGGCCGACGCGGTGGTGCGGGACGGGGAGCGGGTCGGCTCCCTGGTCGGTGAGGGGGCGGTGGACCAGGGCGTGCAGGGCCTCGTCGAGGTCGAGGTGCATGCCCTGGATCCAGTCGGCCAGCTCCTCGTCGGCGAAGCGGTAGCCGCCTCCGGCCGGGACCAGCAGGCCCTCGGCGAGGACGGCGGAGGCCCAGCCGGAGCCGCCGTCGAGCCGGGCGGGGGCGGTCCCCCAGGGGAACACCACCTCGAAGGAAGCCTGGTCCAGCTCGCCCTGCCCGGGGCCGAGGCTGCGCCGGGCAGCCTCGTGCACCTGCCCGGCCACCCGGACCGCGAGTCGCCGTACGGCCGTACCGCGCAGCCCGTTCTCGGCGGCCAGGCGGACCGCGATGCGCAGGCACATCAGGTCGAGATGGGCGGCGAAGACCTCGTGCCGGTCGACGGGCCCGGCGGGCGGGGCGTCCGGGAGGACGGCGCGGACCTCGGAGAGGAGGCGCAGGGTGAGCGGGTGCCGGGCGTCGCGGTCGGTGAGGGCACCGTCGGGGATGCCGTAGCGGGTGCGGGCCCGGCGTGCCTCGTCGTCGGTGAGGTCGGCGAGCCGCACACAGGCCGACGCACGGAGCAGGTCCGCGGGGAACTCGGCCCCGGCGCGTTCCCAGTACTCCTCCCGGCAGGCCACCACCAGCCGCGCCCCGGTCGCCCGCAGCCATTCGGCCGTCCCCCTGGCCCACTCGGGCAGCCGGTCGGCGAGGACGGGCGGCATCTCCTCGGGGCCGTCGAGCAGGAGCAGCAGCGGGCGGCCGGCCTGCCCGGCAAGGCGGGCCACGCGCTCGGCCGTGAGGTCGCCGAGGTCCGCGGGGTGCACGGAGCGGGAGGCGGCGACGATCCGGGCGGCACGCCTGAGGGCGCGGCGGGCGGCGTCGGCCACGCAGTCGTCGGTGCCCTTCAGATCGGCGCCGCGCAGCCACAGCGTGGGCGCGGACCGCTCGGCCCGGCTCCGGCGGGCGGCGAGGGCCGCGAGTTCCGTCGTGCGACCGCTGCCCGGGGCACCGACGAGCCCGAGCACGGCGCGGTCGTCGCCGCCGTCGGTGAAGGCGCTCAACTCCCGCACGACGTCGGCGCGTTCGGCTGGCTGCACAACGCCGGGACCGGCGACGCCGAGGTGTCCGGCGAGGGTGCCCGGCGGACCGTCCTGGCCCACCGAGGTGGCGGTCAGCTCCAGGACGCCGGCCAGGTTGAGGTCGGCGCCGTACGCGGGCACAGTGGCCGCGTTGCGGGCGAGCAGCTCGGCCAGCGGACCCTCGGCCTGCCGCAGCGGCACCGCGAAGCCGGCGTCGCGCCCGTCGGCCTGCAGGGCGCTGCCGAGTACGCCGAGCACCGCACCGGTCCGTGCGTCGAGCACCGGTCCCCCGCAGGCGCCACCGCCGAGCCGGAGGGCGTCCCGGCCCGCCGTGCCGATGGCCAGCTCCAGGGCGTCCTCCAGGAGGTGGAAACCGTCGGTGGCGGTGTACGTCACCTGGGTCGCGGCAAGTACCCGCGCCTCGCGCCAGCAGCCCGCGGCGATCCGGACGTAGGCGCCGGCCTCGACACGGTCCCGGACGGTCAGCGGAAGGGGGTCCACGCCCAGACCGTCGGTGCGGACCAGGGCCAGGTCGAGCGCGGGCAGCGGGGTGACGGCGTCGGCGCCGACCACACAGGTACGGTCCCCGGCAGCAGCCTGCAGGACCAGCCGGGCGAGTCCGTCGACGGCCTCGTGGCTGGTGAGCAAGGTGCCCTCGTGGTCGGCCAGGAAACCGACTCCGCGGGGGCGGCCGGCCAGGTCGCGGATCCGGACGAGGACGTCCGAGCGAGTCGGGTCGCCGGTACGGTTCGTGTCCGACGCGCCGCTCGTGTCCTGCGTACCGCTCGTGCCGCCCGTACCGTTCGTGCTCCCCGTACGGGTCTCGTCCCGGGCCCGGCAGAAGACGCCGGTACGGTTCGCGTCACCGCTCCGTCCCGCCATGGCCGTACCCTCCCCGCCCGTACACACGTGCTCTCACGGTCGACGGTAGGCGCGTGGTGATCAGCGGAACAGCTCGCGGGGCGAAAGCGCCCCCATCCGCTCCCCCGCTTCACTCCGAGCGCCTGCCCGGTCGGGTGAATAGGCGGGGGCGGCTGGATACACCCTAGGGGTGGGGGAACCGAGGGGGGACCGTGGAGCGGCGGCGAGGGCAGTACCCCGTGGCCGCCGCTCCACGGGCAGGCGCCCGTGGAGCGGTCCGGGCCCGGTCAGCCGAAGACGGCCAGGCTCTTCGCTTTGCCCTTGTGCTCCTCGACCAGCGCGAGGAAGCGGCCCTCGGGGTCGAACACGGCGACGGGACCGGTGCCCGCGTACTCCTCGGGCATGTCCAGCCGGACACCGTTGAGCAGCAGCCGGGCGCGCCTGGCGTCCACGTCCCAGCGGGGGAACGCGGCTGCGGCGGCCTCGGCGACGGGCAGCACGGTCAGCTCCGCCTGGAGCTGGTCCAGCGTCCTGGCCGAGTCGATCTTGTACGGCCCGACGCGGGTGCGGCGCAGCGCGGTGAGGTGGCCGCCGACGCCCAGGTCGGCGCCAAGGTCGCGGGCGAGGGCACGGATGTAGGTGCCGGAGGAGCAGACCACCGAGACCACCAGGTCGAGCACGGCGGTGCCGTCCTCGGCGACGGCGTCCCGGACGTCGTACACCGCGAAGGAGGAGACGGTCACCGGCCGGGCCGGGATCTCGAAGTCCTCGCCCTCGCGGGCCCGCTTGTACGACCGCACTCCGTCGATCTTGATGGCGCTGACCTTGGACGGCACCTGCATGATGCGCCCGGTCAGCTTGGCGATGCCGGCGTCGATGGCATCGCGGGTCACCTTGGACGCGTCGGTGGAGGAGGTGATGTCTCCCTCGGCGTCGTCGGTGACGCTGTTCTGGCCGAGCCGGATGGTGCCCAGGTACTCCTTCTCGGTGAGGGCGAGGTGCCCGAGGAGCTTGGTGGCGCGCTCCACACCGAGGACGAGGACGCCGGTCGCCATCGGGTCGAGGGTGCCGGCGTGGCCGACGCGGCGCGTGCGCGCGATGCCGCGCATCTTGGCGACCACGTCGTGCGAAGTGAAGCCCGACGGCTTGTCGACGATGACAAGGCCGTCGGGCGTGGTGTGCTTCTGGGTCATTCGGCGGCGTCGCCGTCCGTCTCGGCCGCCTCGGCCGCCTCGGCCACCTCGTCCTCGGACGGCTTGCGGTACGGGTCCGCGCCGCCCGCGTACGCCGCACCCGCGGAGGCCTCACGGACCTTCGCGTCGGACTGCCGTGCCTTGTCGAGGAGGTCCTCGATGGTCCGGGCGGTGTCGGGCAGGGCGTCCGCGACGAAGGTGAGGGTCGGCGTGAACTTCACGCCCGCCGCGCGGCCGACCTCGGAGCGCAGGATGCCCTTGGCGCTCTCCAGACCGGCGGCCGCGGCCTCCCTCTCCTCGTCGTCCCCGTAGACCGTGTAGAAGACGGTCGCCTCCCGCAGGTCACCCGTGACCCGGGTGTCCGTGATGGTGACGTGCGAGCCGAGCCGCGGGTCCTTGATCCCGCGCTGCAGCTTCTGGGCCACCACCTCCCGGATGAGGTCCGCCAGCCTTTTCGCCCGCGCGTTGTCGGCCACTGGTCCGTCTCCCGTTCTTTCTTCTTCTTGCGTTCTGTGGTCAGTCGTCGTCGCCGTGGAAACGCCGTCGCACGGACAGCAGTTCCACTTCGGGGCGGCCGGCGACCAGCCGTTCGCACCGGTCCAGTACGTCGGTGAGGTGCGCCGCGTCGCCGGATACCACGGCGAGGCCGATGATCGCCCGCCGATGGAGGTCCATGTGGTCCACCTCTGCCGCGCTCACCGCGTACTTCCGCTGGAGCTCGGCGACGATCGGGCGGACGACGGAGCGCTTCTCCTTCAGCGAGTGGACATCGCCGAGGAGGAGGTCGAAGGACAGAGTCCCCACGTACATGTGTGTATCCGGTTCACCCGCCGGTACGGGATCGATGGCCCCGGGTCCGTGCGGCCGGGGACATCAAGAACGGTACCCCGTTCCTGCCGGAGGCTCGACGGGGTTTTACCGCACTCTGGGCCCCCGTTCGGGGAGCCGAAACAACGGCGCGCCGGCCGACGGAACCGGAGTTCCGTCGGCCAGCGGCAAACCGTGGCCTGCATCAGACCCGCGGCTTCTCCCGCATCTCGTACGTCGCGATGACGTCGTCGACCTTGATGTCGTTGAAGTTGCCGAGGTTGATACCGCCCTCGAACCCTTCGCGGATCTCGGTGACGTCGTCCTTGAAGCGACGCAGACCCTCGATGTTGAGGTTCTCCGCGATGACCTTGCCGTCGCGGACCAGGCGAGCCTTGGTGTTGCGCTTGACCTCGCCCGAGCGGATGAGGACACCGGCGATGTTGCCCAGCTTGGACGACTTGAAGACCTCGCGGATCTCCGCCGTACCGAGCTCGACCTCTTCGTACTCCGGCTTGAGCATGCCCTTGAGGGCCGCCTCGATCTCCTCGATCGCCTGGTAGATGACCGAGTAGTACCGGACGTCCACACCCTCGCGCTCGGCCATCTGCGCCGCGCGGCCGGCCGCGCGGACGTTGAAGCCGATCACGATGGCGTCCGAGCCCATCGCCAGGTCGATGTCGGACTCCGTGACCGCACCGACACCGCGGTGCAGGACGCGGATGTCGACCTCTTCGCCGACGTCCAGCTGGAGCAGGGAGGACTCGAGGGCCTCGACGGAACCGGAAGCGTCACCCTTGATGATCAGGTTCAGCTGCTGGACCTCGCCGGCCTTGAGCACCTTGTCCAGGTCCTCCAGCGACACACGACGCGTGCGCTTGGCGAACGCGGCGTTGCGCTCACGGGCGGCGCGCTTCTCGGCGATCTGACGGGCCGTACGGTCCTCGTCGACCACCAGGAAGTTGTCGCCCGCACCCGGGACGTTGGTCAGGCCCAGGACCTGGACCGGCGTCGACGGGCCGGCCTCGGCGACGTTGTTGCCGTTGTCGTCGAGCATGGCGCGCACTCGGCCGTAGGCGTCGCCCACGACCATCGTGTCGCCGACCCGCAGCGTGCCTCGCTGGACGAGGACCGTCGCCACGGCACCACGGCCGCGGTCGAGACGGGACTCGATCGAGATGCCCTGCGCGTCCTGGGCCGGGTTGGCCCGCAGGTCGAGCGAGGCGTCCGCGGTGAGGACCACGGCCTCCAGCAGCGAGTCGATGTGCAGCCCCTGCTTGGCGGAGATGTCGACGAACATCGTGTCGCCGCCGTACTCCTCGGCCACCAGACCGTACTCGGTCAGCTGACCGCGCACCTTGGTCGGGTCGGCACCCTCGACGTCGATCTTGTTGACCGCGACGACGATCGGGACGTCGGCCGCCTTGGCGTGGTTGAGCGCCTCGACCGTCTGCGGCATGACGCCGTCGTTGGCCGCGACGACCAGGATCGCAATGTCGGTCGACTTCGCACCACGGGCACGCATGGCGGTGAACGCCTCGTGACCCGGGGTGTCGATGAAGGTGATCCTGCGCTCTTCGTCGTTGACCTCGGTCGAGACCTGGTAGGCACCGATGTGCTGGGTGATGCCGCCGGCCTCGCCCGCGATGACGTTCGTCTTGCGGATGGCGTCGAGCAGTCGGGTCTTACCGTGGTCGACGTGACCCATGACGGTGACGACCGGCGGACGGACCACCAGGTCCTCCTCGTCGCCCTCGTCCTCGCCGAACTCGATGTCGAAGGACTCGAGCAGCTCGCGGTCCTCCTCCTCGGGGCTGACGATCTGAACCGCGTAGTTCATCTCGCCCGCGAGGAGCTGCAGCGTCTCGTCGGAGACGGACTGCGTGGCCGTGACCATCTCGCCGAGGTTCATCATGACCGCGACGAGCGACGCCGGGTTGGCGTTGATCTTCTCCGCGAAGTCGGTGAGCGACGCGCCGCGGGAGAGACGGATGGTCTCGCCGTTGCCGCGCGGCAGCATCACGCCGCCGACGCTCGGGGCCTGCATGGCCTCGTACTCCTGGCGACGCTGCCGCTTCGACTTGCGACCGCGACGCGCGGGACCACCGGGACGACCGAAGGCGCCCTGCGTGCCACCGCGGCCACCGGGACCACCGGGACGGCCACCGAAGCCGGGACGGCCACCGCCGCCACCGCCACCGGGACCACCGGGACGACCGGCGAAGCCACCGCCGCCACCGGCACCGGGACCACCGGGACGACCGGCGAAGCCACCGCCGCCACCGCCACCCGGACGACCGGCGAAGCCGCCGCCACCCGGACGACCGCCGCCGCCGCCACCGGGGCGACCGCCGCCACCACCGGGACCACGGCCACCGGGGCCACCGCCACCGGGACGCGGGCCCGCAGCGGGACGCTGCGGCATCATGCCGGGGTTGGGACGCGGACCGGCCGGGCCGGGACGCGGACCGCCCTGCGGACGGGGCATGCCGGACGGCGACGGACGCGAACCGCCCGGAGCCTGCGGACGCGGACCGCCGCCCTGGGCGCCGGGCGCCTGCGGACGCGGACCGCCGCCGGGAGCACCGGGACCGCCATGGCCGCCGCCGGGACGGGGACCGCCCTGCGGACGGGGCGCCTGCGGGCGCGCCATGCCGGTGGAGCCACCGGAGGTGAAGGGGTTGTTACCCGGACGCGGACCGGCCGGACGGGCACCGGGACGCTGACCCTGGCCACCGGGGCGCGGAGCACCCTGGCCCGGACGGGCCTGACCCTGGCCCTGACCGGGACCGGCCGGACGACCACCGGGACGCGGCGCACCGGGACGGGCGCCACCGGGACGCGGACCCTGACCGGCCGGACCCTGCGCGGCCGGAGCCTGGGGGGTCTGGGCGGCCGGAGCGGCCGGAGCGGCCGGCGGAGCGGTGAACTCCGGGGCTGCCGGGGCCGGACGCGGCGCGGGCTTCGGACCCGGAACCGGGCGCGGGCCCGACGGGGGGGTCAGGGGCGCCGACGGCGTGGAAGGCGCCGCCGGAGCGGCGGGCTGCTGAGCCGTCGGAGGCTTGGGAGCCGCCGGCCTCGGGGCAGCCGGACGGTCCCCCGCCGCCTTGAGGGCGTGGGAGGTACCCCCAGCCTGCGCCGGAGAAGGCGCGGCGGGCTTGGGGGCGGCCTTGCGCGGGGCGGGCTTGCCGGCGGACTTGCCGGAGCCACCCTGGAAGGCGTCGGTCAGCTTACGTACTACGGGCGCTTCGATCGTCGAAGACGCCGAACGGACGAATTCACCGAGTTCCTGGAGCTTGGCCATGACGACCTTGCTCTCGACACCGAACTCCTTGGCGAGTTCGTAGACCCGGACCTTAGCCACTTCGCTCCTCTGAGGTCCGGGGAAGCCGGACCGTCGCTAGTTCATGGGCGTACTCATCGCGTACTCATCGAGTGCTCATCGCAATCTCGACCTGCTTTCGACTCGCGAGGTACCAGGCCGTACGGGGGTTCCGCACGACATGCTTTCTTACCGTGTTGCCTGCTCAGCAACTGTCTGTCTGCTCGACGTACCAGCGCAACGCCTTTATGTCGAGCGGCCCGGGGACGCGTAGCGCCCGAGGGAACGCCCGGCGGCGTACAGCCTGGTCGAGACAGACCAGGTCGGGGTGTACATACGCACCCCGGCCGGGCAGCGTACCGCGAGGATCGGGAACGCACTGTTCCTGGTCCGCCACGGTCCGCAGCAGATCGTCCTTGGCCGCTCGCTGCCTGCACCCCACACAGGTGCGCTCAGGGCATGCGCGGGCACGCGTCCGGCCAGACACTTCTAAGTCTACCTCCCCGCACCGACCTCACCCCTTTGGGGGAAAAGTCGAACAGTTGCTCGCTGCAGGCTGACGTGATCTCAGCGGCGCACGGCCGAGATCTATTCCCCGGCGTGCTCACCGGCCGGCTCAGTGTCCGGACGGATGTCGATCCGCCAGCCGGTGAGCCGGGCCGCGAGCCGGGCGTTCTGCCCTTCCTTGCCGATGGCCAGCGACAGCTGGTAGTCCGGCACGGTCACCCGGGCGGACCGGGCGGCCATGTCCACGACCTCCACCTTGCTCACCCGGGCGGGTGACAGCGCGTTCGCCACCATCTCGGCCGGGTCGTCCGACCAGTCGACGATGTCGATCTTCTCGCCGCTCAGCTCGCCCATCACGTTGCGCACCCGGCCGCCCATGGGGCCGATGCAGGCACCCTTGGCGTTCAGGCCCGAACGGGTGGACCGTACGGCGATCTTGGTGCGGTGGCCGGCCTCGCGGGCGATGGCCGCGATCTCGACCGATCCGTCGGCGATCTCCGGCACCTCCAGGGCGAAGAGCTTCTTCACCAGGTTGGGGTGCGTGCGGGAGAGGGTCACGGAGGGTCCCCGGACGCCCTTGGCCACCCGGACGACGTACGACCGCAGCCGCATGCCGTGCGGGTACGACTCGCCGGGCACCTGCTCCTGCACCGGCAGGATGGCCTCCAGCTTGCCGATGTCCACGAGCACGTTCTTCGGGTCGCGGCCCTGCTGGACCACGCCGGTGACGATGTCGCCCTCACGGCCGGCGTACTCGCCGAGCGTCGCGTCGTCCTCGGCGTCGCGCAGCCGCTGCAGGATCACCTGCTTGGCGGTGGTGGCGGCGATACGGCCGAAGCCGGACGGGGTGTCGTCGAACTCGCGGGGCTCCTGGCCCTCCTCGAGGTCCTCCGGGTCCTCCTTCGCCCACACGGTCACGTGTCCGGTCTCCCGGTTGAGCTCCACGCGCGCGTGCCGGCGGCTTCCCTCGGTGCGGTGGTACGCGATGAGGAGGGCCGACTCGATCGCCTCGACCAGCAGGTCGAAGGAGATCTCCTTCTCCCGAACCAAGCCCCGCAGGGCGCTCATGTCGATGTCCACGGCTACGCCTCCTCCTCTTCCTTCATGTCCTTCTTGTCCTTGCGGTTGAACTCGACCTGGACGCGCGCCTTGGCGATCTCCGGGAAGCCGAGCCGGCGGGCGGTCGCCTTGCGGCCCTTCACCCCGGGCACCTCCACGTCGACGCCCTCGTCGTCGACCGTCAGGATTCTCGCGACCAGCTCGCCGCCCTCGGCCAGCTGGAACTTCACGAGCCGGTCGGTGGCGCGCACATAGTGCCGGTGCTCGGTGAGGAGACGCTCCGCGCCGGGGGTCCCGACCTCCAGGTCGTAGGCGTCGTCGCCCATCGCGTCGGTCTCGTCGAGCTTCGCCGAGAGCGTGCGGCTCACATCGGCGATCTGGTCCAGGTCCGCTCCGGTGTCGGAGTCGACGGTCACGCGCAGCACCCGCTTGCGTCCGACGGAGTCCACTGCGATCTCTTCGAGATCCAACCCCTGAGAGGTGACGAGCGGTTCCAGCAGCTCTCGCAGCCTCTCGCTCTGGGTGGTGCTCATCCGGGTGACTCCTCGGCCGCGTGTGCTGTTGTGGGATGGGTCGCGTGTCTGGTCAAAGGGTATCCGGTCGCGGGGAGTGTTGCCGTCCACCTGTGTACGCGCGGTGCCGGTGAGTGGTGTGCGCCGGGAGCGCAGGTACGGTGATCGCGGGCGTGCCGCCCGTCGCCGGTCTTCCTTTCGTACGAGTGCCCCGAGGACGTCTGCAGTGCCGTACCCCCCGCCGCCGCGCACCCCCTCGGGTCCGCGCAGAAGATCCCTGCTCGCCTCGGCCGCCGGGGCCGCCCTGCTGATGGGCTGCTCCGCCGATCCGGATTCCGGAGAAGGCGGCGACACGCCTTCGGCGACCGAACGGGCCCGCGCGCGTGCGGCCGAGGACGGCGCGGGGCTGCTGGAGCGGTACGACGCCGTGCTCGCCGTGCATCCGGTGCTGGCCGAGCGGCTGCGGCCGCTGCGGGCCGCGGTGGCGGCGCACACGGAGGCGTTCGGCGGAGCCACGGGCGCCAAAGCCCCCTCCGCAACGGCGTCCAAGTCCCCTTCGGCTGCGGCGTCCAAGTCCCCCTCGGCACCGTCTCGGCCGGCCGTGCCCGCCACGGAGAAGGCCGCCCTCGCCGATCTCGCCGCGGCCGAGCGGGGCCTCGCGGACCGGCGGGCGAAAGCCCTGCTGGACGTGCCGGGCGAGCTGGCCCGGCTGATGGCGTCGGTGGCGGCGGCCGGCGCGGCGCACGCGTACCTGCTGACCGAGGGGGCCAAGTGAGCGACGAGGCGAAGGCCGCCGAGCTGACGGCGCTGCAGGCGGCGTTGGCGGCCGAGCATGCGGCGGTGTACGGGTACGGCATCGTCGGCGGGCGGCTCGACGAGCGGCGGCGGACCGAGGCGCGGGCGGCGTACGACGCACACCGGGCCCGCCGGGACGCGCTGGTGCGCGAGGTCCGCGACCGGGGCGGCGAGCCGGTGGCCGCGAGCGCCGCGTACGCGCTGCCCTTCCCGGTGCCGGACGCGGCCTCCGCGGTGCGGCTGGCCGCGCAGTTGGAGGAGCGGCTGGCCGGGGTCTACTCGGACCTGGTGCGGGCGGCGACCGGCGAGCGGCGGGGCACGGCTGCCGGGGCACTGCGCGAGGCGGCGGTGCGGGCGGTGCGCTGGAGCGGGGAGAGCGTAGCCTTCCCTGGGCTCGCCGAGCGGGCCGGTGACGAAGCAGGTGCGGCCGGACCCCGTACTTCGGCGTCCCCCACGACGTGACCGCGCAGCCACCCGTACGGCAGGCCCAGGAGGAAGGGAACAACTCGCGCATGGCTTTCGAACCGCCCCAGCGGCTGGTGCGAGCGCTCGGTGAGACGGCGCCGGCCGGGGACGACTGGCTGGCCCGGCTGCCCGGGGCGGCCGAACGGACGGTCGCCCGGCGTGAGTTGACCGTGGAGCGGGTCCAGGTACCGGGCGGGCGCAGCAGCCTGGTGGTGCTGGTCCGGCGGGCGGACGGCACCCCGGCGGTACTGAAGCTGGCCCCGGCCCGGGCCCGCCCGGAGAGCGAGCGGGCGGCGCTGGAGCACTGGGCCGGCCTGGGTGCCGTCCAGCTGCTGGAGGCGGAACCGGCGGATGCCGCCGAGGGGGTGCTGCTGCTGGAGCGTCTGCATCCGGATGTGTCGGTGCGCTCGTTGCCGGAGGCGAAGGCACTGCTTGAGGCTGCGGGGACGCTGCGCCGGCTGTGGGTGGAGCCACCCGCCGGCGACACCGCCCACACCTTCGAGACGGTGGCCGACCGGACCGGGCGGCAGGCGGAGGCGATGCGGGCGGGCGCGGAGGCCGATCGCGAGACGGCACCGCTGGTGGACGCGGCGCTCGCGGCCCGTGAGGAGCTGTTGGGTGCCCCGCCCGAGCATCGGTTGCTGCACGGCACCTTCCGGCAGAGCAAGGTGCTTGCCGGGGAGCGGACGCCATGGCTGGCGGTGGGTCCGGATCCGGTGGTCGGCGAGTGCGCGTTCGATCTGGCGCGGCTGGTGCGGGACCGGGTCGAGGACCTGATCGCGGCGCCGTCCGGGGCGGCCATCACGCGGCGCCGGATCAAGCGGCTCGCGGATTCACTGGATGTGGACCTGGAGCGGCTGCGGGGGTGGACCCTGTTCCGGGCGGTGGAGTCCGGGGTACGGGCGCGGCGAGTGGGGCGGCCCAAGGACGGGGAGCTGCTGTTGGAGTTCGCGGGGTGGCTGTAGGCGCTGCCCGGTGCCCCTGACCGCTCCCCTCCGTAGTGACCATGACGTTGTGTCACGTCCTACGGTCGGGGAACGGCCGACAACTCTGTGCGGGACTCCCTTGCCGCGCCGTCCGCGGCCTCCGGCCCTACTGCGCCGTGAGGCGGGCGATCGCGTCCTCCACGGACAGTTCCTCGCGCTCGCCGGTCTTGCGGTCCTTCAGTTCCAGCACGCCCTCGCCGGAGCGGCGGCCGGCCACCAGGATCTGCGGTACGCCGATCAGCTCGGCGTCGGTGAACTTCACGCCCGGGGAGACCCCGGCCCGGTCGTCCACCAGGACGCGGACGCCGGCGGCGGCGAGCTTCTCGGCGACGTCGAGCGCCAGCTCGGTCTGCAGGGCCTTGCCGGCGGCGACGACGTGCACGTCGGCCGGGGCGACCTCCTTGGGCCAGCACAGGCCCTGCTCGTCGGCGGTCTGCTCGGCGAGCGCCGCGACGGCGCGGGAGACGCCGATGCCGTAGGAGCCCATGGTGACGCGGACCGGCTTGCCGTTCTGGCCGAGGACGTCGAGCTTGAGCGCGTCGGCGTACTTGCGGCCCAGCTGGAAGATGTGGCCGATCTCGATGGCGCGGTCCAGCTTCAGGCCGGTGCCGCACTTCGGGCAGGGGTCGCCCTCCTGCACCACGACGACGTCCACGTACGCGTCGACCTCGAAGTCACGGCCGGCGACGACGTTCTTGGCGTGCGTGTGCTGCTTGTTGGCGCCGGTGATCCAGGCGGTGCCGGGGGCCACCCGCGGGTCGGCGATGTATGTGACCTTCTCGCCCAGGCCCTGCGGGCCGACATAGCCGCGGACCAGGTCGGGGCGGCCCGCGAAGTCCGCCTCGGTGACCATCTCGACGACCGCCGGGGCGAAGTGCTCCTCGACCTTGCCCAGGTCGACCTCGCGGTCGCCGGGCACACCCACGGCGACGATCTCGCCGTCCACCTTGACCAGCAGGTTCTTCAGCGTGGCGGAGGCCGGGACGCCGAGGGAGGCGGCCAGGGTCTCGATGGTCGGGGTGTCGGGGGTGGGGATCTCCTCGAGCGCGGGCACGGCCGAGCCGTCCACCGGCTTGAGCTCGTAGTTGATCGCCTCGGTGTTGGCGGCGAAGTCGCAGTTCGGGCAGTCCGCGAAGGTGTCCTCGCCGGCCTCGGCCGGGGCGAGGAACTCCTCTGACTTGGAGCCGCCCATGGCGCCGGCGGTGGCGGCGACGATGCGGTAGTCGAGGCCGAGGCGCTCGAAGGTGCGCCGGTAGGCCTCGCGGTGCAGGGCGTAGGACTTGCCGAGGCCCTCGTCGTCCAGGTCGAAGGAGTAGGAGTCCTTCATCTGGAACTCACGGCCGCGCAGGATGCCGGCGCGGGGGCGGGCCTCGTCGCGGAACTTGGTCTGGATCTGGTAGAGGATCACGGGCAGGTCCTTGTAGGACGTGCACTGGTCCTTGACCAGGAGGGTGAAGATCTCCTCGTGGGTGGGGCCGAGGAGGTAGTCACCGCCCCTGCGGTCCTTCAGCCGGAACAGTTCCTGGCCGTACTCGTCCCAGCGGCCGGTCGCCTCGTAGGGCTCGCGGGGCAGCAGGGCGGGGAGCAGCACCTCCTGGGCGCCGATGGCGTCCATCTCCTCGCGGACGATCCGCTCGACGTTGGCGAAGACCTTCTTGCCGAGGGGCAGCCAGCTCCAGATGCCGGCGGCGGTGCGGCGGACGTAGCCGGCGCGGACGAGGAGCTTGTGGCTGAGGACCTCGGCGTCCGCCGGGTCGTCGCGCAGCGTCTTCGCCATCAACTGGGACATGCGCTGGACCGGTGCGTTCGCCATGGTTCTCGTACTCCTGCCGATGGGGGTCCCCCCGCTCGAGCGCGGCCGAGAGTGGGGATGGTGATGGCATAGGAGGTTAGCCGGGCTGGCTGTTCCGGTGGAAATCGGTTATCGCCGACGCAGCGGCAGGGGGGCGCCCATCACGGCGTACGGCTTGGGGGCGCTGGGGAAGTGGACCTGGCGGGCCAGGTCGGCGTAGCCGAGGGAGTGGTAAAGACCGCGGGCCGGGCTGTCGGTGTCGATCGCGGAGAGGATCGAGCGGGGTTCGCCGGCGGCGTCGGTGAGGGTGGTGATCAGCCGGCGGCCGATGCCGCGGTTCTGGTGGCCGGGGTGGACGTGCAGCTCGGTGATGACGAAGGAGTCGTCGAGCCAGAAGTCGTTGTGCCGGGCGCGGAGGTAGGGCTCCACGACCGTGGACCACCAGTGGGTGCGGGAGTTGGGCATGCCGTAGACGAAGCCGATCAGCTGCCCCCGGCTGGTGGCGCCGAGGGCTCGGGCGCCGGGGTACTGCATGTGGCGCTGGACGATCTGGCGGCGTACGGCTACCTCGTCGGGTCCCAGGCCGAAGGCCAGGGCCTGGACTGCCAAGGCCTCGTCTACGTGGGCTGCGAGGTCCAAAGGGCCGATCACGAGGTCCATGCCGGGAGCGTACAGGGGAGTCAAAAGAGAACGCTCATGAAGGCGCCCACCTCTTGGAAGCCGACCCTGCGGTACGTCCGCCTCGCCGCCGTGTTGAAGTCGTTGACGTAGAGGCTGACCACCGGGGCCACGTCCGCCAGCGCGTAGCGCAGCACCGCTGCCATGCCGGGTGCCGCGAGCCCCCTCCCCCGGTACTCCGGCGCCACCCACACGCCCTGGATCTGGCAGGCGTGGGACGTCGCCGCGCCGATCTCCGCCTTGAAGACGACCTTGCCGTGTTCGTCGAGACGGGCGAACGAGCGGCCGGAGCCGACCAGTTCGGCGACTCGGGCCTGGTAGAGCAGGCCGCCGTCACCGGCCATGGGCGAGACGCCGACCTCCTCGGTGAACATCGCCACGCACGCCGGCATGATCGTCTCCATCTCGTCCTTGCGGATGCGACGGACGTAGGGATCCGGGGCGATGTCGGCGGGCATGCGGTCGGTGATCATCAGGGGCTGGCGGGCGCGGACCTCACGGGCCGGGCCCCACTGTGATTCCAGCAGGCGCCACAGCGCGGCGGTGGATTCGGCGGGCCCGACGATGGAGGAGCAGCGGCGGCCGGCCCTGCGGGCGCGGTCGGCGAAGGCGCGGACGGCGCGCGGGGTGGCGCAGATCGGGACGAGGTTGGCGCCCGCGTAACACAGGGACGTGAGCATGCCGTCCTCGTACCAGCCCCACATCTCGCCGCCGAGGCGCCAGGGGTCGAGTCCGGCGATCTGCACCCGGGAGGTCACGAAGGCGTTCGCGACCGGCTCGCGGTCGAGGACGGCGAGCGCGGCATCCAGGTCGCTCGGATCGAGCACCCGTGAGGTGGTCTGGGTCAACACGTGCGGGGCCTCACCCTGGGGTTCTGCTGATCTCCGCACTGTACCTGCCGAAATTGTCCGGTGCCGCCCCATGCGCTGCCATGGGCTTCGGGCCCGTGCACTCCGCGCAAACTCCCCCGGCGGTGGACCGGGTGACCACCTGCTACGAACTATGTTACAAACGGCGGATGCTGTTGACACCGATGCGTTCCGACGCGCGGGAGTGGCCGCGCGAGCAGCTCTCCGAGCTGTTCAGTGAGGGGTTCCCGGCGTTCATCACGGCCGACCGGCTGGTGCCGGAGTACCTGGGCCGGGTCAGGGAGTGGTTCGCCGATCTGGATCTGTTCCTGGTGGACGAGGACGGGGTGCCGGTCGCCGGGGGCTGGGGGGTGCCGATCCGCTGGGACGGGACGGTCGAGGGGCTGCCCCCGGGGTACACGCAGGCCCTGGTCCGGGCGGTCGAGGGCCGGGAGCAGGGCATCGCGCCGGACACCCTGGTGATCTGCGGGGCGGTGGTGGCGCCCGCACTGCAGGGGCGCGGGCTGGCGGGGCGGACGCTGACCGCACTGCGGGAGGCGGCACGGGACGCCGGGCTGGAGCGGGTGCTCGCGCCGGTGCGGCCGACGACCAAGGCGCGGTATCCGCTGACGCCGATCGAGTCGTTCCTGACCTGGCGGCGCGAGGACGGGTCCGCCCTCGATCCCTGGATCCGTACGCACGAGCGGCTCGGGGCGAGCATCCTGGCGCCGGCTCCGGCGTCGCAGACGATGACCGGCACGGTCGCCGAGTGGGAGGGCTGGACCGGGCTGGTCTTCCCCGAGTCCGGCGACTACGTGATCCCGGACGGGCTGAGTCCGCTGCGCATCGACCGGGACGCGGACGAGGGCGTCTACCAGGAGCCCAACATCTGGATGCGCCACCGCTGAAGGGTGGGGAGGTCCGGGAGGAGTTCCCGGACCTCGCGACGCCTGGGGCCCGGCGTCAGCCCGCGACCGAGATGGAGGGCTCGCCGGAGGCGACGCCCTCGGCCTCCATCTGCTCGGCGAGCTTCATGGCCTCCTCGATGAGGGTCTCCACGATCTTGGACTCGGGGACGGTCTTGATGACCTCGCCCTTGACGAAGATCTGGCCCTTGCCGTTGCCGGAGGCCACACCCAGGTCGGCCTCGCGGGCCTCGCCGGGGCCGTTGACGACGCAGCCCATGACCGCGACGCGGAGCGGGACCTCCATGCCGGTGAGGCCGGCGGTGACTTCCTCGGCGAGCTTGTAGACGTCGACCTGGGCGCGGCCGCAGGACGGGCAGGAGACGATCTCCAGGCCGCGCTGCTTGAGGTTCAGCGACTCCAGGATCTGGAGGCCGACCTTGACCTCCTCGGCGGGCGGCGCCGACAGGGAGACGCGGATGGTGTCGCCGATGCCCTGGGAGAGCAGGGCGCCGAAGGCGACCGCGGACTTGATGGTGCCCTGGAAGGCCGGACCCGCCTCGGTGACACCGAGGTGCAGGGGGTATTCGCACTGGGCGGCGAGCTGGCGGTAGGCCTCGATCATCACGACCGGGTCGTTGTGCTTGACCGAGATCTTGATGTCGCGGAAGTCGTGCTCCTCGAAGAGGCTGGCTTCCCACAGGGCGCTCTCGACCAGGGCCTCGGGGGTCGCCTTGCCGTACTTCTGGAGCAGGCGGCGGTCCAGGGAGCCGGCGTTGACACCGATACGGATCGGCGTGCCGTGCTCGTTGGCGGCCTTGGCGATCTCCTTGACCTTGTCGTCGAACTGCTTGATGTTGCCCGGGTTGACGCGGACGGCGGCGCAGCCGGCCTCGATGGCGGCGAAGACGTACTTCGGCTGGAAGTGGATGTCCGCGATGACCGGGATCTGCGACTTGCGGGCGATGGTCGCGAGGGCGTCGGCGTCGTCCTGGGTGGGGCAGGCGACCCGGACGATCTGGCAGCCGGACGCGGTCAGCTCGGCGATCTGCTGGAGGGTGGCGCCGATGTCGGACGTACGGGTCGTGGTCATCGACTGGACCGAGACGGGCGCGTCTCCGCCGACCGCCACGGATCCGACCTGGATCTGCCGGCTCTTCCGGCGCTCGGCGAGCTTGGTCGGAACGGACGGCATGCCGAGAGAAATCGCAGTCATCTGCTGTGCAACCCCAAGTCGTGGATCAAGGTCCGGCCCCGTGAACGGCGGGCTCCAGGCTTCGAGATTACGACACCGGCCCCGGCCCCGGCACATCCCACCCGGCAAACCCACTCAATGGAAGGCGGCCCGGAACACAGCATCCCGGGCCGCCGTGAACGTCCGGTGGCTAGGAGATTTTCACCGGGTTGACCACGTCCGCGATCAGCACCAGCACGGTGAAGCAGACGAAGATCCCGGCCACCACGTAGGCCACCGGCATCAGCTTGGCCACGTCGAACGGACCAGGGTCCGGCCGGCGCAGCACCCGTGCCACGTTGCGCCGCAGCGACTCCCACAGGGCGCCCGCGATGTGCCCGCCGTCGAGCGGGAGCAGCGGGAGCATGTTGAACAGGAACAGGGAGAGGTTGAACCCGGCGACCACGAACACGGCCATGGCCAGCTGCTGCGAGGCCGGGATGTCCAGCGTGGCGATCTCGCCGGTGACCCGGGCCGCGCCGACGATGCCCATCGGGGAGTCCGGTTCGCGCGGGCCGTCGCCGAAGGCCGCGTCCCACAGGGCGGGGATCTTGCCGGGCAGGGCGACGAGGGAGTCGACGGCGTCGCCGACCCGGTCGGTCATCCAGGTCACGGACTGGCCGAAGTCCTGCTTGACGACGCCGTGGGCCGCGCTGAAGCCGAGGAAGCCGGCCTTGACGTACTCGCCCTGGACGTAGGTGCCGCTGGAGTCCTTCTTGGCGACCTGGTTGGTGGCGATCTTCGCGTGCAGGGTCAGCTCCTGGCCCTTGCGGTCGACGACGATCGCGACGTCCTTGCCGGCGCTCTCGCGGATCAGGTCCGAGAGCGTGTTCCACTCCTGGGTCGGTACGCCGCCGAAGGAGACGATCTTGTCGCCCGCCTTCATGCCGGCGTCCGCGGCCGGGGATGCCGGGTCGGACTTCTTGCAGCTGTCGCGGTGCTGGCTCTGCGCGATCACACAGGGCGAGACCGACTCGACGGCGGTGGTCTCCTGCTGGATGCCGAAGCCCATCAGCACGGTGAGGAACAGACCGATCGCGAGCACCAGGTTCATGAACGGGCCCGCGAACATGACGATGACCCGCTTCCACGGCTTGCGCGTGTAGAACATGCGCGTCTCGTCACCCGGCTTGAGTTCCTCGAAGGCCGCCGAGCGGGCGTCCTCGATCATGCCGCGCCACGGAGAGGTGGAGCGGGCGGAGACCCGGCCGGCGTCGTCGGGCGGGAACATGCCGATCATGCGGATGTAGCCGCCGAGCGGGATCGCCTTGATGCCGTACTCGGTGTCGCCCTTCTTGCGCGACCAGACGGTCGGGCCGAAGCCGACCATGTACTGCGGGACGCGGATGCCGAAGAGCTTGGCCGTGGACAGGTGCCCCAGCTCGTGCCACGCGATCGAGACGAGCAGGCCCACCGCGAAGACCACTATGCCGAGGATGAACATCAAGGTCGTCATGCACGCGCCTCCGCGGTCCGGTCTGTCAGTTCGCGCGCCCGGGCCCTCGCCCAGGTCTCCGCTTCGAGGACGTCCGACACGGTGAGTGAGGTTCCCGCCACCGGGGTGCCGTGCTCCTCCACCACCCTGGTGACGGTATCCATGATGCCGTTGAAGGGCAGCGCGCCGGTACGGAAGGCCTCGACGCACTCCTCGTTGGCCGCATTGAACACCGCCGGGGCGGTGCCCGCGAGCTGCCCCACGTGCCGGGCGAGGTTCACCGAGGGGAAGGCCTCGTTGTCCAGGGGGAAGAACTCCCAGGTGGAGGCCTTGCTCCAGTCGAAGGCGGGCGCCGCGTCCGGGACCCGTTCGGGCCAGCCCAGACCGATGGCGATCGGCCCGCGCATGTCGGGGGGCGTCGCCTGGGCGATCGTGGATCCGTCGGTGAACTCGACCATCGAGTGGACATACGACTGCGGATGCACGACGACCTCAATGCGGTCGAAGGGAATGTCGTAGAGCAGGTGCGCCTCGATGACTTCCAGGCCCTTGTTCACCAGGGTCGCCGAGTTGATCGTGATCACCGGGCCCATCGCCCAGGTGGGGTGGGCGAGGGCGTCCTCGACGGTGACGTTCGCCAGCTCGGCCCTGCTGCGCCCGCGGAAGGGGCCGCCGGAGGCGGTGACGACCAGCTTGCGCACGTCGGCGCGGGTGCCGGCGGCGAGTGCCTGGAAGAGCGCGGCGTGCTCGGAGTCGACCGGGATGATCTGCCCGGGCTTGGCGAGCGCCTTGACCAGCGGACCGCCGACGATCAGCGACTCCTTGTTGGCGAGCGCGAGGGTGCGGCCCGCCTCCAGGGCGGCCAGGGTGGGCGCGAGGCCGATGGACCCGGTGATGCCGTTCAGCACGGTGTGGCAGTCGGAGGCGGCGACATGGGTGGCCGCGTCCGGTCCGGCGAGGATCTCAGGGAGCCGCTCCCCGGCTCCGTACCGCCCGGCCAGTGCCTCGCGCAGGGCCGGTACGGCGTCCTCGCGGGCGACCGCGACGGTCCGCACCCCCAGGCGGTGCGCCTGCTCGGCGAGCAGGGCCGGCCGGGCGCCGTTCGCGGAGAGGGCGGTGACCCGGAACCGGCCGGGGTTGCGCAGCACGAGATCGATGGCCTGGGTCCCGATGGACCCGGTGGAGCCGAGGATCACCACGTCCTTCGGGCCGTCTCCCGCGAGGGGGTCGTACACGAGGTGCGGGTCGGCGAGGGGTGCGGGACTGGCGGGACTGTCGGTCATCCCCCCATTGTGGCCGCAAGCCGTGGCGGCGCGGACAGGGCGTCCCCCGGGCGGGCGCGTTAACAGCTTTCGTCGCCGGACGGAGCGATTCTCCCTTTGTGAAGTCCGAGTGAAGATCCTGTGATAACACTTCAGTCGGGCTGGTGGACGGCCGGCCCGTGAACGAGTTCGCGGACGACATCCTGGGGGGATATCTCCATGCGCACTGTGCGTATACGCACTGCCCTGCCCGCTCTCGCGGGCGCTGCCCTGCTCGCCGGCACCCTGCTCAGCACCCCGGCCGAGGCGGCCGGGGGCGTGCACATCCATCACGTCTGGTTCGACAGCCCGGGCAAGGACGACCGCTCCAACAAGAGCCTCAACGCCGAGTGGGTGCAGATCAAGAACAGCGGCGGCTCGGCCGTCTCGCTCAAGGGCTGGGTCCTGAAGGACGCCTCCAACCACAAGTACGTCTTCCCGAACGTCAAGATCGGCGCCGGGAAGTACCTGAAGATCCGTACCGGCAGCGGCTCGGACACCGCGTCGGACAAGTACCAGGACCGCCGTGCCTACGTCTGGAACAACGACAAGGACACGGCCACGCTGACCAGGGCGAGCGGCAGCAAGGTCGACTCCTGCTCCTGGACGACGCGCGATCCGAGCGACAAGTACTGCTGAGCGGCCGCGCGCCCCGTCACCCGGTCCGGCCGCAGGATGCCGGAACAACAGCCCAACGGACGGGCAAATCGCGCACCTTCGGCCGCCGGGGATGACATCCTTCCCGTCGGGCCTGGAAAGCAGGGCCCCACGGGGAGGAGTCACCACGATGAACCGCACACGCACGACCGCCGCCGTCCTGGCCACGGCAGGGCTCGTCACCGCCGCCCAACTCGGGCTCGGCACCGCCGCGTCGGCCGCGACGCAGGCGCCGAAGAGCAACGGCTGCCCGATCGACCTCGTCTATCCGAGCCGCTTCTACGTCGACTCGCACGGCTGGGTGACCAACGGCGGCCTCTACTTCGGCATCAAGAACAAGAGCACCAGCAAGAGCTTCAAGAAGGTGACGTTCACCGTCACCGACGTCAAGAACATCCGCTTCGGCACGGCCAAGGCCAAGGGCGGCAAGGTCACCAAGAACACGACGAAGACGGTGTCCGTGTACACGACGACGCTCAAGAAGAAGGCGAGCCTCGGGGTGAAGGTGCCCACGCACCTGCTCAACACCCGCTCCTACAAGGTGAAGTTCACCCTGAAGGGCACGGGCTGGGACTGCGCCTCGAACCAGGGCACCTGGGGCGTCTGAGCCCCAGCTGCCCTGCGGTCCGCGGGAGCGGCCCGGGGTCCTGTCGTCGGACTAGGCGCCGTAGGGCCGCCGTTCGTTCTCCCGCTGGGACGGTCCGGGGGTCGCGTCGGCGATCCACGGGCCGTCCCCGGACGGGTCGACGATCCCCTGCTCCAGCCACTCGTAGGCCCCACCGAGCACGCCCTTGACCACCTTGCGGTCGAGGTCGTCGGTGTTGGCCCACAGCCGGTTGAAGAGTTCCTCGACGCGGATCCGGGACTGGCGGCAGAACGCGTCGGCGAGCTGATAGGCCTCGCGGCCGTGCTCGCCCTCGCTGCGCAGCCGCTCGGCGCGCACACAGGCCGCGCTCATCGCGAACAGCTCCGCGCCGATGTCCACGATCCGGCCGAGGAAGCCCTGCTTGGTCTCCATCCGGCCCTGCCAGCGGGACATGGCGTAGAAGGTGGAGCGGGCCAGCTTGCGGGCGTGCCGCTCCACGTAGCGCAGATGGCCGGAGAGGTCCGTGTCGCGCTTGAACTCGCCGTACGAGGAGGGGAGCTGGCCGGGTCCGGCGACCAGCTTCGGCAGCCATTTGGCGTAGAAGACGCCCGCGCTCGCGCCCGCCTTCGCCTTGTCCGACAGGGACTTGTCGGGGTCGATGAGGTCGCCGGCGACCGAGAGGTGGGCATCGACGGCCTCGCGGGCGATGAGGAGGTGCATGATCTCCGTCGAGCCCTCGAAGATGCGGTTGATGCGCAGATCGCGCAGGATCTGCTCGGCCGGCACGGACCGCTCGCCGCGCGCTTTGAGGGACTCGGCCGTCTCGTAGCCCCGGCCGCCGCGGATCTGGACCAGTTCGTCGGCCATCAGCCAGGCCATCTCGGAGCCGTAGAGCTTGGCGAGGGCGGCCTCGATGCGGATGTCGTTGCGGTCCTCGTCGGCCATCTGCGAGGACAGGTCGAGGACGGCCTCCAGGGCGAAGGTGGTGGCCGCGATGAAGCTGATCTTGGAGCCGACGGCCTCGTGCAGCGCGACCGGCTTGCCCCACTGTTCCCGCTCCGCCGCCCACTCACGGGCGATCTTCAGACACCACTTGCCGGCACCGGCGCACATCGCGGGCAGCGAGAGCCGGCCGGTGTTGAGCGTGGTGAGCGCGATCTTCAGGCCCGCGCCCTCGGGACCGATGCGGTTGGCGGCCGGGACCCGCACCTGGTGGAAGCGGGTGACACCGTTCTCGATGCCGCGCAGTCCCATGAAGGCGTTGCGGTTCTCCACGGTGACGCCCTCGGCGGTGGCCTCCACCACGAAGGCGGTGATGCCGCCCTTGTGCCCCTCGGACTTCGGCACACGCGCCATGACGACGAGCAGGTCGGCGACCACCCCGTTGGTGGTCCAGAGCTTCACTCCGTCGAGGACGTACTCGTCGCCGTCGCCGTCCGGGACGGCGGTCGTGGCGAGGCGGGCCGGGTCGGAGCCGACGTCCGGCTCGGTGAGCAGGAAGGCCGAGATGTCGGTGCGGGCGCAGCGGGGCAGGAACGCGTCCTTCTGCTCCTGGGTGCCGAAGAGCTTCAGCGGCTGCGGTACGCCGATCGACTGATGGGCGGAGAGCAGGGCGCCCACCGCGGGGCTCGCGGAGCCGACCAGGGCGAGAGCCTTGTTGTAGTACAGCTGGGTGAGGCCGAGACCGTCGTACTTGGGGTCGATCTTCATGCCGAGCGCGCCGAGTTCCTTCAGGCCCGCGACGACCTCGTCGGGGATGCGTGCCTCACGCTCGATGCGGGCGGAGTCGATCGTCGTCTCGCAGAAGTCGCGCAGCTTGGCGAGGAACTCCTCGCCGCGGCGCACGCTCTCGGCCTCCGGGAGCGGGTGCGGATGGATGAGGTCGAGCCGGAAGCGCCCGAGGAACAGCTCCTTGGCGAAGCTGGGCTTGCGCCAGTCCTGTTCCCGGGCGGCCTCCGCCACCCGGCGGGCCTCGCGCTCGGAGACAGTGGTGCGTTGGGTGGTGGGGGCGGACATCAGGCTCACCTCGCCACGAAGAGGGTGATGGGGACCGTTCGTTACCGACCAGTGCTACTGGATCGTTGGTACCCGAAACCGGGCGACCCCACCACCCCTCGCGGTCCGATCGGTCGACGCGAGGACGACTTGCAGCCGCCGGGCGGCTTGCGCCACCGTCGAACCAGCCGCTCCGGACGAGGTGAACCGGCCGCTCCGGACGAGGCGAGGCGGCGGCCGACCCGGCACCGGAAGGCAGCGGTGCCGGGTTCCTTCGCGACGAGCCCCGGCGGTCGGGCCGCGCGGCGCCCCTGGCCCGACGCGCGCGTGGTCTCCCACAGGACCGGAAAGGAATGACGAGCCGGTGTGCCGGAGGGAGTGACCAGCGATGCAGATCCTGGTGGACCTCGCCCGTTGCCAGGACTGTGCGCAGTGCGTCCTTTCCCAAGGGCACTTCCGTGGTGCTCGCGCCGGCACCGGCCGGCCGCGCCCCCAAGCGGTTCCAGGACCCCGACCGGTTCGACCCCGCCCGCGGGGACAACGAGCGTCTCGGCTTCGGCAGCGGTGACCACCCTGCTACGGCACACCGCTCGCCCGAATCGGGGCCCGGACCGCACTCGGCGCTGCTCCCGCTCCTCGGCACCGCGACCCTGGTGCAGGACCCGCCGCCCTACCGGAGCAACGCCATGCTCCGCGGACCCCGCCACCTGTCCGTAGAGCTGTGAAGCAGGTGCCCGCACAGAGGCCGCGTTGCAGGGCGGTCGGAGCGGAGTGAGACTGGTGTCGGCGGTCACGTCCTCCGGCTGGGCCCATGGGTGGCCCGTCCGGGGCTCTGCCCCCGGAAGCGCCGTTCGCCCCGCAGGACGTCTCCTCTTCGCCACTCACGCTAGTCATGGACGGAGGGGCATCATGCTGCGTGCTCCTTGGCGACAACTGACCGTCTGCGCACTGGCTTGGCTGGGGGTCGTGGCCGTGCCGGCGACCCCTTCCGCCGCCGCGGGCGCCCCCGCGCGCGGCGGGGGGACCGTGGCCGCACCCGAGGTCTCCTGCGCGTGGCCGGCCGTCGTCAGGCCCGGCAGACTGAACCTCGCGTTTCCCGAGACCAACGCGACGTACTGGCTGACGCCCTACCGGTTGGACAAGGGCGACCGCATCGTGGTGGAGGGGACGTACCCTTCCGCCCGGTTCACTTCACTCACGTCGTACGACGGCCAGGGCGCGGACGTCGACGCCCTCGCCGACTTCCAGATCGCTCCGAGCCCCGGCAGCAAGAACCCGTTCGCCGTCCCGGACGCGGGCACGGATCCGGCGCACCATCGCTACCAGGTGACCGTGGAGGCCGGAGTCGCGGCCGGTTCCGGCGGCAACACGATCGCCGCCACCGGGAACAGCGCCGCATCCGGTTCGGGTTTCCTTGTCCTTCGCGTCTATGTGCCCGACAACGAGTCGAACCCGGCAGGCGGAGTCCCGCTGCCCACGCTGTCGGTACAGCGCCAGGGCAGCAGCCCCCGCTCCATGAAGGCCTGCCCGAGGGCCGATTCGGCGCAGGGACCGTCGGGCCCGCTCGCCGACGACCTCAGGAAAATCGTGAAGGACAACGCGCCCCCCGGGAAGTTCGTGGGCTGCGGCAGGTCCACTCCGGGCGATCCGGGCTTCGCACTGCCCGACAAGGTGCTCCGGCTGTTCCCCAACCCGTTCAACAAGTACCTTTGCTCGCCGCTCGCTTACGAGCCCGGCCGTATCGCGGTGGTCCGCGGCAGGGCGCCCACGTTCCCCGACACCGTCAATGGCCAGTCGGTGCTCACCAAGTCCCAGGTCAGGTACTGGTCCCTGTGCCAGAACCAGTGGCAACTTCCCTACCCTGTGAGCTCCTGCGCCGCGGACTTCCAGACGGCCCTGGACAAGGACGGGCGCTACACCTACGTGGTCTCCACCCGGCAGGACCGCCCCGCCAACGCGACCGCGGCCAAGGGCGTGACATGGATCGACTGGGGACCCACCGACGTCACCAGCCTGCTGTTCTTCCGGAACATGCTGCCGGCCGCGGGCTTCCGCAACGCCGTCCAGGACGTCAAGCCCGGTGAGGACCCGGCCGAGGTGATGGCCGCCTACTACCCGACCATCACCTACTGCACCAAGGCGGCCTTCACCAAGGGCGGAGCGGACGCCTGCCCCGGCTGAGCGGCACCGGCCGTCTTCACCACGGCTGTCGGGGACGGAGCCCCGGCGCGGCAGCGCCGCGTCAGCCCCGGCTGCTCGCCTTCACGAGGGCCGGTACGAAGCGCAGAGCGTCCACCGTGCCCACGCCGGTGGCCATGTCGTAACCGTTGACGGCCTGGTAGCCCTTGACGCCTTCGTAGCTGTTGTCGGTGCCGTCGTTCACGTCGACGACGCCGGTGTTCCTGTGCTTGGACAGTCTGTACAGCGCCTCGTTGATGTTGCCGAGCCGGTGGCCGGCCGCCTGGTCGGCGAGGGCGACGATGCCCGAGAAGAGCGGGCTGGCCTCGCTGGTGCCGCCGGAGACGTCCCAGCCGATGGCGGTCGGGTCGAAGCTGGAGTAGACCCAGGCACCCCCGTTGACCGCGGCGGCCATCGACACGTCCGGGGTGCCGCGGCGGGCACCGACGACGTTCTTCACGCCGTTCTGGAACGCCGGGCGGGAGAAGACGTGGGACTGGCCGCCGCCGCCCGCGCCGTAGTCGTTGTAGACGCTGTCCGGCCCGACGCGCTGCCCCTTGTCGTCCAGGTGGAGCCGGGTGCCGCCGATGGAGGTGACCAGCGGGTCCGAGGAGGGCCAGGAGTTGACGCGCTTCTTGTAGTAGGTCTTGCCGTCCGTCTCCAGGTCGGTGGCACCGCCGTCGCCGGAGGAGGCGAGGACGGTCACGTGCTTGCGGTTCGCGGCCCGGAAGGCGTACCGCAGGTTCTTGATGCTGGAGAAGTCGCCCCTGCCGAAACCCGGGAAGGTGTTCTCGGTGGCGCCGAAGCTCTGGGTGATGACGTCGCCGACCCCGTGGTCGATCAGGTACTTCTCGGCGGACATCATCTCCGGCAGACCGGTCGTGCCCTCGGTCTCGGAGACCGCCGTCTCCACCAGGACGATCTTTGCGTCGGGTGCCATGGCGTGGGCCATCTCGACGTCCAGGGCGGTCTCGCCGGCCCAGCCGGTCATGTCGGAGTTCTTGGGGTCGAAGGCGGGGACGTGACCCCACTTGACCACCTTGACCTTGGTGCTGGGCAGGCCGAACTGCTTGCTGTAGACGTCGAGGTCGTGCTGGACGGTCGGGGAGCCGAACGAGTCGACGATGACGATGGTGCGCCCCTTGCCCGTGATGCCCTTCCGGTACAGCGGACCGAGGTTGTACGCGGTGCGGTACTGGAGCGGGTTGTAACAGGCGATGTGCCACTTGGCCTGGCACTGCTCGCTGGAGAGGGGGCTGGACACACCGTGGACCAGGGTGTGTCCGGAGATGGCCGGCACCGCCTTGGTGTGCGGCACGGCGGCGGGCGCGGCGGTGGTGACGCCGGCCTGTGAGGTGGTCGCCAGCGCGGCGGCGACGAGGGCGGCGGTGGCGGCCGCGGATGCCGCGACGCCGCGCCCGGTACGGGCTATGTACATGAATTCCCCTGAGTGGCCCTGAGGCGACGTCCTGAGTCGGACGACGTGGTCTACGCGCATCCCACCGGGCAAGTCATGCACAGGACAAGGCAATTGAACTGCCGATGTCGAATCCTTTACCCGGTCAGTACCGCTGGGAACACGAACGGCCGCAGCCCCCGCACAGTGGGCTGCGGCCGTTCTGCCGACCTGTCCGTGGCAGGTCAGAGCGCGAGGCCGGTCAGGACCAGCACGCGCTCGTATGTGTAGTCGTCCATCGCGAACTTCACGCCCTCGCGGCCCACACCGGACTGCTTGGCGCCGCCGTACGGCATCTGGTCGGCGCGGTAGGACGGGACGTCGCCGATGACGACACCGCCGACCTCAAGGGCGCGGTGGGCGCGGAAGGCGACCTGGAGGTCGCGGGTGAACACGCCCGCCTGGAGGCCGTACTTGGAGCTGTTGACGGCCGCGAAGGCCGCTGCCTCGCCGTCGACCTTCTGCACGGTCAGGACCGGGCCGAAGACCTCCTCGCAGGAGATCGTCGTGTCGGCCGGCACCTCGGTGAGGACGGTCGGCGCGTAGGAGGCGCCGTCGCGGTCACCGCCCGTGAGGAGGGTGGCGCCGGCCTCGACGGCCTCCTTCACCCACGACTCGACGCGCTTGGCGGCGTCCTCGCTGACCAGCGGGCCGACGTCGGTCTTGTCGTCGCCCGGGTCACCGGTGGCCTGGGCCTCGACGGCTGCGACGATGCGGGGCAGCAGACGGTCGTAGACGGAGGCGTCGGCGATCACGCGCTGCACGGAGATGCAGGACTGGCCGCCCTGGTAGTTGGAGAAGGTCGCGATGCGGGTCGCGGCCCAGTCCAGGTCCGCGTCGCTCGCGAAGTCGCCGAGGACGACGGCCGCGCCGTTGCCGCCCAGCTCCAGGGTGCAGTGCTTGCGCGGCACCGAGTCCATGATCGCGTAGCCGACCTTCTCGGAACCGGTGAAGGAGATCACCGGCAGACGCTCGTCCTGGACCAGGGCGGGCATGCGGTCGTTGGAGACCGGAAGGATCGACCAGGAGCCGGCGGGCAGCTCGGTCTCGGCCAGCAGGTCACCGATGATCAGGCCGGAGAGGGGGGTGGCCGGGGCCGGCTTCAGGATGATCGGCGCACCGGCCGCGATCGCCGGGGCGATCTTGTGGGCGCACAGGTTCAGCGGGAAGTTGAACGGCGCGATACCGAGGACGACGCCCTTCGGGAAGCGGCGGGTCAGCGCCAGGCGGCCCTGGCCGCCGAGGTCGGTGTCGAGGCGCTGGGCCTCGCCGCCGTTGAAGCGGCGGGCCTCCTCGGCCGCGAAGCGGAAGACGGAGACGGCACGGCCGACCTCGCCGCGTGCCCACTTGATCGGCTTGCCGTTCTCGGCGGAGATCAGCCGGGCGATCTCCTCGGTCCGCTCGACCAGGCGCTTGCTGACGTGATCGAGGGCGGCGGCGCGCACGTGCGCCGGGGTGGCGGCGAACTCGTCCCGTACGGCGTACGCGGCGGCCACGGCCTCCTCGACCTGGGCGTCGGTCGGCACGCTGACCTTGCCGACGAGACGGCCGTCCCACGGGGAGGTGACGTCGAAGGTGTCCTCGCCGGTGACCTGGCGGCCGGCGAGCCAGAAGGCGTGGGTGGAAGTCATGTGCGAGTCCCGGCCCTTCCGCGTTGGGGGTGTACGTGCTCTTTCGTTTCCCACGGTAGGGCTGGGACGGACCGGGGTCGCTTGTCCGAGTCGTACTGATGGCGATGGGCGATGCTCCGCTTTGGCGTGGTGAGGGCTGAGCGGTGCCGGGCGACGGCCTGTCTCCCGGCTCACCGGACCGCTCCGGAGAGCCCGCAGGACCGCTCCGGCGAGCCCCAGGGCCACTCCGGCGAGCCCCGGGCTACTCCGGCGAGGTCGCCTTCAGAGCGAGCCACAGCTCCATCCGGACGTCCGGGTCGTCCAGGGAACGCCCCAGGATCTCCTCCACCCTGCGCATCCGGTACCGCAGCGTGTGCCGATGCACCCCGAGGTCGGCGGCGGCCGCGTCCCACTGCCCGTGCCGGGAGAGCCACGCCCGCAGCGAGGCGACCAGATCCCCCCGCCCCGTCGCATCGTGCTCGTGCAGCGCCCGCAGCAGACCGTCGGCGAACGCCTTCACCGCGTCGTCGGCCAGCAGCGGCAGCACCGACCCCGCCGCCACCTGCTCGTGCTCCACCAGCACCCGCCCGCGCCGCCGGGCAACGGACAGCGCCTGCTCGGCCTGTTTGTAGGCCGTCGCGGCGGCGATCGGCCCGGCCGGTGCCGACAGGCCGACGACCAGCTCCTCCTCGTCCCCGGCCGCCTGCTCGGGCAGGGCCCGGCCGGCCTCCAGCGCCGCCGCGTACGCGGTGGCCGCGGCCACCGCCGCGCCCCCGTCGCCGGCCAGCACCACCAGCCGCTCCCCCTCGGGTACGACCAGCACGGCCTCCCCGGAACGGGCCGCCGCCGACTCCACGGCCTCCGCGATCCCGCTCAGCGCGTCGGCGTCCGCCTCGGTGTGCGCCCGCGCGGCCGGGCCGGACACCGACTCGGCGACGATCACCCGGAAGGGTGCGTCCAGCAACCCGCCGTACAGGTCACCGGCCACGGCCCGGGCGTGGTCCGGCTCCCCGGCGAGCAGCATGCGCAGCACGGCCGCGCCGACCCGCTGCTCGGCCGCCTGCAGGGAACGGGAGCGTTCGGTGGTGAGGGTGAGCAGGGCGATCGCGGAGTGGACGGCGTACCGCTCGGCGGTGCCGAGGGCGGCGGCCGTGCCGACGGCGAGTGCGGCGCGCGGGCGCCGGCCGGTCCCCAGGGAGTGCAGTTCCACCCGGTCCTCGTTGTCCGGTCCGCCGACCACGGAGGAGGCCGGTGCGGGCCGCTCCCGCAGCCGTTCGACCTCGGCGGTGAGCCGGGCGGCCCGGCGGCCGGCCCACTCGGGTGCGGTGGCGACGACGGCGCCCGAGGCGTCGTACAGCGCCGCCCAGCCGTCGACCTGCGCGGCGAGCGCGGAGAGCAGTCCCTCGGGGCCGGCGTTCAGGGCCTGTCTGGTCAGCTCGCGCTGGGCGGCGAAGCCCGCGGTGACGGCCCGGTACTGGTCGGCGGCGATCGCGGCGGAGACGGCCTTGCTGATGGCGAGGAAGGGGGTGCGGCGGGGCACCTCCAGCAGCGGCAGCCCCTCCGCCTCGGCGGCGTCGACGAGGGCGTCGGGGATGTCCTCGTAGTTGACCCCGACGGCGAACCCGAGCCCGACGACTCCTGCCCCGACCAGCCGCTTCACATACCGCCGCATGACCTCCGGATCCTCCGCGTCCAGCTTGAGCGCGGTGATCAGCAGCAGCTCGCCACCCTCCATGTAGGGCACGGGGTCGGCCAGCTCGCTGACGTGCGCCCAGCGGACGGGCACGTCGAGACGGTCCTCGCCCGCCCGCACGGTCAGCTTCAGTGCGGAATGGTGGACGAGCGAGGCGAGAGTCGGGGGCATCGGGCCTTCAGATCTGGGAGAACCGAGAAGGGTCGGCGAACACGGCGATCGTGATGATCATGGACATCCCCGTGATCGTTGTGATCTTTTGGCCGCCGCGTATGAACGGCCTATGCCGATTCTGCCTCACCGTACGGTCGCCCGGTGCCCCTATATCTGCACCTCAGTCCCGCAGATCCACCAGCAGCGGCGGCGCGTGCTCCCCTTCCACACTGGTCAGCGAGAGCACCGCATGTCCGGACGGCACCCCGTGCGCCAGTTCGGAGGCGGACCAGCGTTCGCGCTCCACCTGGCGGACGGTGACGGCACGGGCGGTGGGCGCCTGGCCGGTGATGACCCGGCGCAGCATGTGCACGGCCTTGCCGGCCGGGGTCTCGGCGATGATCTGCCGGTCGGTGACGTCCCGGGTCTCGGTCCACTCCTTGCCCCACACCTCGGCGAAGTCCTGCCCGTCCCAGGGGGTGAGCCCGGCCAGCGCCATCCGGCATCCGGTGGTGCCGAGCAGCGGCCCGCGCAGCGGCCTGGGTACGTCGTCCAGGGTGCGCAGCGTCAGCACGGCACCGGCGTGGGCGGACCGCAGTCGCTGGATGCCGCGCACGGCCTCCGGGGTGACCACGCCGGAGGCGTCGTCCAGCAGCAGACAGGCGAACAGCGACCGGTCCTCCCGGACCGTCACACTGGCCGTGAACTGAGCGAGCACCAGCCGCGCGAGGATCCGGGAGGCGTCGGCGTGCCCGCGCTGGGGCAGGTCGACGCGGACGCGGACCGGATGGTCGAGGGCCTTGAGCGAGAACGGCCGGGACTGCCCCGAGGTGTCGAAGAAGGTCGCGAAGGCGGGCCGGTCGAGCAGCGCGATCCGGTCGGCGAGGACCGCACCGACATCACCCGGGTGGGCCATCTGCCGCTCCCGCGCGTCCAGTTCCCTGAGCAGCGAATCCTGCCCCGTGTCCGTCAGCGTCTTGCGGAGTGCGGCCAGCGGTCCGGGGGTGCCGTCGAGGAGCTGGCGCAGCTCGGGGACGGAGGGGAAGCGGTCGTGGACGGCACGGAAGGGGCCGAGCAGCTGGGCGAGGACGGTGGTGGAACGGCGGCTGTCGCCGCCGGGGTGCGGGTCGGCGAGGTCGCCGACGAGGGCCTCGGCGAGTATGGCGGCGGCCTCGTCCGGGTCGGTGGTGCCGCCGTACAGGTCGAGGTCGTAGACGGAGTCGGGGTGCCCGATCCGTACGACGACGTCGTAGGACTCGGCCGGACCGAGCCCCGCGCCCGCCGCGCCGACGACCACGACGGCGGCCCGTCCGGCGAGCGCGTGCAGGCACAGCGACTCGGCGAGCGGCCGGACGACCGCGCCGGTCTTGCCGGAGCCGGCCGGGCCGACGGCGAGCAGCGAGGTGCCGAGCAGCTCGGGGCCGAGAGCCAGTCCGGCGCCGCGGTAGTGGTACGGGTTGCGGGGGTCGTCGGCGGTGGTGCCGATCCGGACCTGGCCGGTGAACAGGTCGTGCCGGGCGTGCCGGGCGGGCAGGTCGCGCTCGCCCGAGGGGTGCGGACAGGCGGCCGAGCCGTCCTTCAGCACGGCGCCCGTGAAGGTGCCGAGCGTGTGCGTGCCGGACCGCACGCCCTGCCAGGCGCGGCTGATCCGCGCGTGATCGACGTCGCGCATGAGCCCGGCCCTCGCCTCGCCGGCCAGCCGCTCGGCGGCCTCATGGGCGCCGGCCCGGCGCAGCTGGGGCCACTCGGCGGGATCCTGCTCGGGTGCGGGCGCCGGCTCGGCGACGGGCACGGCGGACCGCCAGGCGGGCGGACCGTAGCGGCGCCAGACCTCGCTCCAGCGGCCGAGGCGGCCGACGACGAGCATGATGCCGACGGCGATGAGTGTGTAGTACGAGTACCAGAGGACGGCATTGCCGACGCGGTCGTTGCCCTGGCGCCAGGAGTCCGGAGTGAACAGCTCCAGGGGCAGCACCCACCAGCCCCCGAGATAGCCGTTCCACAGCAGGGACCAGACCAGCCAGCCCACGAGGAACGCGATCAGCGCGCCGCTCAGCAGTTGCCGGGCCGGGATCCGCTCGGGCTCCTGGTCGGGCCGGGGCCGGTGCCCGAACCGCCACACGCCGGGAGCCGCCTGCGGCCGGGGCGCCCGCAGCCAGGCCAGGAAGGCCGAGCCGTCCGGCCTGGGCGGTGCCCCGGGTGGCGCCGAGGGCATGGGGGGTACGGCGAACCCCTCGGCGCCCCCCTCCCGTGGCACCGCCGGGCGCGGTACCGGATTCGCATGCGTACCGCGCGCGTCCCGCGTCCCGTCGCTGTCCATCGCCCTTGCCCCCTGACCAGCCGTTCCGTCCACCATCAGCGAGCCAATCTAACGCCCCGGCAAAGGGAGTTCACCGTTTACGCGGCCGTGAGAACGCCCCGACCGGGCGCACTCCTCCCCTACTGCTATGTCCACCACGGACAACCAATCTTCCCGACAACGCCCACATGGAGCATGCCCACCTTCCATTTCCGGACCTAGCCTGCGAAGAAAGAGACAAGCGTCCAAAAACGCACCGTCCGGAACCGCCCGGGAACACCCGGTACGCAAGATCTTCAGGGAGCCCCCATGACCGCACTTCCGCAGGAGCGCCGCGTCGTCACCGCCATCCCCGGACCGAAGTCGCAGGAGCTGCAGTCCCGCCGCCTGGCCGCGGTCGCGCAGGGCGTGGGCTCGGTGCTGCCCGTCTTCACCGCGCGCGCCGGCGGCGGGATCATCGAGGACGTCGACGGCAACCGCCTCATCGACTTCGGTTCCGGCATCGCCGTGACCTCCGTCGGCGCCTCCGCCGAGGCCGTCGTACGCCGCGCGAGCGCCCAGCTGGCCGACTTCACCCACACCTGTTTCATGGTCACCCCGTACGAGGGCTACGTGGAGGTCGCCGAGGCCCTCGCGGAGCTGACCCCGGGTGACCACGCGAAGAAGTCCGCGCTGTTCAACTCCGGCGCCGAAGCCGTCGAGAACGCCGTCAAGATCGCGCGTGCGTACACCAAGCGCCAGGCGGTCGTGGTGTTCGACCACGGCTACCACGGCCGTACCAACCTGACCATGGCGCTGACCGCGAAGAACATGCCGTACAAGCACGGCTTCGGTCCGTTCGCGCCCGAGGTCTACCGGGTGCCCGTCGCCTACGGCTACCGCTGGCCGACCGGTGCGGAGAACGCCGGCCCCGAGGCCGCCAAGATGGCCATCGACCAGATCACCAAGCAGGTCGGCCCGGACAACGTGGCCGCGATCATCATCGAGCCGGTGCTCGGTGAGGGCGGCTTCATCGAGCCGGCCAAGGGCTTCCTGCCGGCGATCAGCCAGTTCGCCAAGGACAACGGCATCGTCTTCGTCGCGGACGAGATCCAGTCCGGCTTCTGCCGCACCGGCCAGTGGTTCGCCTGCGAGGACGAGGGCATCGTCCCGGACCTGATCACCACCGCCAAGGGCATCGCGGGCGGTCTGCCGCTGGCCGCCGTCACCGGTCGCGCCGAGATCATGGACGCCGCGCACGCGGGCGGCCTCGGCGGCACCTACGGCGGCAACCCGGTCGCCTGCGCCGGTGCGCTCGGTGCCATCGAGACCATGAAGGAGCTGGACCTCAACGCCAAGGCGAAGAACATCGAGGCGATCATGAAGTCCCGCCTCACCGCCATGGCCGAGAAGTTCGACATCATCGGTGAGGTCCGCGGCCGTGGCGCCATGATCGCCATCGAGCTGGTCAAGGACCGCGCCAGCAAGGAGCCGAACCCGGAGGCCACCGGCGCTCTCGCCAAGGCCTGCCACCAGGAGGGCCTGCTGGTCCTCACCTGCGGCACCTACGGCAACGTGCTGCGTTTCCTGCCCCCGCTGGTGATCGGCGAGGACCTGCTGAACGAGGGTCTCGACATCATCGAGCAGGCCTTCGCGCGCATCTGAGCGAATGGTTCGTACCTCTGACGGGCGCCTGCGGCAGGCGGTGTGAAGAAGGTGTGCGGGGTGGATGACGGGACGCGATTCCGTCTGCCCAAGCGCCCCGGGCTGCCGTAGGTTCTACTCAGATGAGAGATACACCCCGCCCACAGGGGACTGTGGGCGATCTCAGGCCGTGGCCTCCCCAGCTTCGACCTGGTCGTGCCCTCGCGCACACAACCGGGGCCTGACGGCTCCGGGATCTCCTCACCGATCGGACGGTCGCCGCCCCAAACCCCCCGGGGCGCGCGACGTCCCGATCCGGACGGCCGCCTCGGAACCACCCCCCCTGTTCCGGGGCGGCCGACCTCCTTCCTCTCGCGCCGGTCCGGACCTGCGAAGCTGGGCCCGTGTCGACCTCACCGGATCCACGCCTCAGGTACCCGCTGCTGGGCCTTCTCCCGGCCGTACTCCTCGCCCTGATCACCTGGCAGGTCGTCACCGACGGCCCCCTCCTGGGCCTGGACGCGCGGGTGAGCCGGGCACTCGTCCATCCGGACCGGTTCTCCGAACTCCTCGCCGATCTCGGCGACATCCAGGTCGCCGTGCCGGTGCTCGTCCTCGCCCTGGCCGATGCCGCCCGGCGCGGCCGTGCCATCCGTACGGACCGGTGGTGGCTGCCGCCCGCCACGGCGGCCGTGCTGATGGCACTGGTCCCGGCGATCGTCGTACCGCTGAAGGACTGGACCGCCCGGCCGGGAACCCCCGTGGTGCCCCCGGCCGTCGGCTACTTCCCTTCCGGCCATACGGCGACGGCGGCGATCGCGTACGGTTCCGCGACCCTGCTCCTGCTCCCCTGGTTGCGCTCGCCCGCCGCCCGCCGCATCCTGGTCGGCTGCTGCGCGGCCCTGGTGCTCGGGGTGTCCTACGGCCTGGTCCGCCGGGGCTGGCACTGGCCGCTGGACGTGGTGGCCAGCTGGTGCCTTTGCACGGTGCTGCTGACCACCCTGTCCCTCGTGCTCAGCCGAAGTAGGCGTCGAAGTTCTTCTGGAACTCCCAGTTCGAGTAGCGGTCCCAGTTCACCGACCACGTCATCAGACCGCGCAGAGCGGGCCAGGTCCCATGGGTCGGATACGAGCCGCAGTTCGTCTTCTTCGTCAGGCAGTCCAGGGTCTTGGTGACCTCGGACGGGGAGACGTACCCGTTGCCCGCGTTCGTGGATGCCGGCATGCCGATCGCCACCTGGTCCGGACGCAGCGGCGGGAAGACGTTGTTCGCGTCGCCCGCGACCGGGAAGCCGGTGAGCAGCATGTCGGTCATGGCGATGTGGAAGTCGGCGCCGCCCATGGAGTGGTACTGGTTGTCGAGGCCCATGATCGGGCCCGAGTTGTAGTCCTGGACGTGCAGGAGCGTCAGGTCGTCGCGCAGGGCGTAGATCACCGGGAGGTAGGCGCCGCAGCGCGGGTCCTGGCCGCCCCACTTGCCGGTGCCGTAGAACTGGTAGCCGTTCTGCACGAAGAAGGTCTCCGGGGCCATCGTCAGCACGAACTTCGCGCCGTACCTGGCCTTGAGGGTCTTCAGCGCCGAGATGAGGTTCACGATCACGGGTGTGGTGGGGTTCTTGAAGTCCGTGTCGTTCGCGTTCAGGGACAGCGAGTGGCCCTCGAAGTCGATGTCCAGGCCGTCCAGACCGTAGTCGTCGATGATCTTCGAGACGGAGGCGACGAAGGTGTCGCGGGCCGCGGTGGTCGTCAGCTGGACCTGGCCGTTCTGGCCGCCGATCGAGATCAGGACCTTCTTCCCGGCCGCCTGCTTGGCCTTGATCGCCGCCTTGAAGTCGGCGTCGGTCTCGACGTTCGGGCACTCGGTCACGGGGCAGCGACCGAAGCGGATGTCGCCGGAGGTGGCCGAGGTGGGCTCGCCGAAGGCGAGGTCGATGACGTCCCAGCTGTCGGGTACGTCGGCCAGGCGGGTGTAGCCGGAGCCGTTGGCGAAGGTGGCGTGGAGGTAGCCGACCAGGGCGTGGGCGGGCAGGTCGGTGGAGCCGCCTCCGCCGGTGCCGGCCGTGGTCGTCGCGGTCACCGCGGCCGACCGGGCGGACTCGCCGGCGTCGTTGCTCGCGGTGACCTGGAAGCCGTACGCCGTCGAGGGGTTCAGACCGGTGACGGTGGCCGAGGTGCCGCTCGCCGTCTGGACCTTGGCCCCGTCGCGGTAGAGCGCGTAGCCCGTGGCACCGGTCACCGCCGACCAGGACAGGGCGACGGAGGAGGACGTGACCGTGCCGGTCCTGAGGCCGGTGGGTGCGGCGGGTGGCTGTCCGGTGCCGGTGCCCGGGCCGATCAGGGAGATGTCGTCGGCGTGGTAGGCGCCCGTGCCGTACCAGCCGTGCGTGTAGAGGGTCACCTTCGTCGTGGCGGCGCCGGTGGTGAAGGTGGTGGTCAGCTTCTGCCAGTCCGGGGCGGACTGGGTCCAGGTGGAGACGTCGGTGGTGCCGGTGCCGTTCGCGCCGAGGTAGACGTAGGAGCCGCGGACGTAACCGGACAGCGTGTACTGCGCGTTCGGCTGCACGGTCACCGTCTGCGCGCACTGGGCGTTGTCGCTGCCGGCCGGGGTGGCCTGCAGCGCGGAACTTCCGCTGTGCACAGGCGAGTTGACTGTCGTTCCGGCCGTGCACGTCCAGCCGTCCAGCCCGGACTCGAAGCCGCCGTTGCGGGCAAGGTCCGCGTCGGCCGCACGGGCGGTCGACGAGAGCGCGGTGATGCCGGGCAGGGCCAGCAGTGCGGCCGTGAGGAGGGCAAGGACTGATCTGGGGCGTCTGGCGCGTCGAGTGCGGTCCACAAGGGCCTCCGGCGACGGGGGAGTTGGAGGGGCGGAGCGCACTCAACTTGGTCCAGACCAATCCTGTTGTCAAGGTGTGCGGGCGCTACCCGCCCTCCTCCCCGGCCGGCCCCGCCACCGCCTCGTGCATCGCCAGTTCCAGCAGCGCCGCGTCGGTCAGCGTGCCGGAGCCGTCCGGCGGTACCAGCCAGCGCACGCCCCGCGTCGCCCGCCCGGGGTGCGGCACGACGATCCAGGTGCCGGGTCCGGCGGTACGGATACCGGTGCCGAGCCAACGGGCCGCGGTGCCCGGCGGCACGAAGAAGCCGACCCGGCTGTCACCGAAGTCGGCCAGTACCGGGCCCGGTTGGTCGAGCACCCGGGTGAGGACGTCGAGCGTGGGATAGCCGAGGTCGCCCGGCAGGATCAACACGTCCCAGGCCCTGCCGGCGGGGAGCAGCGCGACCCCGAGGGGGTTGCGCTCCCATGCCCAGCGGCAGGCCTCGGGGTCCGGTGCCACGGACGCCAGCCATTCGACGGCCGTCTTCGCCCCAGCCATGAGAAGGCCTCCCTTCCTCTCGTGGACGCGATCGCGTCCACGAGGGAGAGGGAGGCCTTGCGTGGGCATTACGCGAGTTCCGGCCGCCCTATCAAGTGACCTGGATCACACCCCCCCGGTGGGGAGTCACCCCTCGGGCGGGGCAGCGGCGCGGGAAGCGGGCTCAGCCGGCTCAGCTGTCGAAGCCGAGGCCCAGCCGGTCCATCGTCCGCAGCCACAGATTGCGCCGGCCGCCGTGCGCGTCCGCGCGGGCCAGGGACCACTTGGTCAGGGCGATACCGGTCCAGGCGAAGGGCTCCGGCGGGAACGGCAACGGCTTCTTGCGCACCATCTCCAGCTCGGTCCGCTCCGTGCGCTCCCCGTCCAGCAGGTCCAGCATCACGTCCGCGCCGAAGCGCGTGGCGCCCACGCCCAGGCCGGTGTAGCCCGCCGCGTACGCCACCTTCCCCTGGTGGGCCGTGCCGAAGAACGCCGAGAAGCGGGAGCAGGTGTCGATCGCGCCGCCCCAGGCGTGGCTGAAGCGGACGCCCTCCAGCTGCGGGAAGCAGGTGAAGAAGTGCCCCGCGAGCTTGGCGTACGTCTCCGGGCGGTCGTCGTACTCCGCGCGTACCCGGCCGCCGTAGGGATAGATCGCGTCGTAGCCGCCCCACAGGATCCGGTTGTCGGCGGACAGCCGGAAGTAGTGGAACTGGTTCGCCGAGTCCCCGAGGCCCTGGCGGCTCTTCCAGCCGATCGACGCCAGCTGGTCGGTGCTCAGCGGCTCGGTCATCAGCGCGTAGTCGTAGACCGGGACGATGTACGAGCGCACCCGCCGAAGCAGGCTCGGGAAGATGTTCGTGCCGAGCGCGACCCTGCGGGCCCGGACGGAGCCGTACGGGGTGCGGACGCCCATGCCGGCGCCGTACGGCCTCAGGGTGAGGGCTGGCGTGTGCTCGTACACGCGCACGCCGAGCCTGACGCATGCCTGCTTCAGGCCCCAGGCCAGCTTGGCCGGGTGCAGCATGGCCACACCCCGGCGGTCCCACAGCCCCGCCTCGAAGGTGGGCGAGGCGACCTGCTCGCGCACGGCGTCGGCGTCGAGGAACTCGATGCCGTCCGCGAGGCCCTTCTCCTCCAGCTCCCGGTGCCAGTCACGCAGCTCCCGGGCCTGGTAGGTCTCGGTGGCCACGTCGATCTCGCCGGTGCGCTCGAAGTCGCAGTCGATGCCGTGACGGGCGATCGCCGCCTCGATCTCGTCGAGGTTGCGCATCCCCATCTCCTGGAGCCGGTGGATCTCGTCCGGCCAGCGGGCGAGGCCGTTGGGCAGGCCGTGCGTGAGGGAGGCGGCACAGAAGCCGCCGTTGCGGCCCGAGGCGGCCCAGCCCACCTCGCGGCCTTCCAGCAGCACCACATCGCGCTGCGGGTCGCGCTCCTTCGCGTTGAGCGCGGTCCACAGTCCGCTGTAGCCGCCGCCGACGACCAGCAGGTCGCAGGTCTCGGTGCCGGTGAGGGCGGGCTCGGGGTGGGGCTTGCCGGGGTCTTCCAGCCAGTACGGGACCGGCTGGGCTTCGGAAAGAGAGGCGATCCAGTTGTCTTTACCACGACTCATGGCGCTTGGGGCCATGATTTCAACTCCCTACAGAGCTTTATGCCTTTTGACTGTTGCGGCGGTTGGTGACGAGCATCGAGACCAGGACGAACAGTACGGCGACCAGGAACATGGCCGTACCGATGACATTGATCTGAACGGGCGTTCCGCGCTGCGCCGAACCCCACACGAACATGGGGAAGGTGACGGTCGAGCCCGCGTTGAAATTGGTGATGATGAAATCGTCGAAGGAGAGCGCGAAGGACAACAGCGCGCCCGCGGCGATTCCGGGTGCCGCGATCGGCAGGGTGACCCGCAGGAAGGTCTGCGCCGGGCCGGCGTACAGGTCCCGTGCGGCCTCCTCAAGACGCGGGTCCATCGACATCACGCGCGCCTTGACCGCGGTGACGACGAAGCTCAGGCAGAACATGATGTGCGCGATCAGGATCGTGTAGAAGCCCAGCTGAGCGCCCATGTTGAGGAACAGCGTGAGCAGCGAGGCCGCCATGACGACCTCGGGCATCGCCATCGGCAGGAAGATCAGCGAGCTGACGGCCCCGCGGGCCCGGAAGCGGTAGCGGACCAGCGCGAAGGCGATCATCGTGCCGAGGATCGAGGCACCGATCGTCGCCCAGACGGCGATCTGGAGGCTGATGGACAGCGAGCCGCACATGTCGGCGACGCCGCACGGATCCTTCCAGGCGTCCGTGGAGAACTGCTGCCACTCGTAGTTGAAGCGCCCTTTCGGCTTGTTGAAGGAGAACACCGTCACGATGATGTTCGGCAGCAGCAGATAGGACAGCGTCAGCAGTCCCGCGATGACGACGAGATGGCGCTTGAGCCAGGTGACGAAGGGCATTTAGACCAGATCCTCCGTCCCGGAGCGGCGGATGTAGACCGTGACCATGAACAGGATCGCGGCCATGAGGATGAAGGAAAGGGCGGCCGCCGTCGGATAGTCCAGAATGCGCAGGAACTGCGTCTGGATGACGTTTCCGATCATGCGGGTGTCGGTCGAGCCGAGGAGTTCGGCGTTGACGTAGTCACCGGCCGCGGGGATGAAGGTCAGCAGCGTGCCGGAGACCACGCCCGGCATCGACAGCGGGAAGGTCACCTTGCGGAAGGTGGTCCACGGCTTGGCGTACAGATCGCCGGCCGCCTCGTGCAGCCGTCCGTCGATCCGCTCCAGCGAGGTGTACAGCGGCAGGATCATGAACGGCAGGAAGTTGTACGTCAGACCGCACACCACGGCGAGCGGGGTGGCGAGGACGCGGTCGCCGGCCGTCCAGCCGAGGACGTCGGTGAGGTCCAGGATGTGCAGCGAGTTCAGGGTGTGCACGACCGGACCGTTGTCGGCGAGGATCGTCTTCCAGGCCAGGGTCCGGATCAGGAAGCTGGTGAAGAACGGCGCGATCACCAGGATCATGATCAGGTTGCGCCAGCGGCCCGCGCGGAAGGCGATCAGATAGGCCAGCGGGTAACCCAGCACCAGGCACAGCACGGTCGCGGCGGCCGCGTAGAAGACCGAGCGCAGGAACTGCGGCCAGTACTCGCTCAGCGCGTCCCAGTAGGTCGCGATGTGCCAGGTGACCTTGTAGCCCTCCTCCAGGGAGCCCGTCTGCACGGACGTGGAGGCCTGGTAGATCATCGGCAGCGCGAAGAAGATGATCAGCCAGAGGATGCCGGGCAGCAGCAGCCAGTACGGCGTGAACCGGCCGCGCCTGCGCCGGGGCTTCTGCGCCGGCTCGGCGGGAGCGAGAGGCGGGGGCGCCTCGGTGAGCGTCGACATGTCTATGCGGCCTCTTCCTCGACGGTCTCCACGCCGGCGTCGATGTCCTGGGCCGCGTCCAGGCCGAAGGTGTGGGACGGGTTCCAGTGCAGAACCACGTCGGCGCCGGGCACCAGACGGGCGTCGCGGTCGATGTTCTGGGCGTAGACCTCGAACTCGGGGCAGACCGGGCTGTCGATCACATACTGCGTGGAGACCCCGATGAAGCTGGAGTCGGCGATCTTGCCGGTGATGCGGTTGCGGCCCTCGGGGATCTCGCCCGCGTCGTCGGCGTGGGTGAGGGAGATCTTCTCCGGGCGGATGCCCACCAGCACCTTGCCGCCGGTCGTCGTCGGGGCGGAACAGCGTGCCCCGGGCAGCACCAGCTTGCCGCCGCCCGCCTTCAGCACGATGTCGTCACCGCTCTTGGAGTCGACCTCGGCCTCGATCAGGTTCGAGGTGCCGAGGAAGTTCGCGACGAAGGTGGTCTGAGGGTTCTCGTACAGGTCGGTGGGCGCGCCGAGCTGCTCGACGCGGCCGGCGTTCATCACGGCGACCGTGTCGGCCATGGTCATGGCCTCCTCCTGGTCGTGCGTGACATGGATGAAGGTGATGCCGACCTCGGTCTGGATGCGCTTGAGCTCCAGCTGCATCTGGCGGCGCAGCTTCAGGTCGAGGGCGCCGAGGGGCTCGTCGAGCAGGAGCACCTTCGGGTGGTTGATCAGCGCCCGGGCCACCGCGACACGCTGCTGCTGGCCACCGGAGAGCTGGTGCGGCTTCTTGCGCGCCTGCTCGCCGAGCTGGACCAGCTCCAGCATCTCCTCGACCTGCTTCTTCACGCTCTTGATGCCGCGTCGGCGCAGACCGAAGGCGACGTTCTCGAAGATGTCGAGGTGCGGGAAGAGGGCGTAGGACTGGAAGACCGTGTTGACCGGCCGTTTGTACGGCGGCAGGTGCGTGACGTCCTGGTCGCCGAGGTACACCGTTCCGCAGGAAGGTTCCTCCAGCCCGGCGATCATGCGCAGTGTGGTCGTCTTGCCACAGCCCGAGGCGCCGAGCAGGGCGAAGAAGGAGCCCTGCGGAACGGTCAGGTCCAGCGGGTGTACGGCGGTGAAGGCGCCGTAGGTCTTGCCGATCCCGGTGAGGCGGACGTCGCCGCTGCTGTCTGTCGTCGTCTTCATGTCACGCCCCTGTGAGCTTCGCGAACTTCTCTTCGTAGGCCGTCTCTTCCTTCTGGCTCAAGGAGCGGAAGGCGTGGGACTTTGCCTGCATGGCCTTGTCGGGAACGATCAGCGGATTGTCCGCCGCAGCCTTGTCGATCTTCGCAAGGTAGGGCTTCACACCGTCGACCGGACTGACGTAGTTGATGTAGGCGGCGAGCGCGGCGGCCTGTTCCGGCTCGTAGTAGAAGTCGATCAGCCGTTCGGCATTCGTCTTGTGGCGCGCCTTGTTGGGGATCAGCATGTTGTCGGTCGACGTCATGTAGCCGCTGTCCGGGATGACGAAGTCGACGTCCGGGCTGTCCGCCTTGAGCTGGACCACGTCTCCGGCCCAGGCGACGCAGGCCGCGAAGTCGCCCTTGGTGAGGTCCGAGGTGTAGTCGTTGCCGGTGAAGCGGCGGATCTGCCCCTTGTCCACGGCCTTCTGCAGCCGTGCGATCACCGCGTCGTAGTCGTCGTCGGTGAAGTTCGCCGGGTCCTTGCCCATGTCCAGCAGGGTCATGCCGATGCTGTCGCGCATCTCCGACAGGAAGCCGACGCGGCCCTTGAGCCTGGGGTTGTCGAGCAGGTCGGAGACCGACTTCACCTCGATGCCGTCCAGCGCCTTCTTGTTGTAGGCGATGACCGTCGAGATGCCCTGCCACGGGTAGGAGTAGGCGCGGCCGGGGTCCCAGTCCGGGTCACGGAACTGGGACGACAGGTTGGTGTAGGCGTGCGGCAGGTTGGACGGGTCCAGTTTCTGGACCCAGCCGAGGCGGATCAGCCGGGCCGCCAACCAGTCGGTGAGGACGATGATGTCGCGGCCGGTGTCCTGGCCCGCGCCGAGCTGCGGCTTGATCTTGCCGAAGAACTCGTTGTTGTCGTTGATGTCCTCGGTGTACTTGACCGAGATGCCGGTCCGCCTGTGGAAGGCGTCGAGCGTCGGGTGGTGCTTGCCGCTGTCGTCGACGTCGATGTACTCGGTCCAGTTGGAGAAGTTCACGGCCCTCTCCTGGACCGAGTGGTCCTCGGCGGACGTGCCGCCCTGCGTCTTGCCCGCCGCGGGGATCCCGCAGGCGCTCAGCGCCCCGAGTCCGCCGACCGTGAGCGCGCCGCCCGCGGAGGCGCGCAGCAGCGACCGGCGGGTCATCGCGGCGCGGCCGTTGCGCAGGCTGCGCCGCATGGCGGCCGCTTGGGCCGGGGTCAGGCGGTCGGGCTCGTACTGCTCCATGCGCGTGGTGCCCTTTCGGGAGGGATCGGCCCGGTCACGGGCCGGGTCGTCTCTAGCGGTCCCCGAAGATCGTGCGGTGCCAGTCCTTCCTCGCCACCGCGGTGTTGTCGAACATTACGTGCTTGACCTGCGTGTACTCCTCGAATGAGTACGCCGACATGTCCTTGCCGAAGCCGGAGGCCTTGTAGCCGCCGTGCGGCATTTCGCTGATGATCGGAATGTGGTCGTTGATCCACACACAGCCCGCCTTGATCTCGCGGGTGGCGCGGTTGGCCCGGTAGACATTGCTGCTCCAGGCGGAGGCGGCGAGGCCGTACGGGGTGTCGTTGGCCAGCCGGATGCCTTCATCATCACCGTCGAACGGCAGTACGACCAGTACAGGACCGAAGATCTCGGACTGGACGATCTCGCTGTCCTGGGCCGCGTCGGCGACCAGGGTGGGCCGGTAGTAGGCGCCGTCCTCGAGGTCCCCCCGCGGAGCCTCGCCGCCGGTCACCACGCGCGCGTAGGCACGCGCCCGGTCCACGAAGCCGGCGACCCGGTCGCGCTGGACGTGCGAGATGAGCGGTCCGAGGTCGGTGCCGGGAACGAAGGGATCGCCGAGCCGCACGGTCTCCATCAGGGCGGCCGTCCGCTCCACGAACGCCTCGTACAGCGGTCGCTGCACGTACGCGCGCGTGGCGGCCGTGCAGTCCTGCCCGGTGTTGATGAGCGCGCCCGCGACCGCGCCGTTCGCCGCGGCCTCCAGGTCGGCGTCGTCGAAGACGACGAAGGGGGCCTTGCCGCCCAGCTCCAGATGGAGGCGCTTGACCGTGGCGGTGGCGATCTCGGCGACCCGCTTGCCGACGGCGGTGGACCCGGTGAAGGAGGTCATGGCGACGTCGGGGTGCCCGACGAGGTGCTCACCGGCTTCCTTCCCGGTGCCGGTGACGATGTTGATCACGCCGTCCGGGATGCCCGCGTCCGTGGCGGCCTCGGCGAACAGAAGCGAGGTCAGCGGGGTCAGTTCGGCGGGCTTGAGCACGATGGTGTTGCCCGCGGCGATCGCCGGAAGGATCTTCCAGGCGGCCATCTGCAGCGGGTAGTTCCAGGGGGCGATGGACCCGACGACGCCGATCGGCTCGCGGCGGACGTACGACGTGTGGTCGCCCGAGTACTCACCGGCCGACTGCCCCTGCAGATGCCGTGCGGCACCGGCGAAGAAGGCGATGTTGTCGATGGTTCCCGGTACGTCGAACTCACGGGTCAGCTTCAGCGGCTTGCCGCACTGCAGGGACTCGGCGCGCGCGAACTCCTCGGCACGGTCGGCGAGCACGGCGGCGAACCGGTGCAGGGCGTCGGAGCGTTCGCCGGGGGTGGTGGCGGCCCAGCCCGGGAAGGCCTCGCGCGCGGCGGCGACGGCCGCCTCGACGTCGTCCGTCCCGGCCAGCTCGTAGGTGTACACCTCCGCACCGGTGGCGGGGTCGACCACGGCATGGGTGCGACCGGAGGTGCCCTTCGTCAGCCGGCCGGCGATGAACTGCGCACCGTCCGCGAGGCGCTCCTGCGCGGGGAATCGTTCCGGGGTGGCGCTGCCCGGGTTCTGCATGTCGCTTCTCCTGTGCCGTTCGCCCCGTCCCGAGGGCGGGTGGCGTAGCTCCAGCTCGAATTGACTGCCGATCCTGACAGAGCAATAGGACTCCAACAAGTGATTCCGTTGTTGCCTTTTGGTTACGCGACGGAATCTGTCGACCAGGTGTCGAGTCGTCGCGGAAAAGGACGGACGTAGTGTCAGTGGTGCGTGCCACACTCGCGTGCATGGGAAAGATCGACGGGGTGGAAGCCCTGATCAGGGAGGTCCGGGCAGGCACCCGTATCAAGTACCTCCACTTCTGGGGACACCGGCCGCAGCCGGACGGCCGGATCGGCGCGAGCTGTCTGAGCCAGTGGTGGCCGTCACCCTTCGTGGTCGACGATGTCGGATACGCGACGGCCGAGCACTGGATGATGGCCGCCAAGGCGCGGCTGTTCGGGGACGCGGAGGCGGAGCGCCGGGTGCTGGCCGCGGAGCATCCCGCCGAGGCCAAGAAGGAGGGGCGGCTGGTCCGCGACTTCGACCAGGCGATATGGGAGCGGGAGCGCTTCCGGATCGTGGTCGAGGGCAGCGTCCACAAGTTCGCCTCGGACGACGGCCTGCGGGTGTTCCTGCTGGGCACCGGCAACCGGGTCCTGGTGGAGGCGAGCCCCGTGGACCGCATCTGGGGCATCGGCCTGACCGCGGACGACACGGCGGCCTCGGACCCCGAGCGCTGGCGGGGGCCGAACCTGCTGGGCTTCGCCCTGATGGAGGCGCGGGAGAGGTTGGCCGGAGCCGGGTCGTGAGCCGGTCCGGCCGGGGCTGACCTGCCGGCCGGTGGGGGCGGCGGATCAGGTGTTGTAGATGCGGGTCAGTATTTGTAGTTGGCGATGAGGAACGCGAACAGTCCCAGGACCAGCACGACGCCCGTGGCACCGCAGATGATTCCCGCCAGGGCCACGCCCGGATTGGTGGCCTCGCCGCGGCGGGCCTTGCCGCGGCCCAGGGCACCGAGGATCACGGCCACGACGCCCATCACCAGAGCCAGCGGCCATGCGCAGAAGCCGACCGTCGCCAGGATGCCCAGCACCAGGGAGGCCGTGCCCATGCCATTGTTCGGCTGCGGCGGCAGGCCGGGCCAGGCGTAGCCGTGGGCCGCTGGGTAGGCGGGGATGCCGGGTCCGCCGTAGCCCGGCTGCGGGGCCGGGTAGGCGTAGGCCGCCGGCCCCGCAGCCGGGTAGCCGTACGGCACCTGTCCCGGGCCGTCGGGGGATATCGGCGGCGGGGGGACGGGGGCCACGCCCTGGGGCGGGGCCCCGGGTGCCGAGGGCGGCCCGTACGGGTTGCCCGGGGCGACCGGAGGAGCGTAGGGCGTCGCCGGGGTTCCCGGCGGGGCGAAGGGGTTCGCCGGGGGTGCGAACGGGTTCGCCGGGGGTGCGAACGGGTTCGCCGGGGCGGCGGAGGACGGTGCGGAGGCCGGGGGCGCGAACGGGTCGGCCGGCTTGGCCCAGGCCGGTGGCACCGCGTCGGCGGGCGCGTCCGGGGTGGGGAAGGAGGTGACCGTCTGCTGGTCGTGGACGGAAGGGTGCGGTGCCCCGGTCCCGGCCGGGCCGGAGAAGACGGTGTCGCCGGCGCCCTGCCGGCTCGCCGGAGTCGCCCAGGGATCCGTGCTCACGGACGGCGCCGCCCCCGGCCGGTCCTGCACCGGCTGCCGCTCCCCCTGTTCCAGCTGCTCAGCCCGCCGGTCCTCGACAGGCTGTTGCCCGGCCCCCTTGTCCAGGGAGACCCGAGGTGAGGTGGGCCGGTCCCCGGCGCTGTGCTCCGGTGACGTCGGCTGTGGCACCTCGTCGGACATGGCTCAGGCCCCCCTGTGATCGATTGCCTGTCATGCTACGGCGAGGGTCCGGCCGCCGCAGGCCGGGGCCTACGATGATCCCGAGTCACCGATCAGCCGATCACCCGCGCCCGGAACACGGACCTCGCTCCGCGGGCGCCGTTCCCGGGGAGGAACCCTTGACCGACCGCGATCTGCACGCCTTCATCGCCGGACTGCCCAAGGCCGAGCTGCACGTCCACCACGTGGGCTCCGCCTCCCCGCGCATCGTCTCGGAGCTGGCCGCCCGCCACCCCGACTCCAAGGTCCCCACCGACCCCGAGGCCCTGGTCGACTACTTCACGTTCACGGACTTCGCGCACTTCATCGAGGTGTACCTGTCCGTCGTGGACCTGATCCGCACGCCCGAGGACGTCCGGCTGCTGACCTACGAGGTGGCCCGCGACCTGGCCCGGCAGCAGGTGCGGTACGCCGAGCTGACCATCACCCCGTTCTCCTCGACCCGGCGCGGCATCGACGAATCGGCCTTCATGGCCGCGATCGAGGACGCGCGCAAGGAGGCCGAGTCCGAGTTCGGGACCGTACTGCGCTGGTGCTTCGACATCCCCGGCGAGGCCGGTCTGGAGGCCGCCGAGGAGACCACCCGCCTCGCCACCGCCGACCGGATCCGTCCGGAGGGCCTGGTGTCGTTCGGGCTCGGCGGGCCCGAGATCGGCGTCCCCCGGCCGCAGTTCAAGCCGTACTTCGACCGGGCCATCGCCGCGGGCCTGCACTCCGTTCCGCACGCCGGGGAGACGACCGGCCCGGAGACGGTGTGGGACGCGCTGACCGAGCTGCGGGCCGAGCGGATCGGGCACGGCACCAGTTCGGCGCAGGACCCCGAGCTGCTCGCCCATCTCGCCGAGCACCGCATCCCGCTGGAGGTCTGCCCGACCTCCAACATCGCCACCCGCGCGGTCCGCACCCTGGACGAGCACCCGATCAAGGAGTTCACCCGGGCCGGCGTGCTGGTCACGATCAACTCCGACGACCCGCCGATGTTCGGCACCGACCTCAACACCGAGTACGCGGTGGCCGCCCGCCTCCTCGACCTGGACGAGCGGGGCCTGGCCGACCTGGCGAAGAACGGCGTGGAGGCGTCCTTCCTCGACGCGGCGGGCAAGGCCCGGATCGCGCGGGAGATCGACACGTACACCACCACCTGGCTCGCCCCCTGATCGGTGCGTCATGGCCACAATGGGGCCATGCAGACGCTGACCGCCGTGGCCCACCGCGGTGCCCCCTACCGATTCCGCGAGAACACCCTCGACTCGCTGCGTGCCGCGCTCGACCTGGGCGCGGACGCGGTCGAGATCGACGTACGGCTCACCCGTGACGGCGTCCCCGTGCTGCTGCACGACGGGACGCTGAAGCGGCTGTGGGAACACGACCGGCCGCTGCTCGCCCTGTCGGCCGAGGAGGTGCGCGGGCTCACGGCGGGCGGGGTGCCGACGCTGGCGGAGGCGCTGACCGCGACCGACGACAGCCGGGTGATGGTCGACCTGTGCGGCCGGGTGGATCGCCGGACCGTGCAGCAGGTCATGGACGTGGTGCGGCAGAGCGGGGCCCGGGACCGCGTGTACTACTGCGCGCACGCCGAGGCCATGCTCGCCGTGCGTGCCGCCGATCCGTCCGCCGAGATCGCGCTGACCTGGACGACCCTGGCCCCGCCGCGGCCGGCGCTGCTGGCCGCGGTGCGCCCCCGCTGGCTCAACTACCGCTTCTCCCTGGTCGACCGCGACCTGGCGGCCCGCGTCCACCACGACGGGTACCTCCTGTCCGTCTGGACCCCGGACACCCGCCGCTCCATGCGCCGCCTCCTCGACCTGGGCGCCGACTCGATCACCACGAACCGCGTCGACACCCTGCACGCCCTGCGCAACGGCGACCAGGGCCTGTCCGGCAACGAGCGCTGAGCCCCCTCGACGGGTCGGCGGGCTCGGTGCGGGTGACGTACTGCGGGGCGGGCGCCGAGTCCCTGCCGTCGCGCCTTTTCGGCAGCCCTGCTCAGCGCGCACGGGTCAGCTCTCCGGCCGGACGCCCCGGACTCGCGCGAGGCAGGAACCCTAGGGGCTCACCCTTACAACTTGTCTGTTTTTCCCGGCTGTTGACCGGGGACCGGTCAGGGTCGGCCCCCTCCTCGCCGACGATCCGGGCGGCGCCGCGAGTCCCGAGGATGATCACGTACTGCTCGCCGCCCCCTGAAGGAGCACCGTATGCGCTCGCGCAGCCGCCGCCACGTCCTCGCCGCGTCCCTCGCCCTGGCCCTCGCGGCCGGCCCACTGACGGCTCCGGCCTCGGCGGCACCGGGCGAGGCGTCCGCGCGCGGGACGAGGCCCGTCCCGCACCCCGGGGAACTGAGCGCCGCGCTCGCCGGCCTGCCCGACGCCGACGCCACCGCCGCGCTGGTTCGGGTCGGCGGCACCGACGGCACCTGGCGGGGCAGCGCGGGTGTGCACGACCTGGCGAGCGGCCGGGCGGCGGACCCCGACGCCCTCTTCCGCGCCGGTTCGACGACCAAGGTGGTGACGGCGGCGACCGTGCTGCGGCTGGCCGCCGAGGGCAGGGTCGACCTGGACACGCCGGTCCAGCACTACGTGCCGGGGCTGCTCACCCCGGCGTTCGGTCCCGTCTCCGTACGGCAGTTGCTGAACCACACCAGCGGCATCCAGCCGGGCGACGGCTGGGGCGACGACTTCGCGGACCAGTACGCACACCGCTTCGACACGCTGACCCCGGCCCAGGTGGTGGCGTCGGCGGTGGCGAAGGGCCCGGAGTTCGCCCCCGGTGAGCAGCAGGACTACCTGAACATCAACTACACGATTCTCGGGATGCTGATCGAGAAGGTGACGGGACACTCGTACGCGCACGAGGCGACCCGGCTGGTACTGCGCCCGGCCGGTATGCGCCACACCCGTTTCCCCGGCACCGACCCCCGGATCCACGGCCCGCACAACCGCGGCTACCAGCTGGTGAAGGACGCCGACGGGAGCAGGCGATTCGTGGACGTCACGGACTGGAACCAGGCCGACCGCTGGGCGGCGGGCGACATGATCTCCACGACCGCCGACCTTGAGCGGCTGATCACGGCACTGTTCCAGGGCCGGATCGTCCCCGGACCGCAGCTGCGGGAGATGTTCAGGGTGCCGGCGAACATCCCCGGCGCCACCTACAGCGCCGGACTCCAGCGGTTCGAGTACGAGAACACGGTGTACTGGGTCAAGTCGGGGGCCCGTCACGGCTACAGCACGGCCGTCGCCGCCACCCAAGACCTGAGCCGCACCCTCGTCTACTCGGTCAACTCGACGGACGCCAAGGGCGAGTCGATGAACCCTGTCGCCCAGCGCATCCTCACGGCCACCCTCAAGCAGCAGGAGCCGGAACGGCCGCCGGCGCGCTGAGCGCCTCCAGCCGCTTGATCTTCCTGCGTACGACGTACAGCGGGAGGACTCCGAACACCCCGAACGACATGTCGATCAGGCTCCACCAGAGGGGAATCCCCCGGACCGGTCCGCACACGAGCGCGAGCGGGATGATCCCGGCGCAGGCGATCATCCCGAACTCGATCACCCAGATGTTGCGGACCGGGTCCCGGTACGGTCCGTAGAAGGCGACCGCGATGACGAGGTGCGCGAAGGCCAGCCAGTCCGTCCCGTACAGCACGAAGGGGTAGTCGGCGTCGACGGTGTCGAGCCCGTCCCGCACGCGCGAGATCCAGTCCATGAGCCCTGGCAGGTACTCGGGCACGGACAGCGCCCGCAAGGCGCCCTCGGTCCAGCGCAGTTCGTGGACCAGGGGAAAGGCGGTGGCCCCGCTGAGCACGAGGCACACCACGAAGAAGACCAGCCAGACGCGAATGCCCTTCAGCAGGGCGGCTCTGTCGCTCATGGCAGGAGCGTACGCCTTCATTTGAACACGTTCAAAACCGCCCCTGCGTGCAGGACGGACGGTCAGTTCCCCTTCGACCGCGAGGTGAACGCGGCCGCCAGCACCTTCACGGCCACCGCCGGGTGGAACAGCAGGACCGGGGAGGCCACCATGTTCACCACCCGGACGAATCGCGACCACACGGCCGCGTCCTTCACCGCCACACGGAAGAGACGCGTGTTGTACCAGTGGGCGAAACGCGCGGCCAGGGGCTGACGGTCCGGGTTCCACATCAGGTCCGAGTTGGTGGACAGCGTCCACGGGCCCAGCAGCAGCCGGCCCAGCTTCTTCTGGAAGTCACCGGCCAGCCCGTCCAGTCGCCTCCCCGCCCCGCGGCGGCCGGCCAGCATCCCCTGCAGCAGCTCCGCCTCCATCGCGGCCACCGTCAGCCCCTGGCCGTAGACGGGGTTGAAGACGCAGACGGCGTCGCCGACCGCAATCAGCCCGTCCGGCCAGTTCCGGACGGCGTGGTAGGGCCGCCACTGGTTGTCGACGTTGGTGTAGCGGTGGGTGGACTCCTGGACGGTGCGCCGGCCCACATGCTGGGCCAGGCGCGGGTTGTCCAGACTCTCCGCGAAGGCCAGATAGCCCTTGTCGTCGGTCGGCGGCTGGTCCTCGAAGCCGAACAGCGAGCACGTCCACCGGTTCCGTTCGACGGCCAGCAGAACTCCGGCCCGGGAGACCCGGGGAGCGAACAGCATCTGGTAGGCGATGTAGAAGTCCGGGTGGTCGGGGTGGCTCTCCTCGGGCCGGTCGAAGTTCATCGAGGTGTACGTGACCTTCGCCCGCACGGTGCGCTTCGGCGGTACGGCGACCCCCATCGCGCCCAGCCAGTCCCCCAGCGCGCTGGACCGGCCGGAGGCGTCGGCCACCAGATCGGCGGCCACCCCGAAGGGCTCCTCCTCACCCCGCCGCCGGCAGGTCACCCCGCTCACCCGCCCCGAAGGGTCCCGGGTCAGACCCTCGCACCGGGTGGACGCCATCAGCGTGACCTCGGGCCGTGCGAGCACTTTGCGCCGCAGCCGGCGCTCCAGTTCGTCACGGGTGAAGGTCTGGATCCGGACGCCCGTGCGCTGTCGGGGCGCGAGCCCGACGGGCAGCAGGAAGTCGATCCCTTCCCCGTAGTCGAAGACCGGTGCACCCGCCTCCCTCAGCTCCTCGCGCAGTCCCGGGAACAGCCGCTCCAGGATCTCGCCGCCCCGGGCCAGCATCGCGTGCGCGTGGTAGCCCTGCGGGGCGCCGGGATGGGTGCCGGTGTCCCCGTCGACCGCGTCGCGTTCCACCAGGACGACCTCCCGAAGAACTCGGTCAGCACCCGGGCGGTCACCAGCCCCGCGTAGCTGCCGCCGATGACCACGGCCCTGCCCCAAGGGCGATCTGCTGTCATGTCGTCTCCCACCTACGTCGGCCAAGGCGTCCACCCGGGTCAACGGCCCCGTTGGCCAGCCGGAAACGGGGCTCGGGAAGCACTCGGACGGTGGCCGCCCGCCCCTTCGCGCGGACAGGGGAGCCGTCCACGGGCGCGGGACCGGTGGGGCCGCCGGGTTACCCTTGTGCGGGGTACCTGACATGCGGTGATCGTTTCGCGACCGTGCAGGCGGGGTCGTTGTACGGAACCCCACGCCGACCGCTCCGCCTGAGCTACGGCACAAGGAAGCAGTCGGACCAGAGGCCCATTTCATGCAGCACGACAACTCCACAGACCGGACCGGGCTCGGACAGCTGCCGGACGAGGGGGTGGGGCTCGCGGTGCTCCTGCGCGCCTGGCGGGCGCGAGCGGGCCGCAATCTGGGCCTCGGCAAGCCCCTTCCGCAGGTGGAGGTCGCCGCCGAGGTCGGCATGAGCGAACGCTGGTACCGGGACCTCGAACGCGGGGCCACACCCCGGCTGGACGCGCGGACGCTGACCGGGCTCGCGGACGCGCTGCGGCTGTGCGCGGACGAACGCGCGACCCTCTTCCTCTACGCGGCCGGCGGCGAGCCTTTAGCCGCCGTGTCACCCGGTGAGGGTGTCGATCTGGCACCGCTGCGACGCCTTCTCCGCCTGCAGCCCGCGCAGCCCGCCTACCTCACGGACAACGCGTGGAACGTGCTCGACCACAACGAGGCCATGGCCGAGTGGTTCCCGTGGGTGCGGGTCCCCGGCGCGAACCTGATCCGGTGGGGGCTGACCGACCCCGAGGCCCGGGAGCAGATGGCCGACTGGCCCCGGCACGGGCGGGCGTACCTCGCGATGCTGCGCTACGCCATGGCGCAGTACCCGGGGCATCCCGAACTCGTCGAGATCCTGCGGACGGCACTCGCCGACCCGGAGTGCCGCCGGATCTGGGACGACGGCCCGGTCATCATCGCCAACCGTGACGGGCACACCTTCCGTCTGCGCATCCCCCGCTTCGCTCCGCACACCGTCGACGTCGTCGCCCAGGTACTGCATCCCGTGGGCTGTCCCGGACTTCGGCTCACCTTCATCAGCCTGCAGGACGGCTGAGCCCCCACTCTTGCCGATGTCGGCGGCGCTTTCAACAGCCGCCGACCGGCAAAGATTTTCCGGTCCGATGACCGGCAATTTCTGCCGGTCCGCTTTCCGTCGCTCATCCGCAACCGGCAAAACATTGCCGGTCGGATCCGTTGACATTCGCTACGCCGAGTTGCGAATGTCTGTGATCACCGGGCCCACAGGGACCCCTCTGGAGGCAACACGTCTGCCCCGATCTGGTTCGATTCCTGGCTCGGAACTCGACTGAGGAATGCTTCGGGAGCGACCTTGCATGCCTTCATGAACATCAAGAAAACCATCGGGATAAGCAACGACTTCTGGAACGTCACCGCCGACTCCGGAATGGCCGGAATCGTCGCCGGAAACCTAGGCGGGGGGCGCTTCGCCATCCGGGCCGACGGCCATGAGTTCCTGAACATGTCGTCGTACTCGTACCTCGGCCTGGACTCCCACCCGGCGCTGATCCGCGCGGCGGCCGACGCCGTCACGGACAACGCCTCGCTGAACACCTCGGTCTCCCGGATGCGCGTGCACTTCGGAATCCTCAAGGACGCCGAGGACGCGCTCTCGGACCTGTTCCGGGTGGAGGCGGTCACCCTCGCCTCCTGCGCCGCGGCCGCCTGGTCCGCGCTGCCCCTGGTGGCGTCCGGGGCCTTCACCGACGACGTACCGCCGCTCATGGTGTTCGACAAGCACGCGCACTTCTGTCTGAACGCGATGAAGCCGAGCGTCGCCGACGAGGCCGAGGTCAGGACCATCGCGCACAACGACCTCGACGCCCTGGAAGAGCTCTGCCGCACCCATCCGAAGGTCGCCTACGTGGCCGACGGCGTGTACAGCACGGGTGGACAGGCGCCGGTGCGCGAACTCCTCGGGCTCCAGGAGAAGTACGGGCTGTTCCTGTTCTTCGACGAGGCGCACGGGGTGTCGACCTGCGGCGACCAGGGGCGCGGGCTCGTCCTGGACACCATGGGCGAGATCAACGACCGCACGCTGATCATCACCTCGCTGAACAAGGGCTTCGGCGCGTCCGGCGGCGCGATCTTCCTCGGGCCACAGGGCTCCCGGCGCCGCCGCGACCTCGCCCTGCGCTACGGCGGCCCGCTGACCTGGTCGCAGCGGATCAACACGGCCGGACTCGGGGCGATCATCGCCTCCGCCGCGCTGCACCGTTCGCCCGAACTCAAGGAACTCCAGCACCGGCTGCGGGACAACATCGACCGCTTCGACGCGCTGGTGCCCACCGCCAACAGCGGTGACGGACTGCCCATCCGGTTCATCGACATCGGTTCCGAGGAGAAGACCGTCCACATCGGCCGGACCCTTCTTTCCGAGGGCTACTACACCTCCGCCCTCTTCTTCCCCGTCATCGCCCGCGGAAAGGCGGGGCTGCGCATCATGCTCCGCGCGGAAATGACGCAGACGGACATCGAGCACTTCGGCCGTCTGGTCAATGACCTGCGGAGCCAGAATGGCTGAGCAGAGGATTTCTCCGGTCGCCGGAGAGCGGCCGGCCGGAGAAGCACCGACAGCCGGAGAAAAGCCGCCGGCCGGAGCGAAGCCGTCCGTCGAGGAAAAGCACACCATGCCCCGGAACGTGCACCGGCGCATCATGACGCTCTCCTGCCTGCTGGTCTTCATGGCCCAGATGGCGACGACCATCTGCCTGCCCTCGCTGCCGATCGTGGCGCACGACTTCGGAATCTCCCGCAGTTATGCGGCGCTGACCATTTCCGCGTTCGTGATCGGTGCCGCCGCTCCGGTGGTCGTCTGGGGCGTGGCGGCGGACCGGTACGGCCGCCGGGGCCCGCTGCTGACCTCCCTGGCACTGTTCGTGCTCACCAGCGGCCTGATCGCACTGATCCGGTCCCCCGAAGGCCTGCTGGTGCTGCGTGCGCTCCAGGGCATCGGCGCCGGCGGCAGCGCGATCATCGCCCGCATCCTGGTGCGTGACCGCTGGAGCGGCGACGAGCTGGCCCGCCGCCTTTCGGTGCTGTCGATCGCGTTCATCACGGCGATGGGCGGCGGCCAGTTCCTCGGCGGCCTGATCGGCAGGTACTCCCACTGGGAGACCGGCTTCGTCGTCCTCGCGACGGTCGGCGTCATCGCGGCGGCGCTGACCTTCACCGTGCCGTTCGAGTCGAGCCGTGCGGTGCAGCCGCCGTCGCAGGTGCTGCGGATCTGCCTCGCCGTCAGCAGGCAGCCGGAATTCCTGCTGCCGGCCCTGGCCGGAGGTGCCGGGTTCGCGACGATCGTGCTGCTGCAGGAGGTCAGCCCGTTCGTCTTCCAGCAGCACTTCGGGCTCGCCACCGACCAGTACGGAAGCCTCGGACTCCTGCTGGGCGCGGCCTACTTCGCCGGGGCGATGACCGTCAACCGCCTGGTGGCCAGGGCGGGCGCGGGCCGCCTGATGAACGCGGGGTCGATCGTGATGACCGCGGCCGGCGTGCTGATGATCGTGCTGTGGTCGGTGCCCGGACTGCCGGACGGTGGCGCCCTGGTGGCCTTCGTCGCCCTGTACTGCGTGACCACGTTCGGGCAGTCCGTGCTGTTCCCGAACAGCATGGCCACCGCGGTCAGCAGCCAGCACGGCCACGGCGCCTACGCCGTCTCCCTGTGCGGCTTCGTCCAGCAGTCGATGGCCGGCGTGGCCGCGGCCAGTGCCGCGCTGCTGCACGCCGACCTCGCCTGGGCCACGGTCGCCGCCGCGCTGGGGGCCGCTGCCTGGCTCATGACCCGTGTCGCCGTCCCCTCGGCGGCCTCCTCCGCAGTCCCCTCGGAAGGGAAGTGACATGGCGGTTCTGCGTTCCCACATCAGCCCTTCCGGCGAGGTGTTCCGCCGCAACAGCGAGGCCTACGGCGTGCTGCGCGAGCGGATCGCCGCGGCTCGCTCCGCGGCGACGGCCGGCGGCGGCGCCGACGCGCAGGCCCGGCACGCCGCGCGGGGCAAGCTCACCGCCCGGGAGCGGGTGACCCGGCTGCTCGACCCGGGCACCCCGTTCCTGGAGATATGCCAGCTCGCCGCGCACGAGGTGTACGAGCAGGCCGTGCCGTCGGCGGGCATCATCACCGGCGTCGGCATGGTGGAGGGCCGGCCCACGGTCGTGTTCGCCAACGACGCGACCGTGAAGGGCGGTACGTACTACCCGCTGACGGTCCGCAAGCACCTGCGGGCCCAGCAGGTCGCCCGCGAGAACGGGCTGCCCTGTATCTACCTGGTCGATTCCGGAGGCGTCTTCCTGCCGATGCAGGAGGACATCTTCGCGAGGCCAGCGGGTATCGGATCCCGGGCGCCGGATCCAGACCTTCGAAAAGAGGATGACGGTGAACGGTATGTCGGCCAGGTATCGGCTCATTGTCGACTCTGAGGACGAAAACCGCGTCATCACCTTCTTCCCGGTAGGAAAGAGCTATACCCCGTGATCACTGTGCAGTTCACCGTACGGCCCGGCCAGGGCGACACGAGCGGTTTCGATCTGGGTGACATGACCGTCGCCGGGGACCTCGGCACGGCCGAATCGGCCGGTCATGTCCCCGATCAGGGCATGATGATCTACCTGTCGGTCGTCCAGCTGCTGGACAGCCTGGGTGACTTTCTCCAGGGCAACGCGCGCGTGCTCAGCTTCACCGGTGCCGACACCTCGTTCGGTCTTGTCGTGAGACGAACCAAAGACGGTCTGTCGGTCGCCGGCAAGAGCGGTGTCGTCGCTCGGACGACGGCTCCGGAACTCATCTCCGTAGTGCTGCGCGCGGCTGAGGACCTGGGTCTGGGTCGTGCCCTTCCCCCGGAAGACCCGGTCGCATCCGACTGGGACGCTGCCCTCGCCGCGTTCCGCCCCCTCGTATCGGGCGGGGAGGAGTAAGGAGCGGTAAGGAGCGGGCACCGGCCATGCTCGTTACCTGCGCTGATGCCAACTAGGTTCAGCGACTCGAAGTAGTGCCCTCCGGGCGGAAGACTCCCTCGTGCGCGGCCGACGGACTTTACGTCCCGATGCTCCGCGAGATCGATCAAACGCCGCCCGGGCCGCCCGCATCGAAGTGATGCGCCGTCAACTCTGAAAGCCGGAGCCGATCATGGTGCCAACTATCCCTCTTTTGTGCCGACTAAAAATCCTCGTCGCACACCGCCACAGCCCCACGATCACAGCCCCACGATCTGGTTCCACCGCTTCGCGAACTCCACCCGCTCCGTGGAGGTGATGTCGCGTGCGATGGCGAGGCGCTTGCGCATGGTGTCGTCCGGGAAGATCAGGGGGTTGTCTGCCAGCTCGGCCGTGTCCTTGTCCTTGGAGGCGGCCAGTACCTCCTTGGCCGCCGGGACCGGGCAGACGTAGTTGACCCAGGCGGCGAGCTTCGCGGCGACCTCGGGGGCGTAGTAGTAGTCGATCAGGCGCTCGGCGTTGGTCTTGTGGCGGGCCCGGTTGGGGATCATCAGGGAGTCCGACCACAGCTCGGCGCCCTCCTCGGGGACGACGAAGCGGATGTCGGGGTTGTCCGCCTGGAGCTGGATGACGTCGCCCGAGTAGGCCTGGCAGGCCAGGACATCGCCGCTGACCAGGTCCTTGGTGTAGTCGTTGCCGGTGAAGCGGCGGATCTGGCCCCGGTGGACCTCACGCTCGACCTGGTCGCAGACCCTGTGGAAATCGCCCGGCGTCCACTTGGTGATGTCCACGCCGTTGCCCTGCATCAGGAGCGCGAACGCCTCGTCGAGACCGGACAGCAACGTCACCCGGCCCCTGAGGTCGCTCGACCAGAGGTCCGAGACATGGCGGATCTCCCGGCCGAGTTTCCGGCGGTTGTACGCGATGCCGGTGATCCCCGACTGCCACGGCACGGTGCACACGCGGCCGGGGTCGAAGGCCGGTGAGCGCAGCAGCGGGTCCAGGTACTTCGCCACGTTGGGCTGGTGGGCACGGTCCATGCGCTGCACCCAGCCCAGGCGGACGAACCGCGCGCACATCCAGTCGCTGATGACGATCAGGTCGCGGCCGGTCGACTGGTGGTTCATCAGCGCGGGGCTGATCTTGCCGAAGAACTCGTCGTTGTCGTTGATCTCCTCGACGTAGTCGACGGATATCCCGGTGCGCTTCTCGAAGGCGTCCAGCGTGGGCCGCTTGTTGGGGTCGTTGTCGTCGGTGTCGATGTACAGCGGCCAGTTCGCCCAGGTCAGCTTCTTGTCGGCAGCGGACTCGTCGGTCACGGCGCGGTCGCCGGGCCCGACGTAGGCGGCGGGCACCCCGCAGCCGGCCAGAGCGCCGAGCGCGGCGGTGCCGCCGAGCGCGCGCAACAGGGAACGGCGGGAGACGGGACGCGGAAGCGAGGATGTCTGGGGCACCTCCGCAGGATGCCTCGATGCCCCCCGCGCGGACAATCGACGCAGCGTCGAGCCCGCCGGGTGGGACCCGACACCTTGTCGATCAGCAGCCGCACGACACAACCCCTCGTCGCACGGCGCCCGGTCGTACGACGCCTCGGCCCCCGGACGGGGAGGTGTCCCGTCCGGGGGCCGAGGTCGTGGTGCGGCCGAGCCGCCGGAGGCTTACGCGTCCAGGGACGTCATCACGTGCTTGATCCGCGTGTAGTCCTCGAAGCCGTACGCCGACAGGTCCTTGCCGTAACCGGACTTCTTGAAGCCGCCGTGGGGCATCTCGGCGACCAGCGGGATGTGGGTGTTGATCCACACGCAGCCGAAGTCGAGCTTCTTGGACATGCGCATCGCGCGGCCGTGGTCCTTGGTCCACACCGAGGAGGCGAGGGCGTACTCGACGCCGTTGGCCCACTCGACGGCCTGGTCCTCGTCGGCGAAGGACTGGACGGTGATGACCGGGCCGAAGACCTCGTTCTGGATGATCTCGTCGTCCTGCTTGAGGCCGGAGACGACGGTCGGGGCGTAGAAGTAGCCCTTGTCGCCGACCTGCTGGCCGCCCGCCTCGACCTTGGCGTGGGCGGGAAGGCGGTCGATGAAGCCGGAGACCTGCTTGAGCTGGTTGGGGTTGTTCAGCGGGCCGAAGAGGACGTCCTCGTCGTCGGGCTGGCCGGTCTTCGTCTCGGACGCGGCCTTCGCCAGCGCCGCCACGAACTCGTCGTGGATGGACTCCTGGACGAGGACGCGGGTCGCGGCCGTGCAGTCCTGGCCGGCGTTGAAGAAGCCCGCCACGGAGATGTCCTCGACGGCCTTGGCGATGTCGGTGTCCTCGAAGACGACGACCGGGGCCTTGCCGCCCAGCTCCAGGTGGACCCGCTTGAGGTCCTTGGAGGCGGACTCGGCGACGGACATGCCGGCGCGTACGGAGCCGGTGATGGAGGCCATCGCCGGGATCTCGTGCTCGACCATCGCACGGCCGGTGTCGCGGTCGCCGCAGATGACGTTGAAGACGCCCTTGGGCAGGATCGAGCCGATGATGTCGGCCATCAGGACGGTGGAGGCGGGGGTCGTGTCCGAGGGCTTCAGGACGACCGTGTTGCCCGCCGCGATCGCCGGGGCGAACTTCCACACGGCCATCATCATCGGGTAGTTCCACGGCGCGACCTGGGCACAGACGCCGACCGGCTCACGGCGGATGATCGAGGTCATCCCGTCCATGTATTCGCCGGCCGAGCGGCCTTCCAGCAGCCGGGCCGCACCCGCGAAGAAGCGGATCTGGTCGACCATCGGCGGGATCTCCTCGGAGCGGGTCAGCCCGGTCGGCTTGCCCGTGTTCTCCACCTCGGCCGCGATCAGCTCCTCGGCGCGCTGCTCGAACGCGTCCGCGACCTTCAGGAGGGCCTTCTGCCGCTCGGCGGGGGTCGTGTCGCGCCAGGCCGGGAAGGCCGCTGCGGCCGCCGCCATCGCAGCGTCCACGTCCGCCTGCCCGGACAGCGGGGCGGTGGCGTACGCCTCACCCGTCGCGGGGTTGACCACCTCGGTGGTCCGTCCGTCGGCGGCGTCCCGGAACTCACCGTCGATGTAGTTGCGCAGACGACGCAGCTCGGTGCTCACTGCCGGCCTCCTGATCTGGTTCGAGGGTTCAAGCTGGGCAGCCCGTCCAGCCTGTGCGGCTGTCCAATCGCTGAGACACCCACCCTAATCGGCCCACCCACGTTTTCAACACCCCCGTCGCCACCTGTTCTGCGAAATCCGCAAGTACCGGACGCCTAAACAACGAATTTCATCGCCATGGCCTTGCAAAACTGTCGAGACGTCGTGCACAGTGAGGTCGTGGCCAGTCGAAGCGCAGACCAGAGGGACTCGTCCCGCGAGTCCAGGAACGGCACCCCCCAGCTGGATGCCGTCTCCCTCGCCATCATTCAGCAGCTCCAGGAGGACGGCCGCCGGCCGTACGCCGCGATCGGCAAGGCGGTGGGCCTCTCCGAGGCGGCCGTGCGCCAGCGCGTCCAGAAGCTGCTGGACCAGGGCGTGATGCAGATCGTCGCCGTCACGGACCCGCTCACCGTGGGCTTCCGCAGGCAGGCGATGGTCGGAGTCCACGTCGAGGGCGATGTCGAGTCGATCGCGGAGGCGCTGACCGGCATGTCGGAAGTCGAGTACGTGGTGATGACCGCGGGCTCGTTCGACATCCTCGCGGAGATCGTCTGCGAGGACGACGACCACCTGCTGGACGTCATCAACAAACGCATCCGGGCGCTGCCCGGCGTGCGCTCCACCGAGAGCTTCGTCTACATGAAGCTCAAGAAGCAGACCTACATGTGGGGAACCCGATAACCGTGACCCAGAAGGACCTCAGCCGCACCGCGTACGACCACTTGTGGATGCACTTCACCCGCATGTCCTCGTACGAGAACTCCCCCGTCCCGACCATCGTCCGGGGCGAGGGCACCTACATCTACGACGACAAGGGCAAGCGCTACCTCGACGGTCTCGCGGGTCTGTTCGTGGTCCAGGCCGGTCACGGCCGCACGGAGCTCGCCGAGACCGCCTTCAAGCAGGCCCAGGAGCTGGCGTTCTTCCCGGTGTGGTCCTACGCCCACCCCAAGGCCGTCGAGCTGGCCGAGCGCATCGCCGACTACGCCCCGGGCGACCTGAACAAGGTCTTCTTCACCACGGGCGGCGGTGAGGCCGTCGAGACCGCCTGGAAGCTGGCCAAGCAGTACTTCAAGCTGCAGGGCAAGCCGACCAAGTACAAGGTCATCTCGCGTGCGGTCGCCTATCACGGCACCCCGCAGGGCGCGCTGTCCATCACCGGCCTGCCGGGCCTGAAGGCCCCCTTCGAGCCGCTGGTACCGGGTGCGCACAAGGTCCCGAACACCAACATCTACCGTGCCCCGCTCTTCGGCGACGACCCGGAGGCCTTCGGCCGCTGGGCCGCCGACCAGATCGAGCAGGAGATCCTCTTCGAGGGCGCGGACACCGTCGCCGCGGTCTTCCTGGAGCCGGTGCAGAACGCCGGCGGCTGCTTCCCGCCCCCGCCCGGCTACTTCCAGCGCGTGCGCGAGATCTGCGACAAGTACGACGTGCTGCTCGTGTCGGACGAGGTCATCTGCGCCTTCGGCCGCCTGGGCACCATGTTCGCCTGCGACAAGTTCGGCTACGTCCCGGACATGATCACCTGCGCCAAGGGCATGACCTCGGGCTACTCCCCGATCGGCGCCTGCGTCGTCTCCGACAAGATCGCCGAGCCGTTCTACAAGGGCGACAACACCTTCCTGCACGGCTACACCTTCGGCGGCCACCCCGTGTCGGCCGCGGTGGGTCTGGCCAACCTCGACCTGTTCGAGCGCGAGAACCTCAACCAGCACGTGCTGGACAACGAGGGCGCCTTCCTGCAGACCCTGCAGAAGCTGCACGACCTGCCGATCGTCGGCGACGTCCGCGGCAATGGCTTCTTCTACGGCATCGAGCTGGTGAAGGACAAGCACACCAAGGAGTCCTTCAACGACGAGGAGACCGAGCGCGTCCTGTACGGCTTCCTCTCCAAGGCGCTGTTCGACAACGGCCTGTACTGCCGTGCCGACGACCGTGGCGACCCGGTCATCCAGCTCGCGCCGCCGCTGATCTCCAACCAGGAGACCTTCGACGAGATCGAGCAGATCCTGCGGGCCACCCTCGCGGAGGCGTGGACCAAGCTCTGATCATCCGACTGGATGATCAATCCGGCCCCGGTGGCGTCCGTTCGAGTGAGAACGGCGGCCCGGGGCCGTGTGCTGTCCGGCCTCCCGGTAACGGCTGCCTAGCGTTCCAGTGACCGATCGGCCCAGCCTTCGTTCCCCCGGACGGGGGATCAGGCACGGGAAAACGGATCAGAACGAGGTGTACGCCCATGGAGGCCCCGCCGGACAACGACGTGCTGTGGGCACGCTCCCTGCACTTCAGTCACCAGGACGGCTCGCCGGCTCTGGCCGGTGTCTCGCTCGGCGTGCGCGTGGGCGAGATTCTCGCCGTCAGCGGCCCGCGCGGCAGCGGCAAGACCACGCTCCTCAAGTGCCTGTCGGGTGTCGTCCGGGCGCAGCAGGGCGAGGTCTGGTTCAACAGCGCGCCGGTGCACACGCTGGGGCCGATGGAGCGTGAACGGCTGCGCCGCGACCGGTTCGGCTGGATCGACCCGGTCCCCGTGCTCGTACCGGAGCTGAACGTCTGGGAGAACGCCGCCCTTCCGCTGATGCTGCGCGGCACCAGCCGCCGCCGGGCCAAGGTGGCCGCGCTGGAGTGGCTGGAGCGCCTGGACGTCGGCGACCGGGTCCGCAAACGCCCGCACGAACTGCAGCAGGCCGAACGCCAGCGCGTCTGCATCGCCCGTGCGCTCGCCCCGGGGCCCACGGTCCTGTTCGCGGACGAGCCGACGGCCCCGCTGCACCGGGCCGACCGCGCCCATGTGCTGCGCACGCTCACCACGGCGGCACGCTCGCACGGCATCACCGTCGTGCTGGCCACGCACGACTCCGACACCGCGGCCCTCGCCGACCGCACGTTCCCGCTGCTCGACGGGCGGTGCGTGCGGACCGTGCACCTGCCGGAGGCCCCGGAGACGGAGGGCCGGGCCGCGTGCTCGCTCTCCGCCTGACCCGAGCAGCCCGGCCCGCAGTCCAGCTGCGCCGCCTGCTGGTGGCCACGGCCTCGGCGGGCACCGGCTTCCTGCTGCTCGGCGCCCTCGGCTACGCCCTGGGCCACCCGGGCACACCCGGCGCGGCCGCACTGCGCCTTGCCTGGTGCGCGGTCCCGCTCGCCGCCACGGTGTACTTCGCGCTCGCGGTGGCCCGCACCGACCCGGGCACCAGACCACGTCCCGGGCTCTCGGCCGTCGGCCTGGGTCCGGGCCGTCTGATGGTGATCTCGGTCCTGACCACCGCACTGTCGGCCGCCCTGGGCTCGATGGTGGCGCTGCTGGTCTTCCTCCATCTGCGCGGCGATCTGACGGGCCTGCCCTTCGACGGTGCGGCGGCCCGTTTCCTGGCCGCGGACCAGCCCCTGCCGGTGCCGGCGGCCCTGACCCTGCTGGCCCTCGTCCCGGCCCTGGCCACCACGACGGTGGCGATCGCCCTGCGCCCCAGGGACCCGCGCCCACCGGCCAGGGACATGCCCGCGTTCGAGCGCTTCCGTACGCACGGGCGCTCGGCGGTGCGGGGGACGTTCGGGGCCTCCGGGCGGTTCGGGGCCCGCTCGAGTGCCCCCGTACGGAAGAAGGAGACCGCTGCGCGGCCTCCCGCCGAGCGTGCCGCGCCCGAGGTCGGCGATCCCGAGAGCCACGATCCCGAGGTCCTGGAACCGGACGACGGCGTACTCGGCGCGGTCACCGGCCCCCCGTCGCCCCGCGAGGCCCCCGCGGGCCTTCCCTGGGGCATCGCCACCGTCGCCGCGGGCCTCACCGTCCAGGCCTACGCGGGCGGCTCCGGCCACGCCACCGCCCTCACCGACCTGCCCGTCGAGGCCTTCGCCGTGCTGGTCGGCTGGATCCTCACCGCGGTCGGGCTGGTCATCGCCTCCCCCGGCCTCACCCACCTCTGCGGACGCCTCCTCCAGTCGGTCCGTCCCGGCGCCCTCAGGCTGCTGGCCGGCCGGATCCTCATGGCGGAGGCCACCCGGATCGGCCGCCCCCTCGGCGTGGTCTGCGCGGTGGCGTCCGCCACCTACGCCCTGACCGCCCTGTACGGCGGACCCGCCCCCTCCTTCGGCCCCCTGACCACCCTCGGCGCGCTGGTGGTCACCGGAAGCACGGTGGCGACCCTGCTGACGGCGGCCGTCGAGGCCCGGCAGTGCCGCGCGGACACCACCGCCGCGCTGCTGCGCCTCGGCGCCCCTGCCACGATGCTGCGCAGTGCCGTCGCCCTCCGTGCGGCCGCCCTGCTCGCCGTGTTCGGCCCGCTCACCCTGGTGATCGCCAATCTGGCGGCGCTGCCGATGACCCGCTGAACCTCGTACGAAAACAATCTCCGGCCGCCGATGAGTTTTCCGGCGGCCCGGCGTCTACCCCGGCGAACGACAGCAAGCGTGCACGAACCCGAGGGAGAGACATGTACCAGCAGATGATCTTCGTGAACCTGGCCACCGACGACGTCGAGGCGTCGAAGAAGTTCTTCACGGAACTCGGCTACACCATCAACCCCCAGTTCAGCACCGACGACTGCGCCTGCGTCGTGATCAGCGACACGATCATCGCGATGCTGCTCGGCAAGCAGCGCTACGCCGGCTTCACCAAGAAGGAGATCGCCGACTCGACGAAGTCCAGCGAGGTGCTGCTGTGTCTGAGCGCCGAGAGCCGCGAGAAGGTCGACGAGCTGGTCGACCGGGCGATCGCGGCCGGTGGCACGGCGAGCGGTGAGACCCAGGACCACGGCTTCATGTACGGCCGCGCCTTCGACGACCTCGACGGCCACACCTGGGAGGTCATGTGGATGGACCCGGCAGCGGTTCAGGGCTGACCCCAGCGGGCCGAACACCCGTGCCTGGCATGGGCGGGTGCACCCGACACCCGCCCAGCCCGACCGTGCCGCCCACGACCGCGGGATCGGGTCGCTCGCCGGGTTCGACGAGGTCGTCGCCGAGCACGGCTCGCTCGCCCGGATCCGCCTCCGGGCCGTCGATCTGACGGACCGTACGAAGGCACCGCTCTTCCTCGACACCACCGGCGCCGTCTTCCTCGGCTGCCCGATGGGCCCCGAGGCAGCCGCCCGCATACGCTCGGCCGGCGCCCTGGTGTTGCCGCCGGTCCCGGGCTTCCCTTCGCCCCGTACCGCGGCTTCGTCCACACGTCCGACGAGTTGTTCGAGTCGCCGGAGGAGGGCTTCCAGACGACGCCGGACGCGCAGGCGTACGCCTGGTTCCAGCGCCACGGCCGACGGTGACGTCTTCGCCTCGATGCCGCGCGCGATCCATGACGACGCCGTCTCCGACGCCCTGGACGAACTCCTCGTCGACGCCCGCGTGGTGGGCGACGGGGGCGATGGGGGTACCTCCCGCGCGAGCTGGTTCGAGCGCGGGGGAGGGCGGCCACGCGACGGCCCGCGGTACGGCCGCGTACGCCGGAGCCGCCCGGCCGGGCCGCGAGCCGGCACGCGCCGGGTTCACGGTCACCGGCGGCGGACCCGGCGCGATGGAGGCGGCCGGCCTGGGCGCGTACGCCGCCCCCTTCACCGACGGCATGCTGGAGGAGGCGCTCGAACTCTCCGCCAGGACACCCTCGTTCCGGCCGTCGGGCACCGACCGGGCGCGGGCCGCCTTCGTGGTGCGCGAACGCCGGCCCGGCGGCGGGGCGTCGGTGGGCATCCGCACCTGGTTCTGCGGCCACGAGCCGCCGAACGCCGTCGCCACGCACATCGCCGAGTACTTCGCCGACGCCACCCGCGAGGACGGCCTGCCGGCCCGCTCCAGCGCCGGAGTGGTGTTCCTGCCGGGCGCCGCCGGCACCGTACGGGAGATATTCGACAACGCGACGCCGAACTCCTACGAGTCGCGGGGCGAGCACACCCCCATGGTGCTGGTGAACGAGGAGCACCGGACGCGGGAGCTGCCGACGTGGCCGCTTCTGCGGTCGTTGGCCCAGGGACGCGCGATGGAGTCCCGTATCGCCCCGGTTGACCGGATCGAGCAGGCTCCGGAGGCGTTGAAACGTCCGCGAGGTTAATAAGCAGGCAAAGCCAACGGCGGTCGGGGGCATATGCATTGACACTCCTTATGGAGCGCTTATAAACCTGTGAGTCTCTTGGGGGTGCTGGGACCTCACCTCATGCGTTGTCCCGTCTCCCCCTAAGCCCCCCCGCAGTTATGCACTCTGTAAAGGACAAACGTGTCCATAACTCGCCGCAGCGCGCGTCGTTCCGTGCGCATCCTGGGTGTAGCCTCCGCCTCCGCCGCGCTGGCCCTCGGTGTCGCCGGCCAGGCGCTCGCGTGCAACATCAGTGAGTTCTCCGCCGAAGCCACGTGCGACGGCAGCCAGGGCGTCATCGTCGTCACCGACGTGGACCGCTCGGGCACCCCCGCCACCATCACCGTGTTCTCGAAGACCGACGCCGGTGTCGAGACGCAGGTCGGCCAGCCGCAGGACGTCAAGGGCTCCGCCGAGGGCACCAAGGTGACCTTCCAGGAGGACTGGAAGCCCAACGCGACCTACCGCGTCCACGTCAAGGCCGGCAACCGGGTCGACGAGGACATCAAGCCCGACCTGGTGACCCCGTCCACCGCCTGCAAGAAGGAGGAGTCCCAGACTCCGACGCCGCCGGCCAGCCCGACTCCGAAGCCGTCGAAGTCGACCCCGGCCGCGACCCCGACCCCCTCGGACTCCGAGAGCAGCTCCGCCCCGGCGGGCACGTCGAGCAACGCACCGTCCCCGGCTGCCGATGACTCGAACCTCGCCGAGACCGGTGCGAACTCCAACACCGGTCTGATCGCCGGTGTCGCGGGTGCGCTGGTCGTCGTCGGCGGTGGCGCCGTCTACTTCGGCATGCGCCGCCGTGGAGCGAAGAGCGCCGGCTGACGCCGCACTTCGCACACCGCTCGTACACCGCTGCGGCCCGTCCCCGTATCCCCGGGGGACGGGCCGCAGCCGTGTTCAGCCGAAGGAGGCCCGCTCCAGCCAGAACTCCAGCAGCTCACGCTCGCCCAGCACCTCCAGGTCGGGGTGGTCCAGCGGCAACCGGCGGTAGAAGGCGAGCAGGAGCGGGGTGAGCGGGCCGCGCAGGGCGACGGTGGCCTTCTCGTGGCCGCGGCGCCAGCTCACCCCCTCCTCGCCCAGCTCGATCAGCCACTCGGCGTTCAGATCCGGGCCGGTGTCGGTGGCGTGCAGGTGGATGCTGCGGCCGGGGCCGCGCAGCTCCTCGGCGCCCCGGTCCGTCGTGTTCCGCTGCGCCCACTCCACCACCTGGAGCCATTCGTCCAGCGCGTCCGCCGCGATGTCGGGGGCGACCTCGTAGGGCAGCCCGGCCGTGAGCGTGGCGTCGGCCCGGTGCACGGTGATCTCGTTCGCCATGCGGCGGGCCCAGAAGCCGGCGCTGGGGCTCCCGGCCCAGCTCCACACCACGGTGTCGGGCCCGGCCTCACGCAGGGCGTCGACGACCAGCTCGCCGGTCTCCGCCAGCCACTTGTCCAGGGCCGCCGCGTCGCCCCGCTCCCCGGGTCCCGCAGCGAGCGGGACCCTCTCCTCCGGGATGTTCTCCTGCGCCCGGCTGCGCACCAGGGTGTCCACCCAGCGCAGGGCTCCGCCCATGTGGCGCACGAGGTCCTCCAGCGACCAGTCCGGGCAGGTCGGCACGGTGGCGGCGAGGTCCGTTCCGGAGGTCACCACGGCCCTCAACCGGCCCACCTGGTGGGCGATTTCGTCGCAGTAACGGTCATGTGCGAGCAAAGTCATGCCCTCACCCTAGGGCGCGCCGATCACCCGAGCACGACGATTTCCGCCCCGTCGAACGCGACCCCTGCCTCGGCCCCCACGTCCGGCGCGTCGCGGAGCGCGCAGGCCGCCTCAAGACGCGGGCCGCCGTCGCGGGGCCGGAGGCCGACGGCCACATGGGTGCCCCTGAAGGTGCGGGCGGCCACCGTGCACGGCAGCCCCTCGTCGGCCGCCACGAGTCGTACTCCGGCGGGCCGGACCAGGAGCGAGCGGTTGCCCTGGGGTGAGCCGTCGGGCACCGGCAGCTTGCCCCACGGGGTGTCCGCCGCCGCGTCCGCGACGGTCGCCGGGACCACGTTGTCGAAGCCGAGGAAGCGGGCCACGAACTCGTCCGCGGGCCGCTGCCAGACCTCCAGCGGAGTGCCGGACTGGGCGATCCGCCCGTCGCGCATCACCACCACCCGGTCGGCCAGCGCGAAGGCCTCGCCCTGATCGTGGGTGACCGCGAGCACCGTCGTACCCAACCGGCCGAAGAGTTCCCGGAGTTCGACCACCAGCCGTTCCCGCAGGGAGCGGTCCAGCTGGCCGAGCGGTTCGTCCAGCATGAGCAGCCGGGGCCGGGGCGCCAGCGCCCGGGCCAGGGCCACCCGCTGCTGCTCACCACCGGACAGCCCGGCCACGGCCCGCCGGGCGGCGCCCGGCAGCCCGACCAGCTCCAGCAACTGCTCCGTCTCGGCGTCCCGTCCGCTCTTCGGCACCCCGTGCATCCGCAGCCCGAAGGCCACGTTGCCGCCGACGTCCCGCTGCGGAAAGAGCTGGTGGTCCTGGAACATCAGCCCGACGCCCCGCCGGTGCGCCGGCACGCCGGCCTGGTCCCGGCCGTCGAGCAGCACCCGTCCCACGTCCAGGGGCTGCAGCCCGGCCACTGCCCTGAGCAGCGTCGACTTGCCGCTGCCGCTGGGGCCGAGCACACACACCACCTCGTGCTCGGCGATGTCGAGGTCGACCGCGTCGAGCACGGGCCGCCCGCCGAAGCGCACGGTCGCGGCCTCCAGGCTCAGCAGCATCAGAACTCCCCCGTCCGGTCGGTGCGCAGCCGCTCCAGGACCAGCAGCGCGGCGGCGCACACCGCCATCAGAATCGTCGACAGGGCCATCGCCTGCCCGTAGTTGAGGTCTCCGGGCCGGCTCAGCAGCCGGGCCACGGCGACCGGCAGCGTCGGGTTGTCGGGCCGGGCGATGAACACCGTCGCCCCGAACTCCCCGAGGGACACGGCGAACGCGAACCCGGCCGCGATCAGCAGCGCCCGCCGCACCAGCGGCAGATCGACCTCCCGCCACACCCGCCAGGGCGAGGCCCCGAGCACGGCGGCCGCCTCCCGCAGCCGTCCGTCCACCGCCCGCAGCACGGGCAGCATGGTCCGTACGACGAAGGGAGCGCCCACCAGCGCCTGGGCGAGCGGGACCAGGATCCAGGACTGCCTGAGATCCAGCGGGGGCTTGTCCAGCGCGATGAGGAAACCGAAGCCGACCGTCACGGCGGAGACGCCGAGCGGCAGCATGAGCAGCGCGTCGAAGCCGCGCACCAGCCGTCCCGCGTCCCGTCGGGCCAGCGCGGCGGCGGCAAGGCCCCCGATCAGCACGGCGATGGCGGTGGCGGCGACGGCGTACTCCAGCGAGGTCCACACGGCGTGCAGGGGCGCCACGAGGAAGGTGCCGCCGTCGGAATCGGTCAGCGCCCGGTAGTAGCCGAAGCCGGGCGCGTCCAGGGAGCGCTGTACCAGCACCGCGAGGGGCAGGACCAGCAGCAGGGCGATGGTCACGAGGACCCCGGCGAGCAGCGCCCACTGCCCGGCCCCGCGCGGCCGACGGGCGGTCACGGAGGCGTCCACCAGACGCAGCGCGGTCTCCCGCCGCCGTACCGTCCAGGCGTGCACGGCAAGGATCGCGCCCACCGCGACGAACTGGACGAGGGTGAGGACGGCGGCCGTGGACAGGTCGAAGACCTCGGAGGTCTGCCGGTAGATCTCCACCTCGAGGGTGGAGAACGTGGGCCCGCCGAGGATCTGCACCACGCCGAAGGAGGTGAAGGTGAACAGAAACACCATCAGCGAAGCCGCGGCAACGGCGGGTACGAGAGCGGGGAGCGTCACCTTCCGCCAGGCCCGCAGCGGGGACGCGCCGAGCATCCGGGCGGCCTGCTCCTGCCGGGGATCGAGCTGGGCCCACAGCCCGCCCACCGTGCGGACGACGACGGCGAAGTTGAAGAAGACATGCGCCAGCAGGATCGCCCACACCGTGGTGTCCAGACGTACGCCCCACAGGTCGTCCAGCAGTCCGCCGCGCCCGACCAGCGCCAGGAAGGCGGTTCCGACGACGACGGTCGGCAGCACGAACGGGACGGTGACGACGGCCCGCACCAGCTGCTTGCCCGGGAAGTCCAGGCGGGCAAAGACATAAGCGGCGGGCAGGGCGAGCAGCAGGGTGAGCGCGGTGGAGGCGAGTGCCTGCCAGGTGGTGAACCACAGCACATGCCGGAGGTCGGGCTGTGTGACGACCTCTGCCACCCGCCCGAACTGCCAGACACCGTCCGTCTTCAGCCCGCGCGCGACGATCGCGGCGACGGGCCAGGCGAAGAACACCGCGAAGAACGCGACGGGCAGGGCCATGAGTCCCAGCCGCGCCGCGTTCCCGCGCATGCGGCCCCTGGCTACTTCAGTACGAGCGACGTCCACGACTTGACCCACTGGTCACGGTTTGCGGCGATCTTGGCGGGCGCCAGGGTCTCGGGGTTCTTGGCCTGCGGGCCGTACTTCGTGAACTCCGGCGGCACCTGGGCGGCTTCCCGCACCGGGTAGACGAACATCTTGAGCGGCATGTCGTCCTGGAACTCCTTGGTGAGCAGGAAGTCGAGGAACGCCTTGCCGCCCTTGGTGTTCTTCGCGTTGCTCAGCAGTCCGGCGTACTCGGTCTGCCGGAAGCAGGTGCCGTACGACACCCCGGTCGGGGCGGTGCCGGGCCGCTTCTTGGCGTAGATCACCTCGGCGGGCGGGGAGGAGGCGTACGACACCACGAGCGGACGGTCGCCGCCCGCCTTCCTGCCCTCGGACGAGCCGGAGAACTCCTGGTAGTAGGCCTGCTCCCAGCCGTCGACGACCCTGACGCCGTTGGCCTTGAGCTTCTTCCAGTAGCCCTGCCAGCCCTCGTCGCCGTACTGCGCGGCGCTGCCGAGCAGGAAGCCGAGGCCGGGCGAGGAGGTGGCCGCGTTCTCGGTGACGAGGAGGTTCTTGTACTCGGGCTTGGCGAGGTCGGCGAAGGTCTGCGGCGGGGTCAGCTTGTGCTCGCTGAAGTAGGCCTTGTCGTAGTTGACGCAGATGTCGCCGGTGTCGACGGGCGTGACACGGTGCTTGGCCTGGTCGACCCGGTACTGCGGCAGGACCAGGTCGGTGCCCTTCGCCTCGTACGGCTGGAAGAGGCCGTTGTCGAGGGCCCTGGACAGCAGGGTGTTGTCGACACCGAAGAAGACGTCGCCCTGCGGGTTGTCCTTGGTCAGGATCGCCTTGTTGACGGCCTGCCCGGCGTCGCCGCCGGGCAGGACCTTGACCTTGTACCCGGACTGCTTCTCGAAGTCCTTGAGCACGTTCTTCGACACGGACCACGAGTCGTGGCTGACGAGGGTCACGGTCTTGGAGTCCGAGGACCCCGTGGCGTCCGTCGATCCGCAGCCGGTCAGGGCGGGCAGCGTGACGAGGCCGAGCCCGACCGCCACGGCCGCGAGGGTCTTGTTGTGCACTGGATGTCCTCCTGGGGTTGGCCAGGAAGAGACGCGGCCCTGCCCGGGCACCGCGAGGGAACCCGGGCAGGGCGCAACAGCTTGAGTGATGACCGAACTTCCTACCCAGAATGACCTGGGCGAGGTTCAGAGGGTCTGCGGCCCGGTTGCCGCACTCTCAGCGCTGTGGCGCTCCCCTGTCGGAATATGAAGTTGTACGTACGGGCTCAGGCTACCGCTCGGTGGCCGCCAGCTGGCCACAGGCCCCGTCGATCTCCTGCCCCCGGGTGTCCCGGACCGTGACCGGCACACCGTGGGCGGCGATCGCCTCCACGAAGGCCTTCTCGTCCTCGGGCCGCGAGGCGGTCCACTTCGATCCCGGAGTAGGGTTCAGCGGAATGAGGTTGACGTGCACGGGCTTGCCCTTGAGCAGCCGCCCGAGCCGGTCACCGCGCCAGGCCTGGTCGTTGATGTCGCGAATGAGGGCGTACTCGATGGAGAGCCTGCGCCCGGACTTCTCCGCGTACTCGAGCCCGGCGTCCAGCACCTCGCGCACCTTCCACCGCGTGTTCACGGGGACGAGGGTGTCGCGCAGCTCGTCGTCGGGGGCGTGCAGGGAGATCGCGAGCCGGCACTTGAAGCCCTCGTCGGAGAACCGGTGGATGGCGGGCACGAGCCCGACCGTCGACACGGTGATGCCGCGCTGCGAGAGCCCGAGCCCGTCCGGCGCGGGATCGGTGAGCGCCCGGATCGCACCGACGACCCGGTTGTAGTTGGCGAGCGGCTCCCCCATCCCCATGAAGACGATGTTGGACAGCCGCGCCGGCCCACCGGGGACCTCGCCGTCCCGCAGCGCCCGCATCCCGTCGACGATCTGATGGACGATCTCGGCGGTGGACAGATTCCGGTCGAGCCCCGCCTGCCCGGTCGCACAGAACGGGCAGTTCATCCCGCACCCGGCCTGCGAACTGATGCACATGGTGACCCGGTCCGGGTACCGCATCAGCACCGACTCCACGAGCGTGCCGTCGAACAGCCGCCACAGCGTCTTGCGGGTGGTGCCCTGGTCCGTCGACAGATGCCGTACGACGGTCATCAGCTCCGGGAGCAGCGCCTCGCGCAGTCTGTCCCGCGAGCCGGCCGGGATGTCGGTCCACTGCTCGGGGTCGTGCGCGTACCGCGCGAAGTAGTGCTGCGAGAGCTGCTTGGCACGAAACGGCTTCTCGCCGATCTCGGCCACGGCGTCCTTGCGCTGGGCGGGCGTGAGGTCGGCGAGGTGCCGCGGCGGCTTCTTGGCTCCGCGGGGGGCGACGAAAGTGAGTTCTCCGGGCTTAGGCATGGCTGTACCAGTGTCGCAGATCCAATTGGGTGGCCCGGGGCCCCGGCCCGGGACGGAGGTCATTGGCCGGTGGTCACTGCTCGTCCTGAGCCTGTCGAACGGCCGGGGGACAGCCCGGAGGCGGTGCGGGGACCGCCCGGAGGCGGTGCGGGGATCGCCCGGAGGCGGTGCGGGAGCGGCCCGGGGACGGCACGGCTCGCCCCTCCCCGCGAACACCCGCATCAGCAGCCACAGCCGCCCCGCGTGCCCTCGGCCGTCGACTGCCCGGTACCGGAAACCCGCTTGGCCGGGCTCCCGGGCCTCCCTACTCTGACGGCATGCCTCCCGCCAAGACCTCGTACGTCTGCCTGTCCTGCCGGGTCTCGTACAAGCAGTGCTACGACCCGTGGCGGGAGCGGATCTGTCCGCGCTGCGCGGGCGCGCTGAGGTACGCGGGCTCGGCCTTCGCCGCGCCCCGGAAGCGGGACCGGGCCGCCTGGCGGACGCTCACCGTCCTGCTGAACGCGGGCGTGGGTTTCCACAAGAGCTGTTGCGGCGGCCCCGGCTACCGCCCCCGTACCCGGCGCGAGATTCGCGAGCGGCTGATGTACGCCCGCCGTACCGGAGAGCCGGCCGAGACGGTGCTGAGCGGGGCCGACCTGCCATGACGGGTCCGCAGGCCCTGACCCGGCTCGTCCCGCCGCCGGAGCGGCCGATCGACGCGCACGGGGACTGGGCCGACGTGGAGGCACGGCTCGGGGTACGGCTGCCGGCAGACTACAAGCAGCTGGTCGAGAGGTACGGCCACGGCGAGTTCTGCGACTACCTGTATCTGCGGACACCGTTCGGGCCGGGCCCGCACAACGGCCTCCGGTACGACGACGGCCTGCTGGTCTGGGGCACCACGATGGACGCCGACCGGCTGTGCTGGCGCACCGAGGGGGACCCGGAGGAGTGGCCGGTGGTGGTCCGCGGATCCGGCGGCACCGGACGGGAGGAGTTCGCACCGGGCGCGGCCTGGTTCGTCGAGGGGTGGGTGACGGGCGGGGTGCGCTCCGCGGTACTGGCCGGCATGGAGCCGGACCTCGCGCCCTGGTTCAACGCCTTCCGGCCCAGGCTGCACCGGTGCCTGCGCCTGTCCGAGGGCCCCCGGCCGTACGCCGAGCGGCTGCGGATACTCCGGGACGTGCTGGCGCCGACCGCTGACCGGGGGTCGTGGCACGACGAGGACGGGGTGCACGGCCAGGACCACTTCGCGACCGTCGGCACGGACTGGCACCTCACCTACGACCACTCCCACCCGCACCAGATCCGCGTCTCCTTCCCGCCCGAAGACCGTACGAAGGCCCGTGACCGGCTCTTCGCCGCCGTACGCCTCATGGGCTGCACGGTCCTGGAGATCACCGCGGCCGATGGCCTGCCGCTGCCGGACTGGGACACCGACGACGTCTAGGCGGCACGGACCGCCCCCGGCCGGATACGGCAACGGGCCCCGCCCTTTCTCAGGACGAGGCCCAAAAAGCCGTGGCTCACGCGACGCACACGGCTCACGCGACGCACACGGCTCACGCGGAGCCGACGAACACCACCATCAGCAGCCACACCACCGGAGCCGTCGGCAGCAGGGAGTCCAGCCGGTCCATGATGCCGCCGTGACCGGGAAGCAAGGTGCCCATGTCCTTGATGCCCAGGTCACGCTTGATCATGGACTCGCCGAGATCGCCCAGGGTGGCGCTGGCCGCGACCGCGAGGCCCAGCAGCAGGCCCTGCCACCAGCTGCCGTCGTCGATGAGGAACTGCATGCACAGCGCCCCCGCGACCATGGCGAACAGCACCGCGCCGAGCAGACCCTCGCGGGTCTTGCCGGGGCTGATGCGCGGGGCGAGCTTGTGCTTGCCGAAGCGCCAGCCGACGGCGTACGCACCGGTGTCGCTGACGACCGTCAGCAGCAGGAAGGTGAGGACCCGCCAGGGGCCGTCGTCGGCGGTGAGCATCAGCGCGACGAACGTGGCCAGGAACGGCACATAGAACGCCGCGAAGACGCCCGCCGTGACGTCCTTGAGGTAGCCCTCGGGCGGCTCGGTCATGCGCCAGACCAGGACGGCCAGCGCCGTCAGGGCCATCGCGACCCACGCGCCCTCGGCACCCCGCACATACCCGGCGACCACCATCGCCGCACCGCCGACGGCCAGCGGCACGAGCGGCGCCTTGATGCCCTTGCGCTCCTGCAGCCTGCTGGTCAGCTCCCACAGGCCCACGACCACGGCGACCGCGACCACACCGACGAACACGGCCTTGACGACGAACAGTGAGGCGATGATCACCACACCGAGCCCCACACCGACCCCTACGGCCGCGCTCAGGTCACGGCCCGCGCTCTTCTTCTGCGGCGCGGGTGCCGGCTGCGGGGCGTCGGGCATGGGCTCCGGATTCTGCGTCGGACTCTGGGTGGGGTTCAGCGTCGGATACGGCGTCGGATACTGCGGCGAATGCTGCGATGCGTACTGCGGTGCGTAATGCGTCTCGTCTCGGAACAAGGAGCCGCCCGGCCGAGCGGCTCCCCGGTCGTCGTCCTGGTCTCCGCCGTACGCGGGTCCCTCGGGCACGATGGGCATGGGGCGAGTGTGCTGCGCCTCAGGCGCATCGTACGCGGGACCCGCCGGGGCAGCCCCCTGGACAGGCCCACCCTCGGTGGACCCCCAGTACCCGGCCTGCCCCGTCCGCGGCGGCGCCCCCCAGGAAGAGTCGCTCATCAGACTTCGAGCAGCTCCGCTTCCTTGTGCTTCAGGAGCTCGTCCACCTGAGCGACGTACTTCGCGGTGGTGTCGTCCAGCTCCTTCTCCGCACGGCGGCCCTCGTCCTCGCCGATCTCGCCATCCTTGATCAGCTTGTCGATGGTGTCCTTGGCCTTGCGGCGCACGGAACGGATGGAGATCTTGGCGTCCTCGCCCTTGGTCTTGGCGACCTTGATGTAGTCGCGGCGGCGCTCCTCGGTCAGCTCGGGGAACACCACCCGGATGATGTTGCCGTCGTTGCTGGGGTTGACGCCCAGGTCGGAGTCACGGATCGCCTGCTCGATGTTGCGCAGCGCGCTCTTGTCGAACGGGGTCACGACCGCCATGCGCGGCTCCGGCACGGAGAACGAGGCCAGCTGGTTGATCGGCGTCAGGGCACCGTAGTAGTCGGCCACGATCTTGTTGAACATCGCCGGGTGCGCACGGCCGGTGCGGATCGCGGCGAAGTCCTCCTTGGCGACCACGACGGCCTTCTCCATCTTCTCCTCGGCCTCGAGGAGGGTCTCTTCGATCACCACTTGCTCCTGCGTGTCTTGAGTAAGGCCCGGCTGCGGTTCCTTGTCGGGGCGGCGGCCGGCTGCGTCGCGTCTTCTTCCTGCACGGTTCCCGACCGGCAGGACATTGTCCATCCCCCGGCCAGGGCGCGTCCCGTCCGTCCCCCGGACAGGTGTCGCACCCCGGGCGACGGGGGTGTGCCGGTCAGGCCTGGCTGCCCTGGTCACCCACCAGCGTGCCGATCTTCTCACCCTTGACGGCCCGGGCGATATTGCCCTCCGCCAGCAGCTCGAACACGAGGATCGGCAGCTTGTTGTCGCGGCACAGGGTGACGGCCGTGGCATCGGCGACCTTGAGGTCGCGGGTGATGACCTCGCCGTAGCCGAGGGCGTCGAACTTGACGGCGTCGGGGTTGGTCTTGGGGTCGGAGTCGTAGACCCCGTCGACACCGTTCTTACCCATGAGCAGCGCCTCGGCGTCGATCTCCAGAGCGCGCTGGGCTGCGGTGGTGTCGGTGGAGAAGTACGGCATTCCCATGCCGGCGCCGAAGATGACCACGCGGCCCTTCTCCAGGTGGCGCACGGCACGCAGCGGGATGTACGGCTCGGCGACCTGCCCCATGGTGATGGCGGTCTGCACGCGGCTGTCGATGCCCTCCTTCTCCAGGAAGTCCTGGAGGGCGAGGCAGTTCATCACGGTGCCGAGCATGCCCATGTAGTCGGAGCGGGCCCGGTCCATGCCACGCTGCTGCAGTTCGGCGCCGCGGAAGAAGTTGCCGCCGCCGATGACGACCGCGACCTGTGCGCCGTCCCGGACGACGGCCGCGATCTCGCGGGCGATCTTGTGCACCACGTCCGGGTCCACGCCCAGGCCCCCGCCGCCGGAGAAGGCCTCTCCGGACAGCTTCAGCAGAAACCGGCCGTGTACTTTGCCGTCGTCGCTCTTCTGGGCCTTGGTGGTCATGGAGATCCCGCCTCTTTCACGTGTTGCACATACGAAGAAGGCCATTGCCGGTGGGGTCGCTTTTCGCTCCCATACGCGGCAATGGCCTCCTCGTCAGATCTGCTGCCGTCCGCCACGTGCCTGGGTGTGGCGGTGTGCGCGGACGACTGCTGTCGACCCTATCGAGATTTCTCCGCGGGTCGCGCGTCGATCGCGGTACGGACTCAGATGCCGACCTTGATGCGCGAGAAGCGCGTCAGGGTGACACCGGCCTCGTCCAGAACCTTCTGGACCGACTTCTTGTTGTCCAGCGCGTAGGGCTGGCCGAGCAGGGTGGCGTCCTTGAAGAAGCCGTTGAGACGACCCTCGACGATCTTGGCGATCGCGGCCTCGGGCTTGCCCTCGGCGCGGGTGGTCTCCTCGGCGATGCGGCGCTCGGACTCGACGACGTCGGCCGGCACCTCCTCCTTGGAGAGGTACTTCGGCGCGAAGGCGGCGATGTGCTGCGCGATGCCCTTGGCGACCTCGGCGTTCGGCTTGTCCAGCTCGACGAGGACACCGATCTGCGGGGGCAGGTCGGGCATCGTGCGGTGCATGTAGGCGGTCACGAAGCCGTTGGAGAACTGCGCGAAGCGGTCCAGGACGATCTTCTCGCCGAGGTTGGCGTTGGCCTCGTCCACGAACGCCTGGACGGTCTTGCCGGGCTCGATCTCGGAGGCGAGCAGGGCCTCGAGGTCGGCCGGGGAGGACTTGGCGACGTGCTCGGCGATGGCCATGGCGGCGGCCTGGAACTTGTCACCCTTGGCGACGAAGTCCGTCTCGCACTTCAGCTCGACCAGGACGCCGGAGGAGTTGTCGTCGGCGATGATGGAGACCACAGCGCCGTTCTCGGCGGAGCGGCCCTCGCGCTTGGCGACGCCCTTCTGGCCCTTGATGCGCAGCGCCTCGACGGCCTTCTCGACGTTGCCGTCGGCCTCGTCCAGCGCCTTCTTGCAGTCCATCATGCCGGCGCCGGTGAGCTCACGGAGCTTCTTGACGTCGGCGGCGGTGTAGTTCGCCATGAGTCTGTGAGTCTTTCTCGAAGTCTGGAAGATCTTCAGATCCGCACGATCTGCAATCCACATGTAGCCGCGGATCGCGGACACGGTGCCGACCTACGGGTGAACAGCGGGGGCGGACTTCATGTCGCCGCCCCCGCTGTCAACACTGACGTCAGGCCTGCTCGCCCTCGGCGGCGTTCTCGCCCTCGACAGCCTTCTCGGCCTCGGCGGGAGCGGCTTCGGCGGCCGGAGCAGCCTCAGCGGCGGGAGCAGCCTCAGCAGCCTCAGCGGCCGGAGCAGCCTCAGCGGCGGGGGCAGCCTCGGCGGCCGGAGCCTCGTCCTTCTTCTCACCCTCGAGCAGGTCGCGCTCCCACTCGGCCAGCGGCTCGCCGGCGGCCTTCTCGCCCTTGCCCTCGGTGGCGACACGGGAGCGGGAGATGAGGCCCTCGGCGACCGCGTCGGCGATCACGCGGGTGAGCAGGGTGACGGAGCGGATCGCGTCGTCGTTGCCCGGGATCTTGTAGTCGACCTCGTCGGGGTCGCAGTTGGTGTCGAGGATCGCGACGACCGGAATGTTCAGCTTCCGGGCCTCACCAACGGCGATGTGCTCCTTCTTGGTGTCCACGATCCAGACGGCGCTGGGCACCTTCTGCATCTCGCGGATACCACCGAGGGTCTTCTCCAGCTTGGCCTTCTCGCGGGAGAGGACCAGCAGCTCCTTCTTGGTCAGACCGGAGGACGCGACGTCCTCGAAGTCGATCTGCTCAAGCTCCTTCAGGCGCTGCAGACGCTTGTAGACGGTCGAGAAGTTGGTGAGCATGCCGCCCAGCCAGCGCTGGTTGACGAAGGGCATGCCGACGCGGGTGGCCTGCTCGGCGATGGCCTCCTGCGCCTGCTTCTTCGTGCCGACGAACATGACCGTGCCGCCGTGGGCGACGGTCTCCTTGACGAACTCGTAGGCGCGGTCGATGTACGACAGCGACTGGAGCAGGTCGATGATGTAGATGCCGTTGCGCTCGGTGAAGATGAAGCGCTTCATCTTCGGGTTCCAGCGACGGGTCTGGTGACCGAAGTGGACGCCGCTCTCCAGCAGCTCCCGCATCGTGACGACGGCCATGGCCGTATCTCCTTGAATTTCTCGGTTGTGCCGCGGGTGCCGGATGGCTCCCGCGCCTGACGCCCGCGATGCGCCGTGCCACGAGGGACCGAGGGGCGCTGATACGAACCGTCTCCGGATGTCGTATCGGGGCGTGCGAAGTCGACCCGGTGACCCGGATCGCCAGAAGAAGTGTACGGGACCGGCGAGGCACCGGGTGACGCCGCTCTCCACAACCCGTGAGTAGTCCACAGATCCCGGCCATGATCGGCGGGGTACGGGAGCGTTGTCGCATGCGACGAGTGATGCGATGCGTGGCCCTGCTGTGGGCGGTTCTGCTGCCGGTGTCGCCAGCGACGCTGTCGGCTCCCGTGGCCCGGGCGGACACGCCGGACCCGGCGCCCCCGCCCCCGGCGAAGGCCCAGCAGATCCCCGTGGGCCCGGTTCCGGCCATCGGCCGCGCCTGGCCGGTGGGCTCCCGACCGGTGGTGCTACGGGGCTGGGAACCACCGGCGACGGTGTACGGACCCGGGCACCGGGGCGTGGACCTGGGCGCGCCACCCGGCGCTCCGGTACGGGCAGTGGCGGCCGGCCGGGTGTCCTTCGCGGGCCGGGTCGCGGGGCGCGGCGTGGTGTCGGTGGAGCTGGCGGGCACGGGGCTGCGGACGACATACGAGCCGGTGAGTCCGTCGGTGCAGAAGGGGGCCGATGTGCGGTCGGGTGAGGTGGTGGGCACGGTGGAGGCCACCGGGTCGCACTGCCCTGGCACATGCGTGCACTGGGGCCTCCTGAGGGGCGAGACCTATCTGGACCCCTTGGCCCTGCTGCCGCCGTGGCTGCTGCAGCGGGGGCCGTCGAGGCTGCTGCCCGTTCTGCGCGTACCGCTGCCCGCCTAGCTGAGGGCGGTCGCACCTGCCTGGCTGCGGACGGTCGAACCCGCACGGGGGCGGGCGATCAAACAGGCATGGGGGCGAGCGATCAAACCGGCATGGGGGCGGGCGATCGAACCGGCATGGGGGCGGGCCATGGAACCCCCATGGCTGCGGGCGGTCGTGGCTCCCCAGGTGCCCTGCGTCGACCTCAGCCCTTCACGCCCCGCAGAGCCATGGCCACAGCGGCGTCCGTGATCACCACGGGATCTTCCGCGGCCCCCAGCTCGATCCGCCGCACGGCCGCGTCCACAACCCCCTGCAGCAGCATCGCCGCCAGCCGGGGCTGCCCGTGCCCCATCTCTCCCAGCGCCTCGACGACCATCGCGACCAGTCCCCCGTGCGCGGCCCGGATCTTCTCGCGTGCCCCCGCATCCAGCTCGCTCGCCGAGATCGCCACAACAGCCCGGTGCCGCCGGTCCCCGACCAGCGCCAGCTGCTGACGCACATATGCCTCGACCTTGTCCTCGGCCGACGAGGCCCGCTCCATCGCCGCCGCGACCTCCGCCGCCCACACGGGGAAGTCGACCTCGCACAGCTCCTCGACCACGGCGGCCCGCGAGCGGAAGTACTCGTACACGGACGACCGTGCCAGCCCCGTGCGCTCGGCCAGCGCGGGAAAGGTCAGCGCTTCGGTCCCGCCCTCGGACAGCAGGGACCGAGCCGCGTCCAGCAGGGCGGCTCGCTGCATCGACCGGTGCTCGGCCACGGAGGCCGCTCGAATCCTTGGCACGTCAACCACTTTACGGACACGCCACCCCGGAAGGGAGGACTCAGCGCCCGAAGCTCGCCAGCTTCGCCCGCAGCTGGAGCACCGACTTGGTGTGGATCTGGCTGACCCGGCTCTCGGTGACCCCGAGCACATTGCCGATCTCGGCGAGGGTGAGCCCCTCGTAGTAGTAGAGCGTGACGACGGTCTTCTCCCGCTCGGGCAGCGTGTTGATCGCCCGCGCCAGGAACCGCCGCAGTTCGCGGTCCTCCGCCACCTCCACGGGATTGTCGGCGGCGGTGTCCTCCAGCGTGTCCATGAGGCTGAGCCGGTCCCCGCCCTCGCCGCCGACATGCAGCAGCTCCTCCAGGGCGACCACGTTGGCCAGCGACAACTGACTGAACACGGCATGGAGCTCGTCGACCTCCATGCCCAGCTCGACGGCGACCTCCCCTTCCGTCGGCGTCCGCCGCAGCCGTGCCTCCAGGGTGGCGTAGGCACGCTCGACGTTGCGCGCCTTCTGCCGGACGGACCGGGGGATCCAGTCCAGCGCCCGCAGCTCGTCGATCATCGCGCCCCGGATCCGGGTGATCGCGTAGGTCTCGAACTTGATCTCCCGGTCGATGTCGAACTTCTCGATCGCGTCGATCAGCCCGAACACCCCGGAGGAGACGAAGTCGGCCTGCTCCACATTGGGCGGCAGGCCGACGCTCACCCGGCCCGCCACGTATTTGACGAGCGGCGAGTAGTGCAGGATCAGCTGCTCCCGCAGCCGGTCGTCCCCCGTCGCCTTGTACGACCGCCACAGTTCGTCGAGCGTCGAGGGAGCGGGCGGCCGCACGCTGCCACCGCCGCGGGCGGCTGGGGGGATCGCCGCCCGGTCGGACCCGGAGGTGTGCTGGGGCATTCGTCGCCTTGTGCCGTTCTGCCGTGAAGTGCCGTGATCTGCCGTGAAGTGCTGCGGAGCGAGGGAATGAGCGGGGGTGGGGTGAGGTGGGTGTCCGTGGGGTGAAGGGGGATGCCTGGGTGAGCTGTCGGTCTGATGTCGAGTTGGCGCGGTCTGCGCCCGGACTTTCGTGAGCGTAGCGTGACTGAGGAGTCGCGGTGCGCGAACAATGAGGGTCCACCCCTGCGCGGGCCCCTTCCGCCGACCGCGGCGCAGCGCTCCGCAGCTCGCTCTGCGTGACCGGACAGGGGCGCCAACTCCGGGAAATCCCAAGGGCGTAGGGGGTTCCCCCGGACGGCCGTACACGCTCGGTCAGCATGGACCGCGACCGGCCCGGGCCGAGATCAACGACTGGCGTGTCAACTTCCAGCCATCGCCGTGTCGTTCGACGTAACCAAGTGCTCGGAGTTCGTACAGTCTCGCGATCGCGTCGTCCGGCGTGGTGCGCGCGCCGCACGCGATCTCCTGCGCGGGGGCCGCCCGGCTTGCGGGCAGGGCGGCGAGGACGTCGCGGGCGGCCGGTTCCAGCAGGTCACGCGGGAGTACGGGCCCACGCCGGGGCGGGGCGAGCTCCCCCATGTCGCCCACGAGTTCGACGACGTCCGCGGCATCGGTGACCAGGACGGCCTCGCCGCGCAGCAGTTCGTGCACCCCGGCGGAGAGACCGCTGGTGACGGGCCCGGGGAGACCTGTTCCGGCGGGCACCTCTTCTTCCTGGATCTCTCCCCCGGTCAGAACGCGCGGGTCAACTCGACCCTCCACCCGGAACGGCGGCACCAGGGACGGCACCCACACCGGCTGACCCGTGTCGGGCAGGGCAGCCATGATCTCGTCCCAGACCCCGCAGTTGCGCCAGGTCTTGTAACGGGAGTGGATGCCCTTCCACAGGCCGAACCGCTCGGGCAGCTCCTCCCACAGGCAACCGGTGCGCGCCTTATAGAACATCGCATCGAGCATCACGCGACCGGGGCGCATCCGGTGGTTCGGTGGCTCCCATGCCTTGACGATCGGTTCGACCAGGGCCCATACCTCGTCGCTCAGCTCGTCCGGCACAAGCCGCCCGCTCGCCTTGAACCACTCCGCCATCGAGCACGCCAGGCCGACCCGGGGCTTCGGCACGGGACCGGTGATCGTGACCCGCACGTCGAGCAGCCCGAGGACCTCAGCCTGGTGCGCGGGGTCCATGTCGGCCAGCCGCTCACGGGCGACGGTGGCCAGGGCTGCGAGGTCATGGGCGCGACGCTCGGCGGCCTCGGTCTCCTCAAGCCACGCGGTCGCCTCGTGGCGCATCGCCTGAAGCTGTTCCAGCTCCTCGGTCAGGGCGCGGGTGGCTGCGGTCACGGCAACCGCCGGGAGCCCTGCCTTGGCGTAGTCGGTGACGGTGGTGGTGATGGCCTGCTCGCGCTCGGCAATCTGGCGATCGAGGTCGGCGATGCGGGCAGCGTGATTGGACTCCTGGCCAGCCGTCATGCCGACCCACTCAGCCGCCATCGCCTTGAGGCGTTCCGGGTCACCCAGCAGGTTGACGACCTCACCCCAGACGGCTGCCTCCATCGCGTCGGCGTCGACCATCTTGCACGTGCAGACCGAGTCGCCCGGGTACTTCGAGGCGAGACCGGAACAGCGGTACCAGCGCCCGGCGCGACCCGAGCGCTTCATGCCGACGTGATGGGCGTTGCAGCCGGTGTGCTCGTTGAACAGTCGCTTCGACAGCGGGTAGGGCTGCGGCTTCGGCTTGCCCGCACCCTTGGAGGTCTGGCCGAGTCCGGCGGCGAGGGCGGCCAGCTCGCTCGGCGTAAAGATCGGGTCCAGCTTGATGACGACGGTCTTGCCGTGCTTGGCCGTGCCGTCCTTATTAAGAGCCGCGCCGTGTCCGGCGTGCACGCGGTTCGGATTCCGGAAGGTGACGGTCGCGCTCACGGTCGCTTCGTTGGTGAGCTTGGCGCGAAGGTTGGAGTGTGACCAGGGCTTGCCCGATCGGGTGACCATGCCCAGCGTGTTGAGCCGGGCGGCCATCTCGCGCCCGTTCAGCCCCTCCTCTACAACCATCTTCCAAGCCGCCTTGAGGATGGCGGCCTCATGCTCGTCGATGACCAGGAAGGAGCCGCGCTTGCCCTTGCCCTCGATGCGGTAGCCGTACGGGGGCGCGCCGCCGGGCCACCCGCCCGCCTCAGCCTTCTTCTGCAATCCGCCTTGGGTGCGCTCGCGGATGAGGTTGTACTCCATCTCCGCGATGGCCGCGTACTGCTGCAACATGAACTTGCCGTGCGTGGTCGTGGTGTCGATCTCCTGGGTGACCGACACGATGGCGGTCTCAAGGTCTTCGAGCTGCCAGATCCACCGCCAGAAGGCGCGACCGGTGCGGCCGACGCGGTCGAACTTGTGGACCACGACCACGTCAATGAGTCCGGCCTTCACGTCGGCCATCAGCCGGTCGAAGCCGGGGCGCTTGGTCAGCGAGCCGCTGACGCCCTCGTCCTTATAGATGTCGTGCAGCCGCCAGCTCTTGCGCTCGACGTACGCCCGGCAGGCGTCGTCCTGGACATCGAGGCCGTAGCCACGCGTCTGCTCCTCGGTGCTGACCCGCTCCAGGATGGCGGCTCGCATGTCTTGCTGGTTCACGTTGGGGCTCCTCATGGGAGCCGGGCGGCCCGTGCCGACCGCCCGGCGGGACGGGTCGGTCAGGCGGCCTGGAACTTGAGGGTGCGACGCTCCTTGCCCTTCACCTCGTAGACGAAGTGGTCGCCGTCCATGTGGCCGGTGAAGGTCGCGCGGCCGACCTTGGCCGTGACCTTCTTCGGGGCCTTGGCCTTGGGGGCGGCCTTACGGGCTGCGCGCTCCTCGGCCTTGCGCGCCTTCTCGACGGCCTTCTCCTCCGCGCGCTTCACCCCGGCGGCGACCATGTGGCCGAAGGCGTAGCGGGCGGCGTGCTGCTCGGCGCTGGCGCTGGTGGCCACCCCGCCCTCGTTGCGGCGGATGTCGTGACCGGCCGCGCCGTGCTTGATGAGGAAGGACTTCAGCTTGGCGTCGTGTCCGGGAGCGAACTGGCGCTTGGTCGTGGCCGTGCAGCCGGTGTCGAAGACCTCGTAGTCGCCGGACTCCAGGTCGGCGTCCGTCAGGTCCGCCGGGAGGGCGTCGTACGCGGCGCACTCGCAGGGGTGCAGCTCGTCAGCGGTGGTCTTCTTGGCGGTGGTGTTGGCGGCCATTTCGCGCTCCCTGAATTCCGAATTCCCCCCGGCGGAATTGCCGAGAATTCAAGGAAATCACGGGATTTGCGCGCAGCACAATTCCTGAAATTTAGCCGAATCTAAAGAGGTGGGCGGAATGGGCGTGACCGCACCTATTCACGCACCACCAATCACGGGCCGTAGCAATAACTCGGCGTGATTGTGACTGTGACTGTGACCGGGCGGGGACACCCCCCTGCGGCGCTCCGTGGCCGGTGGGAGGGGGTGCCCGGGTGTGACTGTGGCAGGTCACAGTCACAGTCACACTCACCGGCCGTAGTGGTCGCGGTTACGCTCGACGTCCCACAACTGCTCGTTGCGGCGCGGGTTGCGAATTCGCTTGATGTCGTCAGCGTGGTAGTTCTCGAACGCGGGCTTGAGGTCTTCGGCCGACTGCGCGACCATGCGAATTTCCGCGTGGATCGCCTTGATCTTGTCGACGATCGCAGGGTCCATGGGGGTGTCACCCTCCTGCACCTGGCGGGTCATGTGGTAAATCGCCTTGGCCAGGTTCTGGAGGAATTCGGGCAGGCTGGCGAAGTCCTGGCCGATCTCCATCATGCCCTCGGGGTTGTACATCAGCGCCGAGCCGACCATCTCCCTGGACGCCTCGATCATTTGTGCCTGTGCCATGTCGACTCCTTCTGTCACGACTCGTGATGATCAATTACGGGAAGTAAGGCCGGCGAAGGGTTGAGGGTTGACCTCGCGCGAGGGCGTTGGGGCCACTCGCCGCCGCCGATCCCCTGTGTTGACGTCGGGGGTTTGGGGGGATCTGGCTTGCGTGGTCGTCAAGGTCGACAGATCCCGGCTTGCTGGATCGTCAAGGTTGGGGCGGATCTGGCTTGCTGGATCGTCAAGGTGGGCCGGATCGGGTCGGGATCTCGGCCGGACCTCAACGCCCGGATGTCGATCCGGAGTTGCGTGGTCGTCAAGGTCCGGGGGTCTCGCTGGCCGATCCGCCCCGACCTCCGGCGGACCGAGGAGCGTCACCCGGAAGAGGAGGGCTGACGCCCGTTCCGCACACCGCTCTGGCTGCGGCTCCCGGCGGCTCTCCCCCGGGCTCTCGTGCGCCAGCCGGGCCCGTGGGCTCCCGGCGGGACGGGAGGCCCTCCGCACCCCCGTCCCGCCCCGGGACGACTACGCCCGGCCGCGCACCCGGCTGGCCGGGCGGCTCTCGTCCACGATCTCGGTGCGTCCGCCCTCGTAGGTCCGGATCAGCTCGCGGGTCACCGGGTCGCGGTGCTCGCTGTAGGACTTGGCCGCCTGCCCGGCGTGCAGGTTCGCGACCCCGATCCCGGCGGCCTTGCGGATCTCGGCCGCGTCCTTCTCGGACATCGAGCCGTCACCCTGGACCGACTGGCCCCGGATCACGGCCGAGTCCTGCGGACCCCGCTCGTCCCGGTAGTGGAAGCTGCCGGGTGCCCCGGGGCGCATGGCCCGGATCTCGTCCACGCTCGGGCCGTCCGGGGTCACCGGGCCCTGCACGATCTCGCCGAAGTTACGGTTCGTCATTTTGGTTCGCCTCCTGCTTGATGATTTCGGCAGCCTCGGGGCTGTCGAATGGAACGCCGTGCTGCGCCTCGAATCCGTCGACCACCTGGCGCATGGTGTCGCGCAGGTCGATCAGGAAGTCCTTGGCCTCTTCGATCTCTTCCTGTTCGGAGATCTCAGGGGTCATGCGCTGGGCGGCCTGGGTTAGATCACCGATCGCCTTTGCGGCGAACGCGAAATCGCGGTGCGTCGTGGCCATCCGCAGCAGCCCCCGCGCCGACGTGATGTCCTCGACCAGCCCCAGGGCGATTCCGGCTTGACGTGCCTTCAGCTCAGCAATTCGGGCCTTCAAGGCCACCTCGGTCTGCGAGCCGTCGAACTCGATTCCATGCGCCGCTGCGATTCGGGAAACTGACGCGGTTGAAATGCCGGTGCGACGTGAAATTTCATTTCGGCCGACACCTTGCTGCGCGAGCACAACAACCATTTCCGCGCGAGGGTGTACTGGGACCTGCGCGTCCGCTTCCGCCAATTCCTTGCCGATGTTTTCCGGCGCTTCACCCTCGAACTTAGGCATCTCGCGGCTCCCCGTAGGCCATGACCCACTTCGCCGCGCGCTCGACCACATCGAACTGCGCCGAGTTGGTTGCCCGATTGGTCATCTCCACCAGCTCCAGCAGTGCGGCCACCTTGGCGGCGTCCAGCTCCGTTCCCCGGAACACCTCCAGGACCCGAATTCCAGGCGGAATGCGCTCGTGGTTGATGACGGGCTTCACGCCGTTTCCGGAAATCCGCCAGCCGGTCACCCGGACGTAAACTCCGCCGCGCTTCTTGTGAAGCCCGACCGCCCAAGTCGGTTCTTCGGTCGGCACGATCACGATTCCTCCTCCGGGAAAGCCCTCTGCACCAGAACGTGAACCAAGAATGGGCGAACCTTTCCGCCCTCCCTCATGACCTGTACGGTCGGCAGGCCGTTTCGCTTATGGGGCCGTGTCGCGAGCGTCCGCCCGTTGGCCTGGACTCCCCAGCTCCGTACCTCTCCGAAGTTCGAGACCTCGTAGATCGGATTGAAGCCGGGGATCTTGCGCCATTCCTCGGTGATGACTCGCTGGCTCACGCGGACCCTCCAGTTTTGGACCACGTGGCCACCTGCGCCCACGCCTCGTCACGGCTCATCCGGCGCAGCGCACCGACGTTTTCGGGGCTCGTGTCGACACCCCTCAATTCGGTCAGCTCAGCCGTCACGCCCTCGGCGGTGACGGTCCAGCTCTTGACTCGCACGGGAACCTCACCGGTCGGCGTCTTGACCATTGCCCACCAGGGCTCGCCACCCTCCGGCACCACCTCGAATTCGTCGCTCATTCCGTCACCTCCTCCAATTCGCATCCGAGAGCCCTCAGCAGAAGCACCATGTTCACGCCGTTGGGCGCGTACCGGCCGTTTTCCCAGTAGCTGATGTAGAGGCCGCTGATGGTGCCCATACGGGCGGCCACCTGCGCTTGCGTCAACTTTCGACTACTGCGAACTTCCTTGAGCTTCTGACCTGAGAACACCGGGCTTGTTTTCGCCCTGTCCATACTCCAATTAAAGCCCCCACATTTGGGCCTCTGAAATACCCATCCGGGGTTGCTCTCAACGCAAATAGACAGGGGTCTTCCGTGGTGCTTTTCTGGTGGGGATGTCGGACGAGTGCGGGCCATTCTTCCGACCGCCTGAGGGGGCACGCGCCCAACCGGAGTGATGGCCCGGTTGGGCCTCCCCCCGCTCCAGCTCGGAGCCCTGACGGGACGTTCCGAGATGAGGCCAAGCGCGTTGCCTTCCCCCCACGACAAGACCCCCACCACGCACCCCAGAAGGCGTGGACTGGGGGTCGCGTCATGTTGGCGGCAAGGTTCCCGCCGGCCTTACTCGTCGTGATTGGCTGTCACGAGTCGTCATGGCGGCCCACCTGGGCTTTCTCCGGGGCCACCTGCCGCCGCGCCCTGGTGTCGTCCCGGCCTCCGGCGGTATCTCCCGGGGCCTCGCCCTGTGCCTGCGGCCCTCGTGCCCGGGGCGGATCTCCCTGGCCTCACGTGGGTCTTCTCCGACCTCGGCCCTCTCGACCTGGCCCGGTGGGGTGGTGGGGGGATGGTGGGGGGTGGTGGGGGTCTCTGCACTCCTCCCAACAACCGGACTTCTCGTCTTCTCCAGACCCCCCACCAGATCCCACCAATCCCACCAGAGGGATACTCCGTGGCCGGTCAGAGGGGGTGGGGGCCGGGTTGGATATCCCACCAGACCCCCCACCAGAAATCCCACCAGGCTATTTCTCGGCCTTCTCGACCCAGTAGGTGTTGGACCCGGAACGCTTGGCCGACCTCATCACGAGGCTGTTCGACCAAACCTTGTCGATCTTGCCCGCGAGGATGTCACCGGCCTTCCGAACATCCTGGAAGTCATTCGCGTTCGTCGGCAGCATGAACGACCCGTCCCAACCGTCCTGCTCGCCGTTGTCGATGTGGTCCTTCATGAGCTGGCTGACCTTCAGCCGCTTGGTGTCGTACTTCGTGAACCACGCCGACAGGAACGGCACCCAGTGGTCGGCCTCGGCGCTCGCGCCCGGGTCGTAGTTGTCCATGAACCCCTCGATGCCGAGGAAGTCCAGGAATCCGGCGGTCGGCCGCGACCACCAACCGTACGAACCGCGCATCGCCGGAGTGGCCTCGTCGGCACCGGCCACGACCCACGCGCGCCACAGGACTAGGCAGCACCAAATGAACTTGGCGCGGTTCCGGCGGTTGCGCTTGAAGAACGATTCGAGGTCGCCGAGGGCGAAGTGGTCCCGCATCGCCGGATTAGCCATCTTGGCGTCAAGCCTGATGTCGAAGAACCGTCGCCGGTTGTCGTCGCTCAACCGGGTGCCGTTTCCGGTGAGCACCCAGAACACGTCATTGATCATCCGAATGTTCTTCGTCTGACCGAGGAGACGAGCGTCCGGGGTTCCGCTGGTGAGGAAGTTCGCCAGCGTCGTGTTCTTGACCATGTAGCCGTCCGGAACGTTGTCCAGGATGACCACCGCGCCGCTCTTGTTGTAGAGCGAGGAAATGACCGTCTTGGAAAGCTCGGTCTCGTCGGGTCGGTAGTCGGTCATCGTGCCGCCGGACGTCCACCTGACGACGTTGGCCAGGTAGGACTTTCCGGTGCCCTGCGAACCAGCCGTGATGTTCGCGCCCGGAGTCGGCTGCACTCCCCCGTCACTGGCACCTTCGAGGAAGCGGCGACCAACGGCGTGGGTGGCGTAGGCGAAGGCGTTCGCCCGGTCGGCCTGAGTGGCGTACGGGAAGCCGCCCAAGACCTGGTTGTAAACGAAGTCGAAGGCACGATCGACCTCGTCACGCGTCGGCCGCTCCGGCACCTCGTCGAACTCGCACATCGGGTCGAAGTACATGCCGCTGTCGGCGTCGTATCCGGCCTCGTTGAGGACCGTGCCGTCAATGCGCAGGATCGGCACGCGGGTGATGCCCCGAAGCGGCGGGACACCCGGCCACGACCTGTTGCCGAGGACCGTCCGCAAGGTCTCCTGCCGGGGCTGCTTCGGGCGCATCTTGTATTCGCCCGTGACCTCGTCCTTGATCTCCTGGTAGAAGAAGATGTGATCGGCGACCTCGTTACCGAAGGCGTCATTCGTGAAAGGCGCGACCGCCTTCTGTGACTCGCCCTGCGGCAACTCGACGTTGCCGAAATCGTCGTACAGCTTGACCAGTTGGCCGTTCTGTACGTACACGTCGGGGATGGCTCCGGAGTTGAGGGCGGTCCGGAGATTGCGGATATTGGATGCTCCGTCCTTCAACTGGATCGGATACCCCCATTCGGGATTGACGGGCTCGCGCGACTCGGCCGAGGGCTTGTCCTGCTCGCGGTCCCAGATCGAATCGGCGGTCTTCATGAAACTTCCCTTGTCGTGAGGCACCTCGGATTCGCTGTCGATCTCACGCAGCTCGGCAACGTAGGCGGCGTGGTCGGTGTGCTTCCGGGCGAGGTGTCCGGCGACCTGGGCCAGCCAGCCGTTACCCCGGGCGGGGTCGTCCGGCGGCACGGCGCGCAGCTCCGCCAGGGTGGCCGTGCGAGGGCGGCCAGCGGAGGGCCGGGACGGGGTACGGGAGCGCACGGAGGAGGGGGCCGGGTACTGGGCGGCCCCTGGATCTCCGAGAGCCACGGAGGGGCCACGACGGGCTCAGCCGCGCTGACCACCTCGTAACGCCGTCCGTCGATCACGGAGCCGGGCGCGACGATCAGCGAGCCCCTACCGGTCTTGATGTCGATGCCGGGGTACCGGCTCGGGTCGAGCGGCGCGCTCTTGAGAAGCCGGTCCGGGTCGGCCCGGTAGATGAACTGGAGGCTGTCCGGACCTGACGCGGTGTGGTGCGTCCGGGTGGCCGGAAGCTCGTACTCGGCCGTCAGCTTCTCCAGGGACGCGGTGCCGCCGTTCTTCGGGTCCACGTCCACGACGGCCCAGCCGTCCAGGGTCAGCGCGATGTTCTGCCAGCCGCTCGGTGTAATCGACCTCCAATAGATCTCGACGTCTTCAGCGGTGGTGAGCGCTTCGTCAGGCCAGTGCCTGATGACGGGCCTCTTGGAGTTGGTCGGCATGGGCACGACGCCAAAGCCGAGATCGGCGAAGAGCGCGGCCCGGTCGGTGTCGTACTCGGGCACTTCAAGCGCGGATTGCGCAGGAGCCAAATCCCGTGTTTCCGTGGTGGTGTTGGTCATCTGGAGGACCACTTTCTTGTTGGAGCCCCCGGGGTTGGTTTGGTCGGCCGCCCGGGGGCTCAGGCATGTTCGGGGGTGGGTTACTTCGGCTGCTGCTTGCCGAAGAGGAGACGGAGGAGCCGCTTGCGCTCGGACTCCGTCATGGGGCGCGCGTCCTTGAGGTCCATCAGGCCGACACCAGTTCTCGGGCCGGGCCGGTGACGAAGGCGTCCATGGGCGCGTTGAGCGTGTCGGCGATGGCGGCCAGCACGTCGACCGGCGGGGTCGAGCGGCCGTTCTCGTACATCGACACGGACGTGAAGCTGCGACCGAGCGCAGCGGCCAACTGAACCTGGGTGACGCCACGGTCGCGCCGGATCTGGCGCAGGGCGTCAGGGCTGAATGTGCGTGCAGGCATGGCAGTTCCCCGTCAGGGACTGTTCGCACTTCGGTGAGTGGCAGGTATGGCCCCGCCGACGCGGTCCACCCCCGCGAGCCGTCACGTTGCGGCTTCGCTCCTAGGCTTCTCCCCGCTCCCCGGTTGCAATCACCCGCCAGCAAGGCGGGGGCCGGACGGCTATGAGCCCGTTCTGATACCAGGAGAGCACGGGATTTCAGGCCCGTACAAGTGCTGCCAGGGCTTGCGGTTGGCGCAAGTAGCTGGAGGGTCGGCGACCCCCTGAGCGCCAGTAACGAGAAGTATTGAGATCAATCACGGGAAGTTAGGCCGGCGAGCACCTGGGGTCTCAACATGACGCCCGGCCTCCGGCGCTCCGGCCTGCGGGCACGGGCATACCCAGCGGCGGCCTCCCGTGGGGTCTCCGGCGGCCTGGAGTCCCCGCCCGGGGCGTCTGGCCGTAGATCTCCGCACGAGGCCCCCGGAGATACCGTCCCGGGCCTCGGGCCTGGAGACCCGGCCAACCCCGCTCACCTCAGGTAGAGTTGAGACATTCCCGCCTAAGGAACGCGCGGTCTGAAGTCCGACGTCTTCAGAAGGTCATGGGGTTGCCCCAGACCGACCGCGAACTTTCCCGACTCAAGTAGGTGTTGCAGGGTCACCGCAAGCGGTCCTGACCCATCCGGCTTCTGAGTCCCTGTACGTCGGCATGGCCTCAGCTTGATCACACGTGTCTCACGTGGTGGTCGGGCTGAGGTCTGCGCACTGCGCACCGACGGTCCGATCACCGGAAAGGTACTCGGACCGTTGAATCTCCCTCTCGGCGTCAAGGTGCTCGTGGTCGTCATCTGCGTCTTGACTTCCGTCATAGTCGGCATCGTGGCCGGGCTGCTCAAGCACGCCCCCGCGACTCCCAAGGCACCGGCCATCCTCTTCGGCGGGGGCGCGTTCGGGGGCTCGCTGACCCTGTGCCTGCTCGTGATGTCGACGCTCGGCGTGCTGTGAACGCGCGGAAGCCCCGGAGAGCCATCGTGGTCTCCGGGGCTCCGACGCGTTAACCGGCGGGGACGAGGCGGAACAGCCGGGGCACCCCTGCGCCGACGTACACGCCGTGCGGGCTGGCGATGGTCTCGACCCAGAAAGTCTCCGGGTGGTCCTTCAGGAACTTCTCAAGTTCATGGGACAGGTCGTCGTCCCAGCTTCCGCCCTTGGGCGGGAAGTACTCCCGCTTGCCGTCGAGCCGCAGGACGCGATGCCACCTGTCGCCGATCCACATTTCGATGTGTAAGAGCCGCATGGTGACCAGACTCCCCCAACCCGAGCCATGGGGAGACGAGATCCTGCACGTTGAGGTTGAGCCGGCCTTCTACGCGTCGGCGACGAAGGTGCCCAAGCCCAGCTCGGTGCGCACCTGGCCGGTGTCGCGCAGGTGCGCCAACGCCTTCTGAGCGGTGCTGGCCGCGATGCCGAACTCCGCGCTCAGCTCGACGATGCCGGGCACCCGGCTGCCCGGCGGGTAGGTCCCGGCGGCGATCCGGCCGCTGATGACCTCGGCCACCTGACGCCAGACCGGACGTGAACGGTCAAGATCGGCACTCATTCCTCGACCGTACGATCACGCGGTATGCCGCGCTACCGCAGTCTTACGCGATAACGCGGTATCGCAGTACACTGCGATACCGCGATACCTGCTGGTCAGGACGACGAGGGGGCTGCAATGGCCGGGTTAAGCATTCGGGTCTACCACTACGACGCCGACACCAAGGAGATGCGCGAGGTCAGCGCACGGGAGTGGTCGGTCGACTCCATGCCGAACCTGCCGCTGATCGACGCCCGGTGGCCCCTCTGTCAGTGCCGCCGCTGCCAGGGCGACGGCACCCCCGAGCGCCGCTGACCTGACCGGTGATCAGTACCGCTCCAACGCAATTAAGTTGGGGCGTTGTTGGCCTTGCCACGTGACCAACGAGCCTGCGCTATCATCAGTCCCGGAGGGTGATTTTTTGCCCCTTCGCACCTGGGCGACCTGACACTCGGTGTCAGGACCAGGACTATTCGTCAGCTTTGAGCAGCTGGGCACAACGCTTCGCAGCCGTCGTGTCCTCCTGACGTGAGCTGAGCGCAGCTGATGAGTAGCGACAGTGGATATATGACATTGAGAGGGCCGAACAGTAGGCCCATTTGTAAGACCGAGAACATTTGCGTTCACGTCAGCGCAGGTGTCTCGACCCGAACCGAAGGGTTCGGATCGAGGCTGCCTGCGCGCAGACCCACCGATCCGACCCATGACAGGGAAGGTAAGGATCGGTGGACGGCACCGCCATCATCATCATTCTCGCCATCGCTGGCGTGGCTTCCGTGCTGCTCTTTGCGCTCAAGGGGTTGCTGGACCAGGTCCCGGACGTGATCAACTCCGCCGGGAAAGCACGCGACGCGTGGCACCGCTTCAAGAAGCCCGAGGTGCCGCCCCCGGCGGACGACGAGGAGCCGCCCGTGGCGGCGTAGATCAGGTGAGCCCCGTCCGGTCAACTCGACTGAGACGGGGCTCACTTATGCCCGGATTGGGCTGCGATCTTGCCTCGCCCTGACCTAGCATCAAATCTGCGCGTTGGAGTGCAACATCCAACGCGCAGTCGAACACCCTCTGCGGTGCCATTGTGATCTACATCTGTATGGTGTAGGGCGTTCCAATTGGCGCGGGACCGGGGCAGCTTGCTCAGACTTTCACCTGTGCGCGCTGCTCAATCGATGTCGGCTCGCATAGTCGCTTCGAGGGAAACGTTCGATGGGATCTAAGGCAGCAGTACACCGCAACAAAGCCGAGCGCGCCCGCCTCGGTCACTGAGACACCCAGCGTTGCGTCGAGCGTGGGGCTTCTCGGTTCGAGCCACTTCACCGTGGCCGAGCTGACGAATGCCCTGCGCAAGAGACCCGGCTCGGTCACCTGATCTGAAAGGTACCGAAACCGTTGGACGCGGCCGTGACGCTCGCCATCCTTGCCTTCTTCGGCGTGCTGTCGATCCTCCTCTTCGCCCTCCGTGGCTTCCTCGATCAACTCCCCGACGTATTCGCTTCCGCAGGGCGCGCCAGAGACGCTTGGCGCGCCCTGAAGCAAGCTCGAAGCGAGGAAGCACAGCGTGAAGCGCTGCAGCCTGCCCCACCCCCAGCACGCCAGAACGAGCAGCCGCCCGCAGCGGCGTAGGCCCGTCGTGGGGTCTCCGTCGCTCTCCCTGGACACAGAAGACCGCCCCGGGCACCGAGCACCCGGAGCGGTCTTCTGTGCAGCGGGAGGGCCCTCCGGGGGCTCAGGCGGCGATGGCCACCCGGAACCGGATCGGAGCCAGAGCGGCGCCCCCGGAAAGAGGTGTGGGCACCCCCATCGTGAACCTTCCGAGGCGCTCGGCGGCCCGTGCGGTGGCCAGTGAGCCGCTGCGGCAGGCGGCCTCCGCGACGACGGTGCCCCTGGTGAGCGCGGCGATCACTCTGTTGCGCAGGATGAACCGGCTCGGCGTCGGATGATCACCTGGCGGCAATTCCCCGACCACCAGCCCCTGTTCCGCGATCCTGTTGATCAGCGCGGTGTGGCCGCGGGGGTAGGGCCGGTCGACGCCGCAGGCGAGGACGGCGACGGTGGCTCCGCCGGCGGCGAGGGCGCCGCGGTGGGCGGCCCCGTCGATCCCGTACGCACCGCCCGACACGACGACCCACCCCCGCTCGGCGAGCCCCGAGGCCAGCGTCGCCGCCACATGGGCGCCGTACTCGGTGCAGGCGCGCGCCCCCACGACGGCAACCGATCTGAGCGCCCACATCCGCAGGCTGGGCCTCCCCCGCACCCACAGTCCGGTGGGCCGGCCGTCCCCGAGGTCATCGAGCTGGCCGGGCCATTCCGCGTCCCCCGGACAGACGAACCGCACCCCGGCGTCCCGCGCCACCTGGAGATCCCGCTCCGGCGCCGCCCGCCGGGCCCGCCCCAACAGCCCGCCCCACCGCGTCCCGCTCACCCCGGGCAGCGGCTCCCCGCCGTCCCGCAACCGCCGCACCACCTCGCCGACCCCGAACTCCCGCAACCATCGCCCGGCGACCTCGTCCCCGGGTTCGACGACCCGGGCCAGGAAGACCCGGCCCAGCAGCTCCTCGCCCCGGTCGCCTCCCGTGGTCATGTGAGGGCTCCGATGGCCATGGGCACGCCCCGGGGCACTCCGGTGCGCAGTTGCAGGGCGAGGCAGACGTCCGTGGCGTCAGGGCGGTCGTGGCCCACGAGATCCGCGACGGTCCAGGCCACGCGCAGCACCCGGTCGATCCCACGGGCCGTGAGCACGCCCCGCTCCAGGTTGCGCTCGGCCTCGTCCATCGCGCCGGCGGCGGCGTGGAAGCGGCTGCGCAGCTCCCGTCCGGGCACCTCGCTGTTGGTGCGCCAGGGGGTGCCGGCGAGCCGGGCGGCCGCCCGCTCCCGGGCCGCCCGGACCCGCACGGCGACGGTCGCGGTGGACTCGCCCCGGGCTCCGGGCTCGGTGAGCTGGGTGCGAGTGACCGGGTCGACCTCGACCCGCAGGTCGACCCGGTCCAGCAGCGGGCCGGAGAGCCGGGCCTGGTAGCGGCGGATCGCGGACGGCGGGCAGTCGCACAAGGAGTCCCGCTGCGAGAAGCGTCCGCAGGGGCAGGGGTTGGCCGCCAGGATCATGAGGAACCTCGCGGGGAACCTGACCACGCCCGCGCTGCGCGCGATCACCACATGTCCGGACTCCAGGGGCTGCCGCAGGGCATCCAGGGTCTGGCTGCGGAACTCGGGCGCCTCGTCGAGGAACAGCACACCCCGGTGGGCGAGCGACACGGCACCGGGCCGTGCGATGCCCTGGCCGCCGCCGACGAGTGACTGCATCGTGGCCGAGTGGTGCGGGGCGCAGTAGGGCGCGGCATCGATGAGCGGTTTGCCCGGGGGCAGCAGCCCGGCCACCGAGTGGACCGCCGTGACCTCCAGCGAGTCCTCCCGGGCGAGCCGGGGAAGCACGGCGGGCAGGCGCTCGGCGAGCATGGTCTTGCCGGCGCCCGGCGGGCCTTCGAGGAACAGATGGTGCCCGCCCGCGGCGGCCACCTCCAGAGCCGTACGCGCCGAGATCTGGCCCACGACATCGGACAGGTCGTGGTCCTCTTCGTACTGCGCGGCGCCGACGCCGCGCATGCCGGTGGCCGCGCTGGTGCCCGGCACCCGCAGGCCGGCCAGCAGGGGATCCGGGCGTCCCTGGTCGTCCGGCTCCTCCTCCGGCACGGGCTCGTCCGTCAGCACGGCGATCAGCTGCCGCAGGCTGCGGATGCCGAGCACCGACACACCCGGGACCAGCGAGGCCTCGGCGGCGGCGCACTCCGGCACGACCACCTGCTCGTAGCCCGCGTCGGCGGCCGCCAGAACCGCGGGCAGGATGCCCCGCACCGGCCGCACCCGGCCGTCGAGTCCGAGTTCTCCGAACATGACGATGTCGGCGAGGACCCGCGGATCGATCCGCTCGGCGGCGCCGAGCACCGCGCAGGCGACGGCCAGATCGAATCCGGAGCCGGCCTTGGGCACGGACGCCGGGCTGAGTCCGACGGTGAGCTTCTTCTGCGGCCACTCACCGCCCGAGTTCACCACCGCCGCCCGAACCCGGTCCCGGCTCTCCGTCAGGCTCTTGTCCGGGAGGCCGACCAGCGTGAAGGCCGCCACCCCGGGTTCCAGGTCGGCCTGGACCTCGACCACCACTCCCTCGACTCCGGCCAGGGCCACGGAGCACGTACGGGCGAATCCCATCTCAGGCCACCCCCCGCGCGTGCTCGACGGAGGGGGCGCCCCGGCGGGGCAGGAGGACACCGACCAGATCGATGCGTACGCCGCCCGGCGGGGCTCCTCCGTGCGTGTGGATCCAGCGTTCGGCCAGGTCAGCAGCCGCCGGGCCTTGTCGGGTGTGACCGCGGCCATGGGGTGCTGGAACGCTCCGCCCCTGCGGGTCTTCACCTCGCAGACGACCAGCGCGTTCCCGTCCCGGGCCACGATGTCGATCTCGCCGGACCGTCCGCAGCGCCAGTTGCGCTCCAGGATGGTCATACCGGCCTCGGACAGCCGCCTTGCGGCCAGGTCCTCGCCGTACCTGCCGAGTCCACTGCGTGCCTTGCTCATGTCGGCACCACCTCCGGCGCCAACCGTCACGCATCAGGCGAGAAGAAGTGGATCTTCGTGGACCACTCGGCGGTTGTGGAAAACTCCCTCACCCGAACGAGGAGGGCGCAGGTCATCAGCCGCCCGGGAGCTCCAGGTCGCTCTTGTTCAGCTCCTCGATATTCACGTCCTTGAACGTAAGGACACGGACCTGCTTCACGAAACGGGCCGGCCGGTACATGTCCCAGACCCAGGCATCCGCCATGGACACCTCGAAGAACACCTCGCCCTGGACCGAGTGCACCTGCATCTCGTAGTCGTTGGTGAGGTAAAAGCGCCGCTCGGTCTCGATCACGTATTTGAACAGACCGACGACGTCTCGGTACTCCCGGTAGAGCTTCAGCTCCATCTCGGTCTCGTACTTCTCGAGGTCCTCGGCGCTCATGGCATGTTCCCCTTCAGCCGTGCGATCCCACCATTGTGCGCCAGTCCGACGACCTCTCAGACGATTTCCGTGTCAAGGGTCAGGGGCCTGGCCGGGGGACCTTCGTCGAGCAGCGTGTGCAGCAGCTCGGCGAGTCTGGTCGGATACACCGTCTCATGTGCCAGGGTCAGTTCCCGACACGTCCACCAGCGCGCTCCGGCGACGCTGCGCCGCTCCAGCTCCGTCAGGCCCAGGGCCGCGGTGACCGTCTGGGTCGTACGGGCCAGGTAGTACCACTCGTCCTGGTCCCAGCGGCGGCCCGCGAACGGGAAGGAGCACCGCCGGCGCCACAGCACGGGACCGAGTTCGACGTCGGTGATACCGGTCTCCTCGGCGAGTTCCCGCAGGGCGGCCTCCTCGCGTGTCTCGGTGCCCTCCAGACCGCCGCCGGGGGTGAACCACCAGTCGTCGGCCGGGTCGTCCGGCTCATGCCCGTGCAGCAGGAGGATGCGGTCCTGAGGGTCGAGCAGGACCACCCGGGCGACTTTGCGCAGGCCGCCCTCGTAGGTGTCCTCGCCGCTCCGCGTGGTCTCAGCGGGCACCGACGGGCTCCGGGCCGGTACGGGTGCGGGAGCGGCCCACCCGCTTGGCGATCGAGCCGTAGGCGCCGCCACCGAGGACCAGGACGGCGCCGACGACGACCATCAGCTCGATGGTCCGGAGCGGGCCCGGCTGGGAGAGGGCGCCCAGGCTCTCGAAGCCGGTCGGACGCTTGAGCATGCCCTTCATGGGCCAGACGACGGCGTCGACACGGGCCGAGACGGCATCACTGGACACCGTGCCACGGGCGGCGTCGGTGAGGTGGGCGGTGGAGTCCAGGGAGCCCTGGCGTTCGTCGCCGAGGAGGAAGAGCCGGCCCTTGGGGACGGTCACGGTCGGGAAGTTCTGGATCTCGGCCAGGCTGCCCTTGGGCAGGTACGGCTCGTCGATCTGCTTCCCGTTGACGGTGAGCTTGCCGTCGGTGCAGCAGGAGACGGTGTCGCCGCCGACCGCGACGACACGCTTGACCACATTGGCGTCGGTGACCCAGCTCTTGTCGCGAAAGACGACCACGTCACCGCGCCGCACGTCGGCGCCGTCGACGCGTTGGGCCAGCACCCGGTTGCCGATGGAGATGGTCGGGCTCATCGAGCTGGTGGGCACGGTGTACGGCAGATAGATCACCGCTCCCCAGACGAACCCTCCGAGGAACAGCACCAGGCCCAGCGCCATGGCCACCCCGGACAGCCGCTGTCCGACCCGGCTGCCGCCGGCCTGTGCCGTGCCTGTGCCCGCCTTGCGCGGGGCCGTACGCGTCGTGCTCTCGCCACCCATGGACCCGCACCCTACCCGGCGGTACCGGGCAGGGGGAGCCCCTCTTTGGCGGCCTTGGCCACTGCTTACGGCTTCTTGGCCTCCGGGCGGTCCGCCCGCCTGCGCCGGTACAGCGCCACCGGCAGGACCGCGGCCACCGCCACGCCCTCGGGCGCCACCGAGAGAGACGCCCCGGCGGAGGACTGCTGGCCGAGGCCGGGCTGGTCGAAGGTGTCCGGGATCGGCAGGGTGCCCCAGCGGTTGATCGGCCAGGCCTTGACGATGGCACGGCCGACGACCTTGTCGACGGGAACCATGCCGTGGTTCTTGTCGGACTGGTTGTAACGGGAGTCGCGGGAGTTCTGGCGGTGGTCGCCCATCACCCAGATGAAGCCCTTGGGGACCTTCACCTTGAACTGGCCGCCCTGGTCGTCCTGGCTGCACGGCGTGTTGCCGGGGTAGACGTACGGCTCGTTCAGCGCCTTGCCGTTGACCATCAGCGGGCCGGTGCCCTTGCACTGGACCGTGTCACCGCCGACCCCGATCACCCGCTTGATCAGGTCCTTCTCCTCCGCGGACGGCATCAGGCCGATCCAGCTGAGCACCTTCTGCACCGGGTTCGGGTTGGGCGCGGGCTCGCCCGCCAGCCAGTTGTCCGGGTCGTGGAAGACGACGACCTCGCCGCGCTCGGGCTCCGAGCCGAACCACGGGGTGAGCTTGTCGACCAGGACACGGTCACCCTGCTGGAGGGTGTTCTGCATCGAGTCGGACGGGATCGAGAACGCCTGCACCAGGAACGTCTTGATCAGCAGCGCCAGGACCAGCGCGATGCCGATCAGGATCGGCAGTTCCTTCCAGAACGAGCGCGGCTTCTTCGGCCGGGATGCAGCCTCGTCCGTGCCTGTGGTCCCGGTCCGGGGCTGCTGCTCCCCCGGCGTGCCGTCGTCGGCCGCCGAGAAGTCGGAGTTCCCAGAGGTCACTGCGTCGTCAGCAGCCGGGACCTGCCCTCCCACGGGGTGCCCGCGGTGCTCCTCGCCGTCGTGTCCCGACCGTGCGCCAACCGCCACATCCCCCACGCCAACTCCTTACTCTGTGCCGCCGCCTGCCCCATCCACGGTGCAGGCCCACCACTCCCATAACGAGCGGGAGTTCCGCAGGGGTCGGGAGTCGGGTCAATGCGTTCGGATCGTCGGAGGCAACCCTATGCGACAGCGGAGGGGCCGCGGTCGACCCCGACACGGAGTTCGCAACGCTTGCGAAGGTTTTAGGTTCGTCGAGGCTGGTCCAGTGGCCGATGGGCCAGCCGATGACCATGGCGCGGCCGACCACCGAGTCCTCGGAGACCGTGCCGCCGTACGGGGTGTTCTGGTGCACGCGGGAGTCCGCGGAGTTGTCCCGGTGGTCGCCCATCACCCACAGGCGGCCCTGGGGCACGGTGATGTCGAACGGGAGCGACGAGGGCTTGTTGCCCGGGTAGAGGTAGTCCCCTTCGGTCAGCGGCACTCCGTTGACGGTGACCCGGCCCTGTGCGTCACAGCACTTGACGTGGTCGCCGCCCACCCCGATCACCCGTTTGATCAGGTCTTTCTCGTTGTCGGAGGGCAGCAGGCCGATGAAGGTGAGGCCTTCCTTGAACTGCTTGACGACGACGGGGTCGTGCTTCTTGGCGGTCTGCTCGTCGGCCAGCCAGCCGCCCGGGTCGTGGAAGACGACGACGTCCCCGCGCTTGGGCTTGGAGCCGAACCACGGGGTGAATTTGTCGACCAGGACGCGGTCGCCGATCCGGATCGTCTGCTCCATGGAGCCCGAGGGGATCACGAACGCCTGGACGAGGAACGTCTTCAGAACCAGCGCTATGAGGACGGCGACTCCGACCAGCAGGGGGATCTCCCGGACGGCCGACCGCCTGCGCTTGCGCTTCACCTTGCGCTGGAGCTTGCGCCGCTCCGCGCGCGTGCGGCCGCCGCCCGGCGCGGAGGCGGTGCGGCGGGTCCCGGTCGGCAGCAGGTTCTCGGCGGGTGTGCTGGGCACACCGCGCGGTTTGCCGCGGTTACCCATGCGCGCCCCCGGGAACGGGCACGCGCGCGTACGCGGCCGGACGGTGCAGCCGGGTGAGATGGGCGTACGGCCAGACGATCCAGTCGGCCCGTCCGACGACCTCGCCGACGGGGATCATGCCACCGCCGGGCGAACCGAGGTGGTCGCGGGAGTCGCTGGAGTCGCTGCGGTGGTCCCCGAGGACGAACAGGCGGCCCGCGGGCACGACGACGTCGAAGGGGACGGTGGACGGGGTGTCCCCGGGATACAGGAACGCCGTCTCGTCGACCGGCCGGCCGTTCACCTGGAGCCTCCCCTCCTTGTCGCAGCAGACCACATGGTCTCCCCCCACCCCTACAACGCGCTTGATGTAGTCGGCGTCCCCGAAATACCCGGTCCCGTCGAAGACAACCACGTCGCCGCGGCGCGGCTGGGCACCGAAACGGTACGCCAACTTATTTACGAGAACGCGGTCGCCGATCCTCAATCCCTGTTCCATGGATCCGCTCGGAATCTGGAACGGTTGCACCACGAAAGCGTTGAGGACCAGCAAAAACGCCAGGCAGGCGAAGAGGGTCAGAGTGATCCTGCCACCCGGCAGCCACTCGGCGAGCCGCGACACCAACGCGAAACGCGACCGGCCCTCCGCACCCGGAGTACCGGGGTGGGAGGAGCGGTCGCGTTCCGTCGGCTGTGCTTCGGTGTCCATCGGAGCCAGATGTTATCCGGCCCCGCTGTGACCCCGGGGAAGCGCTCAGTTCTCGCGCTTCTCCTTGATCTTCGCGGCCTTGCCGCGCAGGTCACGGAGGTAGTACAGCTTGGCGCGGCGCACGTCACCCTTGGTGACCAGCTCGATCTTCTCGACGATCGGGGTGTGCACCGGGAAGGTGCGCTCGACGCCGACGGAGAACGAAACCTTGCGGACCGTGAAGGTCTCGCGGACACCAGAGCCCTGGCGGCGGATCACAACGCCCTTGAACTGCTGCACACGGGAGCGGTTGCCCTCGATGACGCGGACGTGGACGTTGACGGTGTCACCCGGGCGGAAGGCCGGGATGTCGCTGCGCAGCGACGAGGCGTCGACGGAGTCGAGCACGTGAGACATTTCGTCTGCTTTCCTCGCTGATGCCACAGGTCATCAACGGAAACTAGGTGTACAAGAGGTCTGCCGTGCGGGTCGGGGCGGGCGTCGTGTCCCCCTGTGGCAGGGGCGCTTGCCGGACGGGCACACAGCAGCGGCCTATTCTTCCACGGTCTCGGTCCTGCGCCAAAATCGGCCGTACGGCTCCCCCTGCGGGTCAGGGGCCCAGCCCAGGATGGAGAGCATCTCGCGGTCCTTCTTGTCGAAGGCCTTGGGATCGCAGCGCTCGATCAGGTCGGGCCGGTTGCGCGTCGTACGCCTCAGGGCCTCGTCGCGGCGCCAGCGGGCGATCTTCCCGTGGTGCCCGCTGAGCAGCACGTCCGGGATGTCCCGGCCGCGCCAGACGGGCGGCTTGGTGTAGACGGGGCCTTCCAGGAGGCCGGCCATCGCGCCGGGCGCGAAGGAGTCGTCCCGGTGCGACTCGGCGTTGCCGAGGACGCCGGGCAGCAGCCGGGCGACGGCCTCGGTGACGACCAGGACGGCCGCCTCGCCGCCGGCGAGCACATAGTCCCCGATGGAGACCTCGTAGACGGGCATCCGGGTGGCGTACTCGTCCATGACACGCCGGTCGATGCCCTCGTAGCGGGCCGGGGTGAAGATCAGCCAGGGGCGCTCGGAGAGTTCGACCGCCAGTTCCTGGGTGAAGGGGCGGCCGCTCGGGGTGGGCACGATCAGCGCGGGGGTCCGGGCGCCGCTCTCGTAGCCGTCGGCGAGGACCGTGTCCAGGGCATCGCCCCAGGGGTCGGTCTTCATGACCATGCCGGGACCGCCGCCGTACGGCGTGTCGTCGACCGTGTTGTGCCGGTCGTACGTCCACGACCGCAGATCGTGGACCTGCACGTTCAGCCGGCCGCGCGCGCGTGCCTTGCCGACGAGCGAGACGTTCAGGGGTTCCAGGTACTCGGGGAAGATCGTGACGACGTCGAGGCGCATTACGACTCTTCCTCCGACGAGTCCCGGGAGGACGCGATCTCGGCACGGTCGTCGATCAGGCCCGGCGGGGGCGCGACGACCGCCTTCTGCTCCTCCAGGTCGATCTCGGTGACGATCTCCTCCACGAAGGGGATCATCACCTCGCTGCCGTCCGGCCGCTCCACGATGAAGAGGTCCTGGGAGGGCAGGTGCGAGATCTCGGTGATCCGGCCGACCTCAGTGCCGTCCTCGGTCACCACGTCGAGGTCGATGAGCTGATGGTCGTAGTACTCGTCCTCGCCCTCGGGCAGTTCCTCGGGGTCGATCTCGGCGATCAGCAGGGTGTTGCGCAGGGCCTCGGCGGCGTTGCGTTCGCCGACGCCCTCGAAGCGCAGGAGCAGGCGGCCGCTGTGGACGCGGCCGGTGGCGATGGTGAGCGGCCCGGCGGAGGCCGGGTCGGTGGCCAGGACGGCGCCCGGGGCGAGCCGCAGCTCGGGCTCGTCGGTACGTACCTCGACGGTGACCTCGCCCTTGATGCCATGGGCACGGCCGATCCGTGCGACTACCAGCTGCACGTGTCCAAATCTCCTGTCATACGACTGCGGGCCGGGGACGGCCCAGTGGCCCTCCCCGGCCCGAGCCGGTTGCGATGAAGCGTCAGCGGACGTGGTCCACGTCGACGAGGTCGACGCGGACACCGCGGCCGCCGATGGCGCCCACGACGGTACGCAGGGCACGCGCGGTACGGCCGTTTCGGCCGATCACCTTGCCGAGGTCGTCGGGGTGGACCCGGACCTCCAGCACGCGCCCGCGGCGCAGGTCGCGCGAGGCGACCTGCACATCGTCAGGGTTGTCGACGATGCCCTTCACGAGGTGCTCAAGCGCCTCTTCGAGCATGCTGCTCAGGCCTCGGTCGACTCGGACTCAGCCGCAGCCTCGTCCTTCTTCTCAGCCTTCTTCTTCTGGGTGATCGCCTCACCCTTGCCCTCGTCGTCACCGCCGAGCGCCTCGAACGACGGACGCGTGGCCTTCGGCTCGGCGACGAGCAGCGGCGCCGGGGCGGGCTCGCCCTTGAACTTCTGCCAGTCGCCGGTCTTCTTCAGGATGGCGAGGACGGGCTCGGTCGGCTGCGCGCCGACACCCAGCCAGTACGCCACGCGGTCGGCGTCCACCTCGATGACCGACGGGTTGTAGGTCGGGTGGTACTTGCCGATCTCCTCGATGGCCCGGCCGTCACGGCGGGTACGGGAGTCGGCGACGACGATGCGGTAGTGAGGCGAACGGATCTTGCCCAGACGCTTCAGCTTGATCTTGACTGCCACGGGAGTGGATTCTCCTGGATTTGACGTGGTTGGGCACGGCGAGACTGCCGCGTGGGGTTGCGGTACCCGAGTGCCCGATGGACGCGTCAGCCGGAGGAGAGAGGGGTCCTATGCGGCTGTCGAGTACAGCTAGACATTGTGCCACATGCTCACGGGCGCTCGTGGCCGAGGGGCAGGAGCTGCGCTCGGGCATGCCGGAGATGCACCCGGCGCGGAGGTGAGGTACGTCGGGTGCGTGAGGCCCGGCGGGGAGGCCGGGTACGGCTGCCACGAGCAGCCGTACCCCTAGCTCGCCGCCGCTCCCACGACCTCCGGGATGCGGAACGGCTTGCCGCAGCCGCCGCACACGATGGGGGCCTGGGCCAGGACCGAGGGGACCACCCGGACATTGCGCCCGCAGTCGCAGACCGCCTTCACCCGGACGCCGCCGCCCGACGAGCCGTGCCGGGCGGCCGGACCGCGGAAGGTGCGGGAGGTGTCGGAGGAGGTGGCCGCCGTATGGGCCTTCAGCGCGCGCTGCAGCCGCTCGATGGTCGGGCGGTAGCGCCGCTTCGCCTCGGGGTTGAGCGTGACCAGGGAGAAGCCGCTGCTCGGGTGCGGCTCCTCGGGGTGGTCCAGGCCCAGCTCCTCGGCGATGGCGAGGAAACGTCGGTTGTGGTAGCGGCCGGCGCGGGAGGTGTCGCGGACCCCGCGGGCGGCGGCGATGCCGTGGACTGCTTCATGGAGCAGTCGCTCGAAGGAGAGTTCGTGACCGCACGCGGACGACGACTCCCCGATCAGGGACTCTGGCGCGGCAAGGTCCGGCAGCTCGGGGTGGTACCGCTGAATGTCGGCCCACGCCTGCGCCAGCTCTGCGGCGAGAACAGGTGGTGTCTGTGTCGTGCTCACGTAATGACAACGAGCGGGGGTGCCGCTGTGTTCCTATTCCGGGGCATCCCAAATAATTTGCACGTACCCGTCAGTTGCCGCTGATGCGTCCGGACGAGGGCGGGTGCGCTGATCTGCGGAGAAGGCTCACAGCTCGTAACAAGCCGGTGCGTAGCCTGACGTACGACCCGGCGTGTAGCGCCGGCACGACTGCGGTCGGCGGATGCACAAGAGGCGTTTCGGTCGCTCTCGCGTGAGGCCGTCACCTCAGTCAGCGTCTGCGACGGCCGTGGCGTTACCGGGCTGGCCGGCGCCCCCGGTCAACGGCCCGTCACACCTGAGCGGACACCGTACGGTCACCCAGATTGCGTGGATGTGAAATCTCGCCACAGTCGGCTCGGGTGCCCAAGCGGGGCCCCACGACCCCTGGACGGCACCGCGAGCCGGGAGTTACCTGGCATACGTGGATAGTGCGAGCGCACGGCACGGGGGCCACGCAATCGGGCACTGCGGCGAACTGTCGGCGGAATGGGGCGCTTACCTATGACACCTACGCTCGTGCGGGAACACCTGTCTCACGCGGGTTCCGTACCACCCCGTGTGGACCTGTGCGCACGCGCGCGTGACTGGTCCGAGATCCAGGAGCGGATGCTGGTCCCGCTCCACGAGACCGTCTACGAGCGACTTGAAGTGGGCCCTGCCACAAGACTGCTGGGCCTGCGCTGCGGTTCCGGGCTCGCCCTGCTGATGGCGGCCTCCAGAGGGGCCGCGGTCACCGGTGTCGACACCTCTCCCGAACGGCTCGCCCTCGCGCGCGAGCGGCTGCTGCCGGACGTTCCGCGCGGCACGCGCGCGCGTAAGGGCGCGAAGCTCGTCGACGGATCCCCCGGGGACGCGGCCGGCCCGGAGTCGCCCGCGTACACCCTGGTGACCGTCTTCGAGCCGATCGGCTGCCTGGCGGGCGACTCCGAGGGGATCGGCGAACTGCTGGCGGCCGCGCTGCCGACGGCCGGGCGCGGGGCGGCCGTGATACTGACCGGCTGGGGCCCGCCGGAGCGCTGCGCCACGTCCTCGGTGCTGCGGGTGGCGACGAAACTGGCCGACCCCCTGCGCAGCGCCGGCAGTTGGCGCCCCGCCCGGCGTGACGACCTGGAGGAGGTCGCGCAGCGGGCCGGGCTGAAGCCGGACGGCTCGGGTCGGGTGGCCTGCCCGTTCGGGTACGCCGATCTCGACAGCGCCGTGCGTGGTCTGCTGTCCACGGGGCTTTTCGACGCGGCGATCGCGGCGACCGACCGCAAGCAGGTGGACAAGGAGCTGACAGAGGCGCTGCATCTGCACCGGCGCCCGGACGGGACGGTGTGGATGCCGAACGTGTTCCGCTATCTGATCGCCCGCGTGCCCTGAGGCGTGCCCGACGGATCGAGACCGCGTGACCGGGCCGCGCCGGTGTCGCGCCGACGCAGACGACCGGCCGGCATGAGGCGAAGCGATCCGTCGGATCGGGAGTGGGCCCGGCCCGAGCGGTAATCCGTGGCGGGGCCCGCCGAGACCCGCGTCGAATCTTCCAGGACGCCCCCGGGCGCGATGCCGCCATGGCTCCGGTGAGGACCTCCCGGACCGTCCCCGTGCCCACGGGACAACCCGTGACGCCCTCGCTGTCCGCCGGGCGTCGAGACTTTCATGGCCGTCCCCGGGACGCCGCACCGGCGAGCGCGGGATCGGCCGGCTTCGCATCATGACCAGCGAACCCGCCGCAACGCTCCGATAGCATGCACGAACTCACGACGATCGTTTCATCGCCCGTCACCCGTACTTCACCGAAAAACCACGCTATCCGGCACGGAACGTGACCCAGCCGCCTAAAACCTAACAAATCAACTAAACAATTGATATCTAAATCTTCGCGGATGTTTTCGCACATAAAAGGCAGATCTGTATTCGCCACGTGGTGCCGACCACGGGCGATCCTGTGGGCCACGGCGGGTGTGGTGGCCCTCGGATTCCTCATCACATTGGAGATCGCCGCACGTCACTACGGCCTCCCGGGGCCGATCACCACCCAGGCCCAAGAGGTGGTATTCGCCCCCAAATCGGGGCCGCTGTTGTACGCCAGCATGGCGTTGATGATGGTGGTGCTCACCTGGCGGCAACGGTTCATCGCGGCTGGTGCCGCGATCGGTATCGACGTCGTCTTCTTTCTGGTGCGCTGGGTGGTCGACGCCAGGACGACCCCCGGCTACGGTCACCCCTTCGGCAACGGCGCGTTGTGGGTGATTCTGGGCTGCGCGGTCATCGCTGTCACCCGCCGCACCGGCCAGGAACGTGCCCTGCTGCTGAAGGGCGTCGGCCTCGGCCTGCTGCTGGTGACCGGCCGGAAGACCGGCGACACCTGGCTGCTCATCACGTCGAAGACGCGCCCGACGGTGCTCGACCAGTACGTGGCGACCGCTGATCACGCGCTCGGCGACCCGTCGTGGGTGGCGGGCCGGATCGTCGAGGCCACCGGTCCGATCGGCGCCCATGTCCTTGACTGGGTCTACATTCAGCTTGCGGTGGCCGCGGTCGTCGTCGCGCTGTACCAGCTGCGCAACGTGGCGGTCGAGCGCCGATTCCCGCGCCATCATCTGGTGCGCACCTTTCTGGTGATCGGCCTCCTCGGGCCCGGCATCTACATGCTCTTCCCCGTGGTCGGGCCGGTCTTCGCCTACGGCGCGGACGGCGGGCACTGGGCGGTGGCCAACCTGTGGCCGAACACGCCACCGGCCGGTGCGCCGCACCAGATGCCCTTCAACGGGACCACCCCACGCAACTGCATGCCCAGCCTGCACACGGCGTGGGCCACCACGATCTTCGTCCATTCCCGCAGGGGCCCACGGATTCTGCGATTCCTGGGCGCCTTCTGGCTGATTGCCACGCTCGGTGCAACGCTGGGCTTCGGCTACCACTACGGCGCGGACATCATCGCCGGCGTCGTGTTCGCGCTCACGGTCGAGGCGGCTCTGCGCTCGCACGCACGCGGCTGGGACCGGTCGGGAATCCAGCTGGTCGCCCACGGCACAGCGGTCTTCGCCGCGTTCTTGGTGTCCTATCGCTGTCTGCCGATGGAGATGGCCGAACATCCGTGGGTGTTCGGACCGCTTCTCGTTCTGGCGATGGCCTCGGTGATCCAAGGCTACGTTCGGACCACCAGACTGTGGGAGCCGCAGATCCCACCGGCGCGCCAACCGGAACCGCAACCCGAGCTGGTCTGAGTCACCCTGCGGGTCGGTCACCCGATCCGTCGGACACGCCTCAGGCCTCGGAGTCCTTGGCGAGACGGGTGATCCCGGCGATGCGGTAGGCCTCCGCCTCCTCCAGCGTCTCGTTGTCCAGGAGCGCCTGCGCCAGCGCGTCCAGCTGGCCGCGGTGATCGCGGAGTTTGCGGCAGGCCTCCTCGTAACAGGCGTCGACGATCCGGCGCATCTCGCTGTCGATCACGTCGAGGGTCTGCGGAGCGGCCGACAGCCCGTAGGCCTGCTGGGCGTCGCTCGGAAGGGCGGACAGGCGGCCGACGCGCTCGCTCATGCCCCAGCGGGCCACCATCCCGCGGGCGATGTTGGTGACCTGTTCGAGGTCGTTCTCCGCGCCCGTGGTGACGACGCCGTAGACGACCTCCTCCGCCGCCATGCCGCCCAGGGCGCCGATGATGCGACCGCGCAGGTACTCCTCCGAGTGCGCGTACCGCTCCACCTCGGGCGTGGACATCGTCACGCCGAGCGCCCGGCCGCGCGGAACGATGGTGATCTTGCGGACGGGGTCGGCGCCGGGCTGCAGCATGCCGAGGAGGGCGTGGCCGCTCTCGTGGTACGCGGTGCGACGGCGGTCCTCCTCGGGCATCACGAGGGTGCGTTCGGCGCCCAGCTGGACCTTCTCCAGGGCCTCGGACAGATCCGCCCGGGTCACCTGCTCCTGCTTGCGCTTGACCGCGAGCAGAGCGGCCTCGTTGGCGAGATTGGCCAGATCCGCCCCTGTCATGCCCGGGGTCACCCGTGCCAGCTGGGTCAGGTCCACGTCGGTGGCGAGCGGAATCTCCCTGGTGTGGATCCGCAGGATCGACTCGCGGCCGCCGCGGTCCGGCGGGGCCACGCTGACCACCCGGTCGAAGCGGCCGGGCCTGGTCAGCGCCGGGTCCAGGATGTCCGCGCGGTTCGTCGCCGCGATCACGATCACGCCCTCAGAGCCCGAGAAGCCGTCCATCTCCGTGAGGATCTGGTTCAGCGTCTGCTCGCGCTCGTCGTGGCCGCTCATCGAGGCGCCGCCGGCGCGCACCCGTCCGATGGTGTCGATCTCGTCGATGAAGATGATCGACGGTGCCACCTTGCGGGCCTCGGCGAACAGCTCGCGGACGCGGGACGCACCGACTCCGACGATCATCTCGATGAACTCGGATGCCGACGCGGAGAAGAAGGGCACGCCGGCCTCCCCCGCGACCGCTCGTGCCAGCAGGGTCTTGCCGGTACCGGGCGAACCCGCGAGCAGCACACCGCGCGGCAGCTTCGCGCCCATCCTGCGGTAGGTGTCGGGGTGCTTCAGAAAGTCGACGACGTCGTCCAGCTCGCCCTTGACCTCGTCGATGCCGGCCACGTCCGCGAAGGTCGTCCGCCCGGTGCCCGGGCGCAGCTCGACCGGTTTGGGGGGTGCCTTGCGGCCGAACATGCCGCCCGCGCCGCCCAGGCCGGCGCGGATCCGCCGGCTGAAGAAGATCCACACCGCGACCAGGATCACGATCGGGATCAGCGAGATCAGCAGGTTGGACAGGAAGCTGCGCTCCTGGACGACCGGCCGTGCCGTCACCGTGACACCGTGGCTGCTCAGGTTCTGCCACAGCCTGTCGTCGGCGAAGGCCGGCCGCTGCGTCCTGAACTTGGTGTAGTCGCCGCCGCCGTCGGGATTGGCGCGGGGGCTCTTGAGCTGGCCCTGGATCGCGTCGCCCTTGGAGTAGATCTTGGCGACGTTGCCGTCGCCGACCTCCTTGCTGAACTCCGTGTACGAGATCGTCGGCTCGTTGCCCTGGCCGAGGTAGTTCAGTCCGACGTAGGCCAGCAGGAAGACGATCACCGCGGTGACGAGCAGGCCCCACCATTTGCCGCCCCGCAGTCCGCCGCCGGGCCGCCGGGGCGACTCGTCCGGTGTGCCCTCGGCGCGCCACGGCTGGTCAGGGGCCTTGCGTGGGGGCGCCGCATTGCTCATATCTGGACGTTACGACACACAACGGACGACGGCATGCGCTGGGGGCGCCCCCTCCGCGAGGGAGCGCCCCCAGGGACGTACAAGCGGGACTCAGCCCATGAACTTCTTGAACTCGTCCGGCAGCTCGAAGTCCTGACCGCCCTGCTGCGGCAGCCCGAGGGCGCCGCTCTGGGCCGCGGCCTCGCGGCGCTGGGCGTCCTCCAGCTCCTGCTGCTTGCGCTTCATCGGGTTGCCGGAGCGCTGCTTGCCCTTGGCCTTCTTCGGCTGCTTCTTCGTCCGGCCGGGACCGCCGCCCATGCCCGGCATCCCGGGCATTCCCGGCATGCCGCCGCCCTGGGCCATGCGGGACATCATCTTGCGGGCCTCGAAGAACCGCTCGACCAGGTTCTTGACCGCGCTGACCTCGACACCGGAGCCCTTGGCGATACGGGCGCGGCGGGAACCGTTGATGATCGTCGGTTCCTGGCGCTCGCCCGGGGTCATCGACTTGATGATCGCGCCGATGCGGTCGACTTCCCGCTCGTCCAGGTTGTTGATCTGGTCCTTGATCTGGCCCATGCCGGGGAGCATGCCGAGCAGCTTGGAGATGGAGCCCATCTTCCTGACCTGCTCCATCTGGGCCAGGAAGTCGTCCAGGGTGAAGTCCTGGCCCTTCTTGGACGCCAGCTTCGAGGCCATCTTCTGGGCCTCTTCCTGGCTGAACGTCTTCTCCGCCTGCTCGATCAGGGTGAGCAGGTCACCCATGTCGAGGATGCGGGAGGCCATCCGGTCAGGGTGGAACGCGTCGAATTCGTCCAGCTTCTCGCCGTTCGACGCGAACATGATCGGCTTGCCGGTGATCTGGCGGATCGACAGGGCCGCGCCACCGCGGGCGTCACCGTCGAGCTTGGAGAGCACCACACCGTCGAAGCCGACGCCGTCGCGGAAGGCCTCGGCGGTGTTGACCGCGTCCTGACCGATCATCGAGTCGACGACGAACAGGATCTCGTCCGGGGAGACGGCATCGCGGATGTCCGCGGCCTGCTGCATCATCTCCTGGTCGATACCGAGGCGGCCCGCGGTGTCCACGATGACGATGTCGTGGACCTTGGACTTCGCGAACTCGATGGAGTCCCTGGCGACCTTGACCGGGTCGCCGACGCCGTTGCCCGGCTCCGGGGCGTAGACGGCGACACCGGCGCGCTCGGCGACGACGCTCAGCTGGTTCACGGCGTTCGGGCGCTGGAGGTCGGCGGCCACGAGCAGCGGCGAGTGGCCCTGTTCCTTCAGCCACCGGCCGAGCTTGCCCGCGAGGGTGGTCTTACCGGCACCCTGCAGACCCGCCAGCATGATCACGGTGGGGGGCTGCTTGGCGAAGCGCAGGCGCCGGGTCTCGCCACCGAGGATGGTGACCAGTTCGTCGTTGACGATCTTCAGGACCTGCTGGGCCGGGTTCAGCGCCTTGGAGACCTCCGCGCCGAGCGCGCGCTCCTTGACGTTCTTGATGAACGTGCGCACCACGGGCAGAGCCACGTCCGCCTCGAGGAGCGCGATACGGATCTCACGCGCGGTGGCGTCGATGTCCGCCTCGGAGAGCCGTCCCTTGCCGCGCAGGTTCTTGAAAGTCGCTGACAGGCGATCGGAGAGAGTGTCGAACACGGCGCTCGCGGTCCTCGGGGTCGGTGATGGCTGCTGGGAATCGCCCTCCAGGGTATCCCGGCGGTGAACTCATCGGGGAAGGGTCATCCCCGCAGGGTCTCCTCCAGTGCCCGGGCCAGCGAATTCGCGTCCTGGGCCGGCAGGGGCGCGCCGGTGCCGGTGGTGACGTAGAAGGCGTCGACCGCGTTGGCCCCCAGGGTGCTGACGTGCATGCTGCGCACCCGCACCCCGGCCTTCTCCAGAGCCAACCCGATCCGGAACAGCAGCCCTGGAGCGTCCTGCGTCCGCACCTCGATCACCGTGGCGTGGTGGGAGGCCGCCGGGGCCACCGTCACACGTGGCGGCGGGGCCACCCAGCCGCGGCGGCGCGGGTAGGCCGCGTCCCGCTCGGCGAGGCGGCCCGCGATGTCCAGGGAGCCGTCGAGGGCGCGGACGAGGTCGGCTCGCAGCCGGGTGGCCTGCGGCAGGGAGCCGTACTCGGCGGCGACCCGCCAGTTCAGCAGCAGGACCGAGCCGTCATCGACGTCGTCGGGCAGGCGCAGGGCCCGCAGCCCGGCCGTACGGACGGTCAGGCGGTGCACGGCGAGGACGCCGGCGACCGCGGGCAGTACGGCGGGCTGGTCCGGTACGGCGATGAGCAGCTCCACGCCGAGCGGCTCGGCCTCCGCGGAGGGTTCATCCCCCGAGACCGGTTCCGTCTGTGCGCGCAGGGCGAGGACCGGGCTGCGGGTGCGGAAGGCCTCGATGGCGAGGCGTTCCTGCTCGGCGGTGGGCGCGACCGGTTCGGGTTCGTCGGGTGCGGCACCGGCGAGGACGGCGCCGACGCGTCGCACCAGGTCGGTGACGAGGGAACCGCGCCAGGACGACCAGGCGGCGGGGCCGGTGGCGAGGGCGTCCGCCTCGGTGAGGGCGTGCAGCAGTTCCAGGGTGCTCTGGGTGCCGACGGCCTCGGCGACGGAGCGGACGGTCGCGGGGTCCTCCAGGTCGCGCCGGGTGGCCGTCTCGATCAGCAGCAGATGGTGCCGTACGAGGGTGGACAGCACCGCCACGTCCGCGCGGTCGAAGCCGATCCGCGCGGCCACGTCCTTGGCGATGATCTCACCGGCCACGGAGTGGTCGCCGGGCCAGCCCTTGCCGATGTCGTGCAGCAGCGCGGAGACGAGGAGAAGGTCGGGGCGGCTGACGCGGCGGGTCAGCTCGGAGGCACGGACCGCGGTCTCGATCAGGTGCCGGTCCACGGTCCAGAGGTGGACGGCGTTGCGCTGCGGGCGGCAGCGGACCCGTTCCCAGTCCGGCAGCAGGTGGCTGATCAGGCCCTCCGCTTCCAGGGCCTCCCAGACATCGATGGTCGGGCGGCCGGAGCCGAGCAGGGTGACCAGCTGTTCACGTGCCTCCGCGGGCCAGGGTGTGGGCAGGGGGCGTGCGGCGGCGGCCATGCGCCGTACGGCGTGCAGAGAGAGCGGGAGTCCGGCCTGTGCGGCGGCGGCCGCGGCACGCAGCGGGAGCACGGGGTCGCGGTCAGGGCGCGCGGCGCGGGCGAGCACCACCTCGCCGTCCTGTTCCACCACACCCTCGGCCAGCGGGGAGCGCTCGGGGACGGGCTTGCCGCCGCCCAGCATGGCGCGCAGCCGCGGACGGACGGCCCGCGAGCGCAGCACGCGCCCCACCTCGCGCCAGGTGACATCACTGGCGTACGAGATCACGCGCGCGGCTTCGTACACCTGCCGCAGCAGGGTGTCGGCGTCCAGCAGGCCCAGCTCGGCCGCCACCTGGTCCTGTTCCTGCAGCGCGAGCCGGTCGGTGGCCCGGCCGGTGGCCAGGTGCAGGGCGTCCCGGACGTCGAGCAGGCGCCGGCGCGCGTCCGCGAGGCCCTCGCGGGGGGCGTCGGCCAGCCAGGATGCGGCCACGGCGCGCAGGGCGGTGGCGTCCCTGAGGCCGCCGCGGGCCTCCTTGAGGTCGGGTTCCAGGAGGTACTGCAGCTCGCCCTGGCGTTCGGCGCGCTCGCCGCACAGTTCCTGGAGTTCGGGGAGGCGTTTGGGGGCCTGGTTGCGCCAGTCGGCCAGGACGGCCGTGCGCAGACCTGCGGTGAGGGCCAGGTCGCCGGCGAGGTGGCGCGCGTCCAGAAGGCCGAGCTGGACTTTCAGATCCTCGCCGGCCGTCTTGCGGGCCTCCGCCTGGGTGCGTACGGAGTGGTCGAGGGCGAGGCCGAGGTCCCAGACGGGATACCAGAGGCGGTCGGCCACGGCGGCGACCGTACCGAGGTCGCTGCCGTCGTGCAGCAGCAGGAGGTCGAGGTCGCTGCGCGGGGACAGCTCGCCGCGGCCGTAGCCGCCGACGGCGACGAGGGAGACGCCCCTGAGCTGCCCGGCCGCCGCGGTGAAGAGTCCGGCGAGCCAGTCGTCGGTCAGCTCGGCGAGGGCGGTACGGCGCGGCGGCCCGGACCGCGCCCCCTCGGTGAGGAGGCGCAGCCGGGCCGCCGCGTAGCCACTGGGTCCCGGGCCATCCGCTTCTTTCGGCACATCCGTACGCGTCACCCAGCGACTCCTGTCCTTCTGTCGTGTCAGAGCGCGTCCGGGCCGCGCTCGCCGGTGCGGACCCGGACAGCCGTCTCGACCGGCAGGGACCACACCTTGCCGTCACCGATCTTGCCGGTGCGGGCCGCCTTGACGATGACCTCGATCAGCTGCTCGGCGTCGCCGTCCTCGGCCAGCACCTCGATGCGGATCTTGGGGACCAGGTCGACGGTGTACTCGGCACCACGGTAGACCTCGGTGTGGCCCCGCTGACGACCGTAACCGCTCGCTTCGGTGACCGTCAGCCCGTGGACGCCGAAGGCCTGCAGCGCCTCCTTGATCTCGTCAAGCCGGTGGGGCTTGACGACGGCGGTGATGAGCTTCATGCGTCCACCTTCTTGTTCTGCGCGGCGGCCGCGGCCGAGGAGCCCGCGACGGAGCCGATGACACCGCCGCCGGTGCCGCTGAAGTCGTATGCGGTCTCGGCGTGCTCCGCCTGGTCGATGCCCGAGATCTCCTCGTCCTCGGAAACCCGCATCCCGATGGTCTTGTCGATCAGGAAGGCCAGGACCGCGGAGGCGATCAGGGAGTAGGCGAGGACCGCGCCGACACCGGCGCACTGCTTCCACAGCTGACTGAAGGAGTGGTCGCCGTAGAAGACGCCCGTCGCGGTGGACTGGCCCTTGCCGGTGGCGAAGAAGCCGATGAGCAGGGAGCCGATGATGCCGCCGACCATGTGGACGCCGACGACGTCGAGCGAGTCGTCGTAGCCGAACCGGAACTTCAGGCCGACGGCCGCGGCGCAGGCGACACCGGCGATGGCGCCGACGGCGATCGCGCCCAGCGGGGAGACCGCGCCACCGGAGGGGGTGATGGCGACCAGACCGGCGACCGCGCCGGAGGCGGCGCCCAGCGTGGTGAACGCGCCGTGCCGGATCTTCTCGTAGGCGAGCCAGGCCAGCATGGCGGCGGCGGTGGCGACCTGCGTGTTGACGAACATCAGCGCGCCGACGCCGTCGTCGTTGCCGAGCCACGAGCCCGCGTTGAAGCCGAACCAGCCGAACCACAGGAGCCCTGCGCCGAGCATGACCAGCGGGAGGCTGTGCGGGCGCATCGGGTCCTTCTTGAAGCCGACGCGCTTGCCGATGACCAGGATCACGCCGAGCGCCGCGGCACCCGCGTTGATGTGGACCGCCGTACCACCGGCGAAGTCGATCACACCGAGCTTGTAGGCCCAGCCGTCGGCACCCCAGACCCAGTGGGCGACCGGGACGTAGACGACGGTGACCCACAGGGCGATGAACAGCGACCACGCCGAGAACTTGACGCGGTCCGCGAGGGCGCCGCTTATCAGGGCCGGGGTGATGATCGCGAACATCAGCTGGAAGACCATGAAGACGAAGATCGGGATGGTGTAGCCGTCCCACAGCTCCGTCAGGCCGATGTTGCTGAGCCCGAGCCAGTCGGAGTTCCAGCCGATGAGGCTGTTGTTCGTGCCGAAGGCGAGGGAGAAGCCGTAGAGCACCCACAGAATGGTGACGATGCCCATGCTGATGAAGCTCATCATCAGCATGTTGAGGGTGCTCTTGACCCGGACCATGCCCCCGTAGAAGAAGGCCAGACCCGGGGTCATGAGCAGCACCAGGGCGGAACAGATGAGCATGAAGCCTGTGTTTGCGGATGACAGTTTGGGTGCCTCCGCGGCAAGCGTGATGGCTGGTGCCATCGGCGTCTCCTCGTCGGTTGTACGGCCCCGTGCGGGCGGTGCCTGAGCGGTCCGGTCAGTGAGGGGTGGGCCGGTTATGCGCCATGAGATTGGCGCAGCGCGGTTTCGGTGGACGCCCCTCGTTGTTTCGCAGGGGTGACGAAGGCACCTGGCGTGTTACGCGTGCATGAACTGCCGGATGTCCGGCGCGCCGATCGTTATCGTGACGCAACCATCGCGAGTGGCACCGCAACCACGCGCGGATGAACCACGACGGCGAGCAGCCGCGTCAACGGGAGGGCCCCGGCTCGGGCGCACAAAAGAGGCCGGCCGCGGCGGCCTCTCGATGACCTGGCATGGGGGAGCCGAGTCGGGCAGTTCGGGAGGACCGGCCGCGGCCGGGGCATGCGTGTCCTGCGGTGGTCAGACCGCTTCGGCGGTCTCCGGCAGGTCGACGGCGAGCTGATCGGTGAGGTCGACCACGGCGGCGAGATCACCGAAGTCGCGCACGGCCGTGTCGACCGTCTTTCGGATACGAGTGTTCACACGCTCGGAGCGGACCTTCTTCGCGATCTGCATGGCCTGCGAGGCGTACTCCGTGCTGCGCTCGGGCTCGCGCTCGAGCAGGTGCACGGTGGCCATCCCGATCAGGTTCAGCGCATACGACCGCTGGTGCTCGCCGTCCTTGGCGAACAGCTCCACCGCGCGCTGCATCAGCGGCTCGGCCAGCGAGGCGTAGGTGGGGCTGCGTCCGGCGACGTAGGCGAGGTCGCGGAAGGAGTGGGAGTTCTCCCCGTACAGCTCGGCCTCGGAGAAGAAGCGGATCCAGTCGGGGTCCGGCTCGTCCCACTCGTCGGCCTCGCCGAAGGTGTCCTCGGCCATCCGGACCGCCCTCTTGCATTTGCCGGGCTGGCCCATGTTGGCGTAGGCGCGGGCCTCCATCGCATACAGCATGGACTGGGTGCGCGGGCTCGCGCAGTCGCGGCTGCCGTACTGGGCGAGGTGGATCAGCTCCAGGGCGTCGTCGGGCCGGCCCAGATGGATCATCTGGCGGCTCATGCTGGAGAGGACGTAGGAGCCGAGCGGCTTGTCGCCGGCCTCCTTGGCGGCGTGCAGGGCGAGGACGAAGTACTTCTGCGCGGTGGGCTGGAGCCCGACGTCGTACGACATCCAGCCGGCGAGTTCGGCGAGTTCTGCGGCGACCTTGAAGAGCTTGCGGGTGGTGGCCTCGGGCTGCGGTTCCTGGAGGAGGTCGGTGACCTCGTGCAGCTGGCCGACGACCGCCTTGCGGCGCAGACCGCCGCCGCACTGGGCGTCCCACTGGCGGAACATCCGGGTGGTGGACTCCAGCAGGTCCAGCTCGGGCTTGGACAGCCGGCCGGGCCTGCGGGACTCGAAGGCGGGTTCCGGCTCGGGCGGGACCGGCGAGGAGGGGGTCGGCACGAGCCAGCGCTGCATGGGCTCGATGAGGGACGGGCCCGCGGACAGGGCCAGCGAGGTCCCGAGGAAGCCGCGCCGCGCCAGCATCAGGTCGCTGCGCGAGAACTCGCTGAGCAGGGCCACCGTCTGCGGGCCCGTCCAGGGCAGGTCGACACCGGACGCGGAGGGTGCCTGGCGGGCGGCGCGCAGACCGAGGTCCTCGATGGAGACGACACAGCCGAAGCGCTCGGAGAACAGCTCGGAGAGGATCCGCGGGATCGGCTCGCGCGGGTTCTCCCCGTCCAGCCAGCGGCGCACCCGCGAGGTGTCCGTGGAGATGTGGTTGGCACCCAACTGACGGGCCCTGCGGTTCACTTGGCGGGCCAGCTCGCCCTTGGACCAGCCACTGCGCACGAACCACGAGCCGAGCAGCTCGTTGGGGCGCTTGTCAGCGTTCGTCCCGCTACCGCCGTTGCCGCCCACTGGAACGCCCCCATCCCTGAGACCACTTGTCGCCCGAATGCGCCAAGCCCTATCAGAATGCCGGTAAATACGGCTTCCTGTCCGCCGGTTCTCACCCTTCGAACTAGGTGACGACTTGCCTCCGGCATACCCACAGGTGCATGTGCCCCCAGGCCTCGCACACTCACAGTAATCCTACGATCACCGACCCAGCCATGGCGATCCCTGAAACGCCACCATTCGCCACCCCTTCGAATGAACTCACGGTCGCCCGCACGCGATTCACTTGACACAGGACGACCGGAAGTAGGCGGAGTGACGCACGCCAGGGCGCGCGAACCCCGGTGCACCACCCGTGGTGCTGCAATGCGCCGTCTTGGCCTCACGGGAATGAGGGAAGTCGGAGCCGTAGCGTCACGTTCCGCTTTCGTCTCGTTCCGTTTCGTAACCACCGGCGCGCCGGACCCGTTGGAGGGGGCATGGGCTTCACGATCGGCGGCATTCGCGAGATCCGCTCCGGCACGCGTCGGCGCGGCCGCTCGTCGGAGTGCACCGCCGTCGCCGAGTTCACCGGGCTGTGGGGCTGGGACGTGGTGCCGGGCGCACGGGCCGCGGCGGGCGCCTGCTCCTGCGGACACGGAGAGTGCCGGGCGCCGGGTGCACATCCTCTCGACTTCGCGCCCCAGGTGCCGGCCGGGGCCACGCTCGACGAGGTGAGCAAGGCCTGGGGCGAGTTCCCGGGCGCGTCGGCAATGCTGCCCGTCGGGCGCGCGTTCGACGTGATCGAGGTCGCCGAGCCCGCCGGGCGCCGCGCCCTGGTCCGTCTGGAGCGCATGGGCCTCCCGCTCGGCCCGGTCACCGCGACCCCGGACGGCCGCGCCCACTTCTTCGTCGCCCCGGGCGCCGCCGCCGAGCTCCCCGAGCTGCTCTACCGCATGGGCTGGGACGACCCGTCCGCCCTGGATCTGCGCGGGCTCGGCCCGGGCGCGTACGTCACCGCCCCGCCCTCCGACCGGGGCGGCCTCGGTCCGGTGCGCTGGCTGCGGCCGCCGGCGCTGGACGCGGCGACCCGGCCGCCGGCGGCCCGGCTGCTGCTGGGCACGCTGGCGTATGTGGCACACCGGTCGCGGGCGCGGGCGTGAGCACACCGTAGAGGCGCCGCACAGGGCGAAGCGCCCGCCCCCAACTGCACCTTGGGAGCGGGCGCTTCCTCGAAGCGGCGGGTGGACGCACCCGGTGCTCAGTCGCCGATAAGGGCATCCACGAACGCCTCGGGCTCGAAGGGCGCCAGGTCGTCCGAGCCCTCGCCGAGGCCGACCAGCTTGACCGGCACCCCCAGCTCGCGCTGGACCGCGACCACGATGCCGCCCTTCGCCGTGCCGTCCAGCTTGGTCAGCACGATGCCGGTGATGTCCACGACCTCGGCGAACACACGGGCCTGCACCAGACCGTTCTGGCCGGTGGTGGCGTCGAGGACGAGCAGCACCTCGTCCAGCGGCGCGTGCTTCTCGACCACGCGCTTGACCTTGCCCAGCTCGTCCATGAGACCGGTCTTGGTGTGCAGGCGGCCGGCGGTGTCGATGAGGACGACGTCGACCCCCATCTCCTTGCCCTCCTTGACCGCGTCGAAGGCGACGGAGGCGGGGTCGCCGCCCTCCGGCCCGCGCACGGTGTAGGCGCCGACGCGCTCGCCCCAGGTCTGCAGCTGGTCGGCGGCGGCGGCCCGGAAGGTGTCGGCGGCGCCGAGGACGACCGTGCGGCCGTCGGCGACCAGGACGCGGGCGAGCTTGCCGGTGGTGGTGGTCTTGCCGGTGCCGTTGACGCCTACGACCATCACGATGCCGGGCTTGCGGTCCTCGGGCTCGGTCTTCACCGTGCGGTCGGCGTCGGTGCCGACCAGCTTGAGCAGCTCCGCGCGCAGCAGGCCACGCAGCTCCTCCGGCGTGCGGGTGCCGAGCACCTTGACGCGCTCGCGCAGGCCCTCGACCAGCTCCTGGGTCGGCTGGACGCCGACGTCCGCGGTGAGCAGCGTGTCCTCGATCTCCTCCCAGGTGTCCTCGTCGAGGTGCTCGCGGGACAGCAGCGTGAGCAGGCCCTTGCCCAGGGCGTTCTGCGAGCGGGACAGGCGGGTGCGCAGGCGGACCAGCCGCCCGGCGGTGGGCTCCGGGATCTCGATCTCGGGAGCCTCGACAGTGGGGGGCTCCTCCACGGCGACCGGTGCCGAGCCGCCGGGGAGATCCACCTCCTCGATCGTCCGGCGCGGTTCGTCGCGCGGCGTCTCGGCCTCTTCGCCGACATGCGGCTCGGCCGGTGGCGCGGTGATGTCGGGCGCGGCGGGCGGCGGCGGGGGCAGCGGCTTCCGGCGCCGGCTGCCGATGATGAGCCCGCCGAGCGCGCCGAGCACGACCACGGCGATGACTACAGCAAGGATGACGGTTTCCATAACCCGTCCAGTATCAGCCATGGGTTACGGCAGAGCCCGGCTTGTGTCTTCCTCCGAGAGACAAACGACCCGTACAGCGAGGAGTCGGACCAAAGTACGATGGCAGCGACTCTGTCGACGCGCGTAGAGTCCCCACGTCCCCAGTTCCCCCACCCCTAGGCATCCTTCTTCATGAGCAAGACAGCCGAGACCGAAGGCGCTCTCGAGACCCGTGGCATCGAGCAGGTACCCGACCACGAGCGCACCGCGAGAACCCGGGAGCTGTTTCCGACCTGGGTCGGCGCCAACATCAGCGTGCTGCTGCTCACCATGGGCGCGAGCCTGGTGGTGGCATACCACCTGAACATCTGGCAGGCGCTCGTCGTCGCGGTCGCCGCGCCGATCGTGTCGTACGGCCTGGTCGGGCTGATCGGCATCGCGGGCAAGCGCGGCGGGGCGCCCGGCATGGCGTTGTCGCGGGCGGTGTTCGGGCAGCGCGGCAATCTGCTGCCCGGTTCGCTGATCTGGGTCGCCCGCTGGGGCTGGGAGACGATCAACGCGGTGACCGGCGCCTACGCGATGCTCACCATCCTGGACATCGTGCTCGGGATCAAGGCCAACAGCGTGCTGGACATGGTGATGCTGCTGGTCTTCGTGGTCGCGACCTTCGCGATCTCCGGGCTGGGCATCAACGCCGTCCAGAGGTGCAACAAGTACGCGACCTACTTCTTCGGTGTCTTCTCGGTCCTGGTCCTGGTGTACCTGGCGGTGAACACGGACTGGTCGAAGGTGATGGACCACGGAGCCGGTTCCACGGCCGCGGTGATCACCGGTATCGGCATGATCGCGGCGGGCGGCGTCAGCTGGATCCCGTCGGCACCGGACTTCACCCGCTATCTGCCGCGCACGGCGTCGTCGAAGGCGATCGTGGGCACGGCGGTGGGCGGCGCCGGGATCGTCGTCCTGCCGATGGTGCTGATGGGCGTGGTGATGGCCGTGTCCACGCCGGACCTGGCCTCGGCCTCCGACCCGGTGTCCTTCCTCGGCGAGATCCTGCCGACCTGGATCGCGGTGCCGTATCTGCTGATCGCGCTGATCGGCATGCTGCTGATCAACTCGATGTCGATGTACTCCGCCGGCTTCACCGCGCAGACCCTCGGCTTCAGGGTGCCGCGGCACTGGGCGGTCTCGGTCAACGCCGTGATCTCGCTGATCTTCGGCGGGGTGCTGATGCTGGTGGCGACGAGCTTCATGGGCTCCTTCATCGCCTTCCTCTCCCTGCTCGCGGTGGCCTTCTCCGCCTGGGTCGGTGTGTTCGGCGCGGACATGCTCCGCCGGACCGAGTACGACGGCCGGGCCATGACCGACACCACGCGCACCAGTGCCTACTGGTACCGGGGCGGCTTCTCCCCCGCCGCGGTGGCCGCCTGGGCGATCGGCCTGGTGGGCGGCCTGATGTTCACCACCTCGGACTGGTTCACCGGCCCGCTGGCGAAGAACAACGTCGTCGGCGAGTACGGCCTCGGCTGGGTCGCCACGATCGTGATCTCCGGCCTGCTCTACCTGGCGCTGCCGAAGCCGGCGGTGGTGACCCCCGAGAAGGCCGCCGAGCCCGTCGAGGAGCCCGCGGCCGCCGGCGTCTGAGCGGTCTCAGCCGTGCAGTCCGCTCCGGTGCAGGGCCACGCTCGCCCGGAAGCGGAGGCGGAGACAGCGGTCATGCGTCTCCTCCGCCGCGTCGTCCGGGCAGCAGCAGTGGCGGGCGAGCCATCGCGCGTCCTCCGGGTCGAGCCAGAGGGCGATATGCCCCCGCGCCGCCTCTGCCTGCGCATCCGTGGGTTCGGGATCGGTCATGGGGTGAGCCTACGGCCGTCCCGTGCCGCATCCATGGCCATCTGACGTGCCGTCAGCTACCGTCCCCCTCCGACAAGTCGCACCGGAGGGGGACTTCCCATGCCCGTCACGGTCGTACGGTTCAACCTCGTTGCTCCCGGCGCCACCCCCGCCGCGCTCGCCGCCCGCTACCGGGCCGCCCTGGAGATGGCCGCGTACGCGGACGAGCACGGGATCAGCACCGTGCAGACCGAGGAGCACCACGGCGCCGACAACAACTGGCTCCCTTCGCCCTTCGCCTTCGCGGGTGCGGTGTTCGGGGCGACCCGCAGGATCGCGGTGACGGTGTCCGCGGTGATCGGCCCGCTGCACGATCCGCTGCGGCTGGCCGAGGAGATCGCGGTGCTGGATCTGCTGAGCGGCGGGCGGCTGGTGACGGTGGCCGGTATCGGCTACCGGCCCGAGGAGTACGCCCTGTTCGACGTGGACTGGAAGCGGCGGGGCCGGCTCCAGGACGAGCTGCTGGAGACCCTGCTGAAGGCGTGGACCGGCGAGGAGTTCGAGTACCGGGGCCGTACGGTACGGCTCACCCCGCGCCCGTACACCGATCCGCATCCCCTGCTGCTGGTCGGCGGTTCCTCGAAGGCCGCCGCCCGCCGGGCCGCCCGGCTCGGCCTGCCGTTCTTCCCGAGCGCGCATCTGCCGGAGCTGGAGTCGTACTACAAGGAGCAGCTCACCGTGCACGGCACCGAGGGCTGGACGATGATGCCCGCCGCCGAGACACCGCTGCTGCATCTCTCCGAGGACCCGGACCGGTCGTGGGCCGAGTACGGCGAGCACTTCCTGCACGAGGCCCGGACGTACGCCTCCTGGCAGTCCCGCGACATCCGCTCGGCGGTGCGGTCGGCGGCCACGACCGTCGAGGAGCTGCGCGCCGAGGGCGTCTACCGGATCGTCACCCCGGAGCAGTGCGTGGCCCAGGGGCTGGACAGTCTCGTCCTGCATCCGCTGGCGGGCGGGATGCCGGTGGAGGAGGGGTGGCGGAGCCTGCGGCTGTTCGCGGAGCGGGTGCTTCCGGGGCTGAGCGGCTGACCTGCGGCGACAACGCCGCGAAGTGGAGGGAGCGGACCCGGTGCGCTCGCCGGGTGCCCGGATCCTCCCCGTGCCGGACAAGCGCCCGGCGGCCCGGGTCCCACGGCGTCGTCCGGTGAGCCTGCGCAGACGACACCGCCGCCCCCGGTCCGGGCAGTGGCCGGGCCGGGGGCGGCGGACGGTACGAGGAGAAGGGCAGCGGGGACTTGGCCCGTCTCCTCGGGACTGCGGGAGTTACCCCATCTCCTCCAGCGCCTTGCCCTTCGTCTCCTTGACGAACTTCAGGACGAACGGGACGGAGAGCGCGGCGAAGACCGTGTAGATCACGTAGGTGCCGGACAGGTTCCAGTCGGCCAGCGACGGGAAGCTCGCGGTGATGGCCCAGTTGGCGAGCCACTGCGCGGCGGCGGCCACGCCCAGGGCGGCGGCGCGGATCCTGTTCGGGAACATCTCGCCGAGCATGACCCAGACGACCACGCCCCAGGACAGGGCGAAGAAGAGGACGAACACGTGGGCGGCGACCAGGGCGATCCAGCCCTGGGTGGCGGGCAGCTTGCCGTCCACCAGGTGGTACGAGAAGGCCCAGGCCTCCAGCGCGAGGCCGACGGCCATGCCGACCGAGCCGATGAGCGCGAGCGGACGGCGGCCGACGCGGTCCACGAAGATCATCGCGATCACGGTGCCGACGATGTTGATGATCGACGTCGTGAAGGAGTAGAAGAACGAGTCCGTCGGGTCGACACCGACCGACTGCCACAGCGTCGAGGAGTAGTAGAACGCGACGTTGATGCCGACGAACTGCTGGAAGACCGACAGGCCGATGCCGACCCAGACGATCGGCTTGAAGAAGAAGCCGCCACCGAGCAGGTCCTTGAACGTGGACCTGTGCTCGCTGGTCATCGCGTGCTCGATCTCGGCGACGCGGGCGTCCAGGTCGATGTCGCCCTCGACCTCGGCGAGGATCTCGCGGGCGCGCTCACGCCTGCCGACGGAGATGAGGAAGCGCGGGGACTCGGGGATCGCGAAGGAGAGCAGGCCGTACAGGACGGCCGGGACGACCATCACTCCGAGCATGACCTGCCAGGCCTCGAGGCCCATCAGCTTGCCGCGCTGGTCGCCGCCGGAGGCGTTGAGCAGACCCCAGTTGACCAGCTGGGAGATGGCGATGCCGATGACGATCGCGGCCTGCTGGAAGGAGCCGAGGCGGCCGCGGTAGGCCGGCGGGGCGACCTCGGCTATGTAGGCGGGGCCGATCACCGAGGCCATGCCGATGGCGAAGCCGCCGACGACGCGCCAGAGGGCGAAGTCCCACAGCGAGAAGGGCAGTGCCGAACCGACGGCGCTGACCGTGAACAGCAGGGCGGCGATCTGCATGACCCGGATGCGGCCGATGCGGTCGGCCATCCGGCCGGCGGTCGCGGCACCGATGGCGCAGCCGATCAGGGCGATGGCGATGACCTGGGCCAGCGCCGCGGAGCCGATGTCATAGCGGTCCCGGATGGCCTCGACGGCGCCGTTGATCACGGAGCTGTCGTAGCCGAACAGGAAACCGCCCATGGCGGCGGCCGCCGCGATGAAGATGACGTGCCCGAGATGCTCGGGGTGAGCCGTCCTGGCTCCTGACTGAGGTGCCTGCGCTGTGCTGGTCACGAAAAACTCCTGGGGCCACGGCAACGCTGCCGGGTGGGGGTGAGCCCTTCAACCTGAAGGTAAAAGCAACGTTGCAGAGACTATGTCTTCAAGTTTCGAAGTCAATAGTTCAAGTGATGTGACTTTTTAGCGCACGAATCGACCTTTGAGTTCAAGAAGTGAAGCTGACGGGAAGCGCAGGTGAGGATAGGTGCAAGAGGCACGGGTCTAGCGAAGGCGCTGGGAGATGACCTTCGACACACCGTCGCCCTGCATGGAGACGCCGTAGAGCGCGTCGGCGACCTCCATCGTGCGCTTCTGGTGCGTGATCACGATCAGCTGCGAGGCCTCCTGCAGCTCCTGCATGATCCGGATCAGCCGCTGGAGGTTGGTGTCGTCCAGGGCGGCCTCGACCTCGTCCATGACATAGAACGGGCTCGGCCGGGCCTTGAAGATCGACACCAGCAGCGCCACCGCCGTCAGCGACCGCTCGCCGCCCGACAGCAGCGAGAGCCGCTTGACCTTCTTGCCCGGCGGCCGGGCCTCGACGTCCACGCCCGTGGTGAGCATGTTGTCGGGGTCGGTCAGCACCAGACGTCCCTCGCCGCCCGGAAAGAGGCGGCTGAACACGCCCTCGAACTCGCGTGCGGTGTCCCGGTAGGCCTCGGTGAAGACCTGCTCGACGCGCTCGTCCACCTCCTTCACCACCTGGAGAAGGTCGGCCCGGGTCTTCTTCAGGTCCTCCAGCTGCTCGCTGAGGAACTTGTGCCGCTCCTCCAGCGCCGAGAACTCCTCCAGCGCCAGCGGATTGACCTTGCCCAGCTGCTGGTAGGCCCGCTCGGCAGCCTTGAGCCGCTTCTCCTGCTCGGCCCGCACGAAGGGCCTGGGCCGGTTGCGCGGATGCTCGGGGTCCTCGGGCAGCTCCTCGCCCTCGGCGGGGGGCGAGGGCGGCACCAGCTGGTGCGGGCCGTACTCCGTCATCAGCCCCGCCGGCTCGACGCCCAGCTCCTCCAGCGCCTTGGTCTCCAGCTGCTCGATCCGCAGCCGCTTCTCGGCCCCGAGCACCTCGCCCCGGTGCACCGAATCCGTCAGCTTGTCGAGTTCACCCTTGAGATCGCGCCCGGCGGTACGCGCCGCGGTCAGCTCCTGCTCCCGCGCGGCCTTGGCGGCCTCGGCGACGGCCCGCTCCCGCTCGGCGCGGGCCAGGGACACCTCGACGTGCGCGAGCAGCTGCCGGGCACCGGAGGCGACGGCCTCGGCCACGGCCGCCTCGTGCCGCAGCCGGGCCCGCCGCTGCTCGGCACGCGCGCGTGCCTCGCGTTCCGCGCGGGCGGCCCGGTCCAGCGAGTCGGCCCGCCCCGCGAGTCCCTTGACGCGTTCCTCGTGCGTACGGACCTGAAGCCGGGCCTCCATCTCGGTCTGCCGGGCGTTGGCGCCGTCGGCGGAGAGCCGGTCCCGCACCGAGGTGTCGGGCTCCTCCTCGACCGGCATCTCCTCGGCGACCGCCAGCCGTTCCGCCAGCTCCTCGGCCTCCTGCACGGCCTTCTCCAGCGCCTCCTGCGCGCGTGCGGCGGCCGCGGCCGACCGCTCGGCCTCCCCGGCGGCGCCGCGCGCCTGCCCGGCGAGCCGGCCGAGCTGCTGGGCCACGGACGACTTCTCCCGGTCGGCGGCCCGCCGCCGCTCCCCCAGCTCCTCCACCAGCGCGGCGGCCCCGGTGCGCAGCCCGGCCGCCGCGTGCTGCGCCTCGGACAGCTCCGCGCAGCGCACGGCCAGCTCCTCCAGCTCCGCGGCCGCCTCGTCCACGGAGGCCTGCACCTCCAGCAGACTGGGCGCCCCGGCCGACCCACCGTGCGCGAAGTGCGCGCCGAGCAGGTCGCCCTCGGCGGTGACGGCGGTCAGCTCGGGGTGCGCGTAGACGAGGTCCTCGGCGTCCTCCAGGGTTCCGACGACGACGATCCCGCGCAGCAGGCGGCGCACGGCAGTCATGAGTTCGGCGGGGCCGCGGACCAGGTCGGCGGCGAACGGGGGCCCGTCGGGGCGCGGCTGCTGCGGTTGGCCGTCGGGCGCCCCGCTGAGCAGCAGGGTGGCGCGGCCTCCGTCCTGCTTGCGCAGCAGCCGGATCGCCTCGGCGGCGGAGGACGGGCTGGACACGGCGACGGCGTCGGCGGCGGCACCGAAGGCGGCGGCGAGCGCGACCTCGTGACCGGGGGCCACCGTCAGCAGCTCCGCCGCCGGACCCAGTACTCCGGTGAGCCGGTCCCGGGCCGCCAGCAGTATTCCGGTGCCGTCCTTGCGGCGCAGGCCCAGCGCCAGTGCCTCGTGGCGGGCCTGGGTCGCGGCGCGCCTGCGCTCGGCCGCGGTGGCCGCCTCGCGGGCCGCGCTCAGCGCGGACTCGGCCTCGGCGAGCTGCCGTTTCGCCGCCTCGTGCTGTTCGGCGAGGTCGGCGTCGTCCGCGTCCAGGCCGTCGACCTCGGTCTGCAGGGCCTCGTACTCCTCCTGGGCCCGGACGGCGCGCTCCTGGGCCTCGTCACGGGCGGCGGCCAGCCGGTCGATCTCGGCCTGGGCGGAAGCGGCGCGCGAGCGGGCCGCGTTCACCTGCCCGGAGAGGCGGGCCAGCCCTTCGCGGCGGTCGGCGATGGCGCGGGCGACGTCCTTGAGGCGGCGTTCCTCGACGGTGAGGGCGCGCTCCAGTTCGGCGCGGTGGGCGACGGTGTCGTCGAGGGCGCGCTGGGCCGCCTCCAGGGCCGCCTCCAGCTCGGCCTCCTGCTCGCGGATGCGGGCGGCCTCGCGCTCCATGTCCTCGGGGTCACGGCCGCGCCGCTCCTCGGGGGGTGCGGAGGTGGCGCTCTTCACCCGGGCGTCGGCAAGCGAGACGGTGCCGCGCACGCGTTCGGCCAGCTGGGACAGCTCGTACCAGGTCTGCTGGGCGCGCTGGAGGCGTGGTGTGAGCTGCCGTACCTCGTCCTCCAGCAGGGCCTCCCGCTGGAGCGCCTTCTTCAGTTCCTGCTCGGCGGCATCCTTCCGCTCCTTCAGGGCCGCCTCGTCGGCGATCTCTGTCTTCAGGGCCTCGCGCAGTCGTACGAGGTCGTCGGCGAGCAGCCTGAGGCGCGCATCGCGGAGATCGGCCTGGATGACGGCGGCCCTGCGGGCGACCGCCGCCTGGCGGCCGAGCGGCTTCAGCTGGCGGCGCAGCTCGTCGGTGAGGTCCTGCACGCGCGCGAGGTTGGCCTGCATCGCGTCCAGTTTCCGCAGCGCCTTCTCCTTGCGCTTGCGGTGCTTCAGGACTCCCGCGGCCTCTTCGATGAAGGCCCGGCGGCCCATCGGATCCGCGTGCAGGACGGAGTCGAGCTGGCCCTGGCCGACGATGACGTGCATCTCGCGGCCGATGCCGGAGTCGGACAGGAGTTCCTGGATGTCCAGGAGGCGGCAGGTGTCGCCGTTGATCTGGTACTCGCTGCCGCCGTTGCGGAACATGATCCGCGTGATGGTGACCTCGGCGTACTCGATGGGCAGCGCCCCGTCGGAGTTGTCGATGGTCAGGGACACCTCGGCGCGGCCCAGCGGAGGGCGGCCGGTGGTGCCGGCGAAGATGACGTCCTCCATCTTGCCGCCGCGCAGCGACTTGGCGCCCTGCTCGCCCATGACCCAGCTGAGCGCGTCCACGACGTTGGACTTGCCCGAGCCGTTCGGGCCGACGACACACGTGATCCCCGGTTCGAACCGGAGCGTGGTCGCCGAGGCGAACGACTTGAACCCGCGGAGGGTCAGGGCCTTGAGGTGCACGCCGCTGGACTCTACCCGGCGCCGCTATCTCACTCCACGAACACTCGCAACCCCACGGTTTCGCCATTGAACATGCAGGGCACACCAGACGTTAAAGAGGGTGAAAGGATGCACGGAGAAAGAAAGAAGGGACGCCGAAGCGTCCCTTGCAACTCTGACAACTGAGTTTCAATCTGTCTGACAACGATGCGGTTGATACCGGCAGCCCAACCGCTGCGACTGCTGTCGTGGAGCGATGCAGCGATCAGGTGAGCGCAGGCTCCGCCTGGTGTGCGTCGATGCTCTCCATGATCCTGTCCTGAGAGGCGGCAGCCGTCAGCTCGTCGTTTTCGGCCTGGATCCGTACGAGCTCGGACTCCAGGTCCTGGACGCGCTGCTGCAGCCGTCGCATCTCGGCGAGGAGTCGAGGGTCGGAGCCGCCGACGTAACCGAGAAGCGCCTTTGCCATGATGGATGGTCCTCCACACTGAGTGACCGACCGATGCGGTGTGGGTCGTGAGGGATTCGCACCCGCGGTGCCTGGCATATTCGAGTGTTGCTCTGCCGTTCCTACATGCCAAACAGCTAAGGTGCGCGGGGCTTTCAGCGTCTCACCAAAAAGTTTGACGGTCAACACGATCACGCCCTGCAATGGCGGGCAAACCCGGCGCACGCGGCCGGTGGACGGCGGCGCTGCGATTCCTGCGGGGGCCCTCAGGGCGTGACGATCAGCTGTATCAGCGGAGCCTCCCATGCCGGACTCTTGTTGGCAACCACCAGCCCATTTCCGCTGTCGGACAGGTGCCAGGGGCGGAAATGAGCGGGCCGACCTGCGGGGCTCCAGAGAATCGGTTCAGCGGATGGCGAAGCCGTCGTAGCCACCCCGGGGTGTGTCCCAGATCTCGGTGACACCGTCCACCCGCCCGGGCGTGTCGCCGGCCTGGAGCCAGTCCAGCAGCCCCTCGCAGCCCGCGCGCGCTCCCTCCGCCACCACCTGGACGCGGCCGTCGCCCAGATTGAGAGCAAAACCACTCAGGCCGCCGATCTCCAGCGCCTTCGCCCGCGTGAACCAGCGGAAACCCACACCTTGGACACGTCCGCGAACCCAGGCGACCAGTCGTACATCCTCGCTCATGGCTGCAACCTAACTGCCCAATATCGCTCGGGACACGTCCCCCCTCTGCGCCATGCGGTACCGTCCCGACGCAATGATTCTCATATGAAACTCACTCGATCGAGTGAGCCGGTTTGCCCAGAGGGAGTCACTCAGCACCGCGACACCGAGGCACCGGTCGACCGCGAGACGAGGAAGAGGGCAAGGACATGGGACGCCACCGACGCTCAGCCGCCGGCCGCGCCGCCACGGGCCGCGCCACGGGGGTCACACACACGCACCGCTCCGTCATGGACGGCGGGACCCCGCAGGACTCGTACACGGGTGGCCGCTCCCCCATGGGCATCGCGCCCTATCTGAACCCGGAGGCGTACGCCGAGGCCGACGCCAGAAGCACGGCCTACCTGTTCGCCATGGAGGACATGTCGTCGCCGGCCGGTTTCGGCGGGGGCGACTTCACTCCGGACGGCGGCTCGTCCCGGCACCGGCGCAGGAAGAAGGCCGCGAAGCCGGTGCGAACGGGTCTGCTCGGGGTCTCCGCCGCCGTCGCCCTCGGCACGGTCGCGGTGGCCACGGGTGTGGTGCCCGGGCTGGAGAACTACCGGCTCGGCGGCGGTACGAGCACCACCGGCGGCGACCGGGTGCAGGCCGTCGACTCCCCGAGCAACACGGCCGGCGAGCAGGGCGGCACCTCGGGCAGCGTGAGCAGCCCGGGCGGTGGCACGCCCGCCGCCGGCGGCGCCGGGGGCTCGGCCTCGCCGAGCGCCCCGTCCGCCTCGGCCTCCGCGTCCGCGTCTGCCTCCACCGCCGCCCCGACGAAGGCTCCGTCGAAGAAGCCCGAGCCGGCCGTCCCGCCCTCCAAGTCGAAGGGCACCCCGCCCCACAAGGCGACCAAGGCGCCGGCGGCGTCCTCCCCGCCGGTGACGGTGTCGACGGAGGCCGCCGCCGAGGCCGAGGTGCTGAAGCTGGTCAACGAGGAGCGGGCGAAGGTCGGCTGCAGCGCGCTCTCGGCGAACTCCTCCCTGACCAAGCTGGCCGAAGCCCTCAGCGGCGACATGGCCGGGCGTGACTTCTTCGACCACACCGACCCGGACGGGGCCGGCCCGTGGGACCGGGCCGCGAAGGCGGGCATAGTCGGTCTCGGCGGCGAGAACATAGCCCGCGGCCAGGCGGACGCGGCGGCCGTGATGGAGGCCTGGATGAAAAGCCCCGGCCACCGCGCCAACATCCTGAACTGCGACTTCAAGACCCTCGGCGTCGGCGTGCACCTCGGGTCCGGTGGCCCTTGGTGGACACAGGACTTCGGTTTCTAGGAGAACCGCAGGTCAGAGGCCTGATCGTCGCCCTGGGCGGCTCGGGGCCATGGGCAGGGCTCGTCGGGCACCGAGCCCGTTACGCGGCGACCCGCCCCCGCGCGAACACCTTCGCCGTCTCCGTCACCCGGCGGCCCAGGTGCTCGGCCGTGGCCACGTCGGCCTTGTGCACGCCCTCCGGGCCCTGGTCCACGTTGGTCTGGGCGGCCGCGCCCGCGAAGACGCCGAGGCGGTTGAGGTCGTGCTCGGAGCCCTCGCTGTTGTTCCAGCCGGGGTGCAGACCGAGGTTGACCCAGTGCATGCCGTGCTGGCCGGCGAGGATCTGGAAGAACTGCAGGGTGTGCAGCTTGTCACCGCTCTTGGAGCCGGAGTTGGTGAAGCCGGCCGCCAGCTTGTCCTTCCAGTCCTGCCCGAACCAGCGCTGGGAGGACTTCTCGGCGAAGACGTGGAAGGCGCCGGACGCGGTGCCCATGTAGGTGGGAGAGCCGAAGACGATCACGTCCGAGCGGTCCAGCGTCTCCCACTGCTCGTCGGTGATCTCGTCCACCTTGATCAGGTGCACCTCGGCACCGGCTTCGGCGGCACCGGCGCGGACGGCCTCCGCGAGCACGGCGGTGTGGCCGTAGCCGGAGTGGTAGGCGATGGACACAACAGGGGTGGTCACGATGATTGCTCCTCTTGGGCACTCGAATAGCCCGAACGGGCAGCTCGAAGGCAGTGACCACAGGAAAGCACTAACTTATGGTTAGCGCAACCTGCCCGCTAGCGCTGCACTCGCGTACGCTTGCGCCATGACCGGCATGACCCAGGAGCAGGAACAGGACGACCTCGCCTACAACGTGTTCGCCAAGGCATGTCCGTCGCGCGGCACGCTGGAGCACGTCACGGGCCGCTGGGGCGGACTGACGCTCGGCGCGCTGCACGAGGGCTCGCTGCGCTTCAACGAGCTGCGCCGCCGCGTCGACGGCGTGAGCGAGAAGATGCTGTCCCAGACCCTGCACGCGCTGGAGCGCGACGGCCTGGTGCACCGCGAGGCCCAGCCGACCAACCCGCCCCGCGTGGACTACGAACTGACTCCTCTGGGCCACCAGGTCGCCGAGCGGCTGCTCGCCCTCATCCACTGCGTGGAGGGCTCGATGGACGACGTCCTCGCGGCCCGCGAGGAGTACGACGCCCGGGAGTCTTCCTGAGACCTCAGCCGCGGCGCCCGTCCGGTCCGCGGCGCCCGCCGTGTCCGCGGACCGGACGGGGATCGCTCACGTGGACAGCGGCCGAGGAGTGGACAGCGGTCGAGAACTCGTCACCGCGTCCCGGGCCGTGTCGGCGCCGAAGCCCGTGCCCAGGACGCGCGAAGTCACCTCAGCGTGCCGTTCTCGGCGGCCTCTGGCACTTGGGGCAGAAGTAGCTGGACCGGTTCATCCAGGGGCGGCGGCGCATGGGTGTGCCGCACCGTTTGCAGGGCAGGCCCTCACGGCCGTACGCGTCCAGTGACCGGTCGAAGTAGCCCGACTCACCGTTGACGTTGACGTACAGGCTGTCGAAGCTGGTGCCGCCGACGGCGAGGGCCGCGTTCATCACCTCGCGGACATCGGCGAGGAGCCCCGCCGTGAGCGGGCGGGTGACGTTGGCCGTCGGGCGCTCGTAGTGGATGCGGGAGCGCCACAGGGCCTCGTCCGCGTAGATGTTGCCGACCCCGCTGATCAGCGACTGGTCCAGCAGGGCCCGCTTGATGGTGGTCCGCTTGCGGCGCAGGGCCAGGTGGAAGGCCTCGTCGTCGAACAGCGGGTCGAGGGGGTCGCGGGCGATGTGCGCGATGACGTCGGGCAAGCCGTCGGGGGTGTTGTCGTGCAGCGACAGACCGCCGAAAGTGCGCTGGTCCACGAAGCGCAGCTCGGTGCCCAGGCCGTCGGCGAACCGGACGCGGATGCGCAGATGCTTCTCGTCCGGCGTCTCGTGCGGCTGCACCAGCAGCTGACCGCTCATGCCGAGGTGGGCGAGCACGGACTGGTTGGTCTCCTCCAGCGGCAGCCACAGGTACTTGCCGCGCCGGCTGGGCGTACCGATGTGGTGGCCCTTGAGGCGGTGCGCGAAGTCGTCGGCGCCCGCGATGTGCCGGCGCACGGCGCGCGGGTGCAGCACCTCGACGTCGGCGACGGTGCGACGGGCGACCCACCGCGCAAGACCGCGCCGGACGACCTCGACCTCGGGCAACTCGGGCACGGTTCTCCTTCGGGCGGCTGCGGGTTCGGGCGGCTGCGGACGCGCTGTGGGCAGCGTATCCCGGGGGTCCGCTCGGTCCGCCGGGCCGGTGGGCACGACCCGTCCGTCGGCGACGACGACGCGATCCCCTTCCTCGCGGAGCCGCTCGAGCCGGAGGGGAACGGCCGAGCGCCCGCCCCCTGTGACGGCGGGGCGGGCGCTCGGGTGTTGTCCGGTCAGGCGGGCGTGGACGACGTGTCGTCCTTGGCGGTCTCCTTGGCCGCCTTGGCTCGCTCGTCCGCGGCGGCCCGGATGGACCGCCAGGCGGACTCGGCGGCCTGTTGCTCCGCCTCCTTCTTGCTGCGGCCGGTGCCGGTGCCGTACGAGACGCCTCCGACGCGGGCGGCAGCAGTAAAGGTCTTCTCGTGGTCGGGGCCGGTCTCCGTGACCAGGTACTCGGGCACGCCGAGCCCCTCGATCGCGGTCAGCTCCTGGAGACTGGTCTTCCAGTCCAGGCCGGCTCCGAGGTTCGAGGACTTCTCGATCAGCGGGTCGAAGAGCCGGTGCACCAGCTCGGACGCCGCGTCGAGGCCCTGATCGAGATAGACCGCGCCGATCACCGCTTCAAGGGTGTCGGCGAGAATGGACGCCTTGTCCCGGCCGCCCGTGCCCTCTTCACCGCGGCCCAGCCGGATGAAGGAGCCCAGGTCGAGTCCGCGACCGACCTCCGCCAACGCACGCGAGTTGACCACCGCGGCCCGCAGCTTGGCCAGCTGGCCTTCGGGCAGGTCGGGGTGGATGCGGTACAGCGTGTCCGTGACGACGAGGCCGAGCACGGAGTCCCCGAGGAACTCCAGCCGCTCGTTCGTCGGCAGACCGCCGTTCTCGTATGCGTACGAACGGTGGGTCAGCGCGCGCACCAGAAGGGCGGACTCGAGCTGATAGCCGAGCCGCCCTTCCAGAAGCGTGTGGGACGAGGCCATGCTGTCCGACTTTTTCCTGGCGGTTGGGTCCGCCTTGGCGTCATCCGCCTTCTTGGCAGTGGACACGGTGCCTCTCACCAGCCGCTCAGACCTCGAGGACCTGGCGCTTGTTGTAGGTGCCGCAAGACGGGCACGCGATGTGCTGCTGCTTGGGCTCGTGGCAGCGCTCGCACGCAACCAGGGTGGGGACCGCAGCCTTCCACTGCGACCGGCGGTGGCGCGTGTTGCTGCGCGACATCTTCCGCTTCGGAACAGCCACGGCTACTTCTCCTGCTTCTCGTCGGCGTGCGCTGATGGAAGCGCGCCGCCGCTCATCTCGTCCTTCTCACCGGGTTCGAGCGAACCGGCGAGTCCCTGCAGTGCCGCCCAACGGATGTCGACGGCGTCGTGGTGGTGGTCCGGGTTGTCCGTGAGACGCGCTCCGCACTCGGAGCACAGGCCCGCACAGTCGTCCTGGCACACCGGCTGCATCGGCAGTGCGAGCACCACCGCATCGCGCAGCAGAGGTTCGAGGTCGAAAAGTCCGTCCTCGAGAAAGAACCTGTCCTCGTCGTCCTCGGCGTCGTCGCCCGGTTCCGCGATCACGCGGCCCCGGTCGTCGGCGTCAGGGTACGTGAACAGCTCCTGGAAGTCCGCTTCGAGCTCCAGCTCGACCGGCTCCAGACACCTTACGCACTCCCCCTCGGCCTGTGCACGGGCGGTGCCTGTGACGAGCACCCCTTCCATGACCGACTCAAGCCGGAGTTCGATTTCCACCGGGGCGCCTTCCGGCACTCCGATGACTCCCTGGATACCGAGGTCCCTGGGGGCGTCGATCGTGCGGGTCAGGCGCTGGAGCGCGCCCGGACGCCGACCCAGCTCGTGTGTGTCGAACACGAGGGGGTTGCGGTGGTCGAGGCGAGCGTTGGGAGCCATTCCTGCTTTCGATCTTCTGAACTCAGAGGGGACGCCGCCCATCGGTGTTCGCGGGCAGCGTTGATCGCGGACGTGTACGCGACCGAACAGCCAGGATACTGGACCTTTCGCTCAGGGCCCAATCCGGTGCCCCGCTACAGGCCCCGGCCCTGCTCGTACGCCCGCAGCTGCTCCGCGCTGATCATGCCCGTGTCGAAGAGGCTGGTCTCGTCGAGTGCGTAGCCCTGCTGGGGCTGTGGCTGCTGCTGGGGCTGCTGAGGCTCGTAGGCGGCCTGCTGGGGGTCATAGCCCTGGAAGGGTGCACCGCCCGCCGGGGTGTAGCCGGAGCCGGAGGAGTAGGGATCGGCCTGCTGGTAGCCGTACGGGTCCTGCTGGGCGTAGTCGGCCTGCTGCGGGAAGCCGGCGTACGGGTCGGGTTGCTGCTGGTAGCCGTACGCGGGCTGCGGCTCATACGACGGCTGCGGCGGCGGCTGGGGCTCGGTCTGCTGCGGCTGCGCCGGGCGCTCGGCCGGGGTCTCGGCGAGGGCCGCGAGGTCGGCGAGGTAGTCGGCGTCGCTGGAGTGCTGGAAGGTCGTGGTGTCGTCGGCGAGCGCGCCCAGGTCGTCGGTGGCGATCCGGCCGTGCAGCTTCTGCCGGCCACGGCCGACGGCCTCCAGGGTCTTGGCGAGGACCGCCTCGAAGGCGCCCAGCTTGGTGTCGACGTAGGCGTCGGCGTTGTGGCGCAGGGTCTCCGGGTCCTGGCTGCGCTCGGGGGCGTCCTCGTCCTCGTAGCCGTTCTCGTCCAGGCCGGGCCCGGTGCCGAGCAGCTTCTCGCGGCCGCGGCCGACCGAGCCGAGGGTCTTGGTGAGGACGACCTCGAAGTTGGCGAGCTTGGAGTCGACGTAGTCGTCGGCCTCGGCGCGGACCTCCTCGGCCTCCTTGCGGGCCTCGGCGAGGATCCGGTCGGCCTCGGCCTGGGAGCGGCGGGCGATCTCGGTGTCGGAGATCAGCGAACCCCGCTGGGCGTGCGCGTTGCCGATGATCCGCTCGGCCTCCAGCCTGGCCTGCTCGACCATGTGCTCGCGGTCGCCGATCAGCTCCTGCGCCTGCGCGAGGGAGCCGGGCAGGGCCTGGCGCACCTCTTCGAGCATCGCCAGCAGCTCGGCGCGGTTGACCACGCACGAGGCCGACATGGGCATGGACCGGGCACCGGACACCGCGGAGACGATCTCGTCGAGCTTGTTCTGGACGTCCACCTGTGCTCGCCACTCTCTACAGCTGTGTTGGAGACGGACGGGACGACTGTACGGCCATGGGGTGGCCGTACGACACCGGATGACGGCCGGTCACCTGTCGGTGCGGCCGCGGCGGCCTGCTCAGCCCTGCTTCAGGCGGTCGGTGAGGACGGTCAGGACCGCGGGCGGCACCAGGTGGGAGACGTCGCCGCCCCAGGCCGCGACCTCCTTGACCAGGGAGGAGGAGAGGAAGCTGTAGGTGGGGTTGGTGGGCACGAACAGCGTCTCGACGCCGGTGAGGCCGATGTTCATCTGGGCCATCTGGAGTTCGTAGTCGAAGTCGCTGACCGCACGCAGGCCCTTGACGATGGCGGGGATGTCGCGCTGCTTGCAGAAGTCGACGAGGAGACCGTGGAAGGCCTCGACCCGGACGTTGGCGTAGTCGGCGGTGACCTCGCGGATCAGCTCGATCCGCTCCTCGATGTCGAACAGGCCCTTCTTGGACTTGTTGATCATCACCGCGACGTATACCTCGTCGTACAGACGGGAGGCGCGGGCAATGATGTCGAGATGTCCGTTGGTGATCGGGTCGAACGACCCGGGACAGACGGCGCGGCGCACTTGTGATCCCTCGCTCTCCGGTCCGGTCATCGTGCGTCTTCGCACGTAGAGGCGGCGCGACCGTACCAAAACGTTCCCTCGCCGTAACGACGGGACCGGAGGGCCTCGAACCCGCCCGGCCAGTGGAATTCGCCGCCTCTGGTGCTGCGCTCCACGGTGACGAGGGCTTCTGCGGCAAGCCAGCCCTCCGAGCGGAGTGTGAGCAGAATCTCCCGAAGATCGTCGTCTCCGACGGCGTACGGGGGGTCCAGGAAGACGAGGTCGTACGGCTGCGCCGGGGGCGGTGTCCTGATGATCTGTTCCGCTTTGCCCGCTCTCACCTCGGCACCCGGTAGGCCCAGGTTTTTCACGTTCTCCCGGACGATCTTCGCTGCGCGGGCGTCGGCCTCCACCAGCAGGGCGTGGCCCGCGCCTCTTGACAGGGCCTCGAGGCCCACGGCGCCGGAGCCGGCGTAGAGGTCGAGGACTCGTTCGCCGTCCAGGGGGCCGCCGAGGAGGGACTGCCACGTGGAGAAGAGGCCCTCGCGTGCACGGTCGGACGTGGGCCGGGTTCCAGTGCCGGGCGGTACCGACAGGCGCCGTCCGCCAGCTCGGCCGGCGATCACGCGGGTCATCGGGGGTCCTTCTCTGTGGGCTTCTTTGCGGTTCAGTCTGGCAGGCGGACCGGAGTGGGTGCCTGGCCGCCTTGGGCCGCCGCGGTCCGCGGGGGCCGATCGCGCAGTTCCCCACGCCCCTTGGAGCCCTCACCTCTAGCCCTTTTCCAGGTACTGCTCCCTTTCCTCGTCCAAAAGAGCGTCCAGGGCCGTGCGCAGGCCTGGGAGGTGTTCGAGGTCCGGGTCCCCTGCCACCACCGCCGCCGCCTCCTCCCTCGCCTCGGCGATGACCTCCTCGTCCTCGATGACGGCGAGGACGCGCAGGCTGGAGCGGGCGCCTGACTGGGCCTGGCCGAGGACGTCGCCCTCGCGGCGCTGTTCGAGGTCGATGCGGGAGAGTTCGAAGCCGTCGAGGGTGGAGGCGACCGAGTTCAGTCGCTGGCGGGCGGCGCTGGCCTCGGGCATCTCGGTGACCAGGAGGCAGAGGCCGGGGGCCGAGCCCCGGCCCACACGGCCGCGGAGCTGGTGGAGCTGGGAGACGCCGAAGCGGTCCGCGTCCATGATCACCATGGCGGTGGCGTTGGGGACGTTGACGCCGACCTCGATGACCGTGGTGGCCACCAGGACGTCCGTTTCGCCTGCCGCGAAGCGGCGCATGACGGCGTCCTTGTCGTCGGGGTGCATACGACCGTGGAGGACCTCCACTCCGAGGCCCTGGAGCGGGCCGCGGCCCAGCTGGTCGGCCATGTCGAGGACGGCCAGCGGGGGGCGCTTCTCGGCCTCGTCCTCGGGCGACTTCTGCTTGCCGGCCTTCTTCGGATCGGCCGCCTCGTCGATGTCGTCGCCGATGCGGGGGCAGACGACGTACGCCTGGTGGCCGTTCGCCACCTCCTCGCGCACCCGCTCCCAGGCGCGGGCCAGGAAGTGCGGCTTGTCGGCGGCGGGGACGACATGGCTGGTGATCGGCGAGCGGCCGGCCGGGAGCTGGTCCAGAACGGAGGTCTCCAGGTCGCCGAAGACCGTCATCGCGACCGTGCGCGGGATGGGGGTCGCCGTCATGACCAGCAGGTGCGGGGGCTGCTTTCCCTTGCCGCGCAGCGCGTCGCGCTGCTCGACGCCGAAGCGGTGCTGTTCGTCCACGACCACCAGGCCGAGGTCGTGGAACTGCACCTTGTCCTCGATCAGGGCGTGGGTGCCGATGACGATGCCGGCCTCTCCGGTGGCCAGGTCCAGCAGGGCGTGGCGGCGGGCGGCCGCGCCCATCGAGCCGGTGAGCACGACCACCTTGGTGGCGTGCTCGGCACCGCCCAGCATGCCGCCCTCGGCCAGCTCGCCCATCATCTCGGTGACCGACCGGTGGTGCTGCTGGGCGAGGACCTCGGTGGGCGCGAGCATGGCGGCCTGGCCACCGGCGTCGACCACGGCGAGCATGGCGCGGAGCGCCACCATGGTCTTGCCCGACCCCACTTCGCCCTGCAGCAGGCGGTGCATGGGGTGCTCGGTGGCGAGGTCGTCGAAGATCTCCTTGGAGACCTTCTGCTGGCCCTCGGTGAGGGTGAAGGGCAGGCGGTCGTCGAAGGCCGCCAGGAGTCCGTCGGCCTTCGGTTCGCGGGCCACGGCCGGGAGTTGGGCGTCGGCGTGCCGGCGGCGGGCCAGGGCGACCTGGAGGACGAAGGCCTCGTCCCACTTGAGCCGGGCGCGGGCGTCGGCGATGTCGGCCTTGGTGTGCGGGCGGTGGATCTTGAGCAGGGCCTCGGGCAGGGGCACCAGGCCCCGGCCCTCACGGAGGGAGGGCGGCAGCGGGTCGAGGGCCTCCTGGGCGCTGGGCAGCACCGTCTGGACGGCCTTGCCGATCTTCCAGGACTCCAGCTTGGCGGTGGCGGGATAGATGGGGATCAGGGCGCCGGCCCAGGTCTCGACGGCTTCCTCGCTGTCGCCGCGCAGCAATTCGTAGGCAGGGTGGGCGAGTTGGAGGCGGCGGTTGAAGACGGAGACCTTGCCCGCGAACATCGCGCGCGTGCCCGGCAGCAGCTCCTTGTGGGGCTTGTGCACGCCGTTGCCGAAGAAGACCAGTTGGAGCCGGCCGCTGCCGTCCGTGATGGTCACCTCCAGCCGCTGGCCCTTGCCGCGCGGGGCCTTGGTGGAGGCGAAGGTGTGCAGCCGGGCGTCGGCGACCTGGGCGACCACCGTGACGTGCTCGTCCATGGGGAGGTCGGCGAGGTGGGTGAGCTGCCCGCGCTCCTCGTATCTGCGCGGGTAGTGGTGCAGGAGGTCGCCGACGGAGTGCAGGCCGAGATGCTCGGCCATCACCTTCGCGGTGGCGGGGCCGAGCACTGTCTTCAGTGGTTGTTTCAGTGGTTCTTCCAGTGCGGGCACGAGATCCATTGCACACCACCACACTGACAATGCCGTAGACGCTGCGCTGCGGATTCGCCCCCGCGTGCCGTACAGGTCTGGGAAAGTGCTGGTCAGGTGGCCCGTTCCGGCTCTAGGATGGCGCGCTCCGGCCATCCCCCGCGGTCACCGCCCCATCCGGGACCGCCCGACCCCGCGCCGAACGCGAGCTCCCCCCACCGGCGCTGCGACGATGGACTCCCAGACCTCACAGTCATCCCAGGCATCCCAGTCACCTCATACGTTCCAGGTCGACCTGCGTGGATTGGTGGACCTGCTCTCCCATCACCTCTACTCGAGCCCGAAGGTCTATCTGCGCGAGCTGCTGCAGAACGCGGTGGACGCCATCACCGCCCGCCGGGCCGAGGAGCCCGGTGCCCCGGCTCGGGTGCGGCTGCATGCCGCGGACGGTGCCCTGCGGGTGGAGGACAGCGGCGTCGGGCTCACCGAGTCGGACGTGCACAGTCTGCTGGCGACCATCGGCCGCAGTTCCAAGCGGGCGGACGGCCTGCAGGAGGTCCGCTCCGACTTCCTGGGCCAGTTCGGCATCGGCCTGCTGGCCTGTTTCGTGGTCGCCGAGCGGATCCGGGTGGTCAGCCGCAGCGCCCGGACGCCCGAGGCGCCGCCGGTGGAGTGGACGGCCCGCGACGACGGCTCGTACACCGTGCGGACGCTGCCGGACGCCGAGCGGCCCGAGCCGGGCACCACCGTGCACCTTCAGGCGCGGGCCGGTGCGGCCGAGTGGCTGTCGCCCGAGCGGGTCCTCGCCCTGGCCCGGGACTTCGGCTCGCTGCTGCCGTACGACGTCCGGGTGGGCGCGGAGGCGGTCACCGACCTCCCGGCGCCCTGGGACCGCTCCTATCCGAGCCCCGCCACACGCAGGGTGGCGCTGGCCCGGCACTGCCGCGACCTCTTCGGTTTCACCCCGCTGGACTCGATCGACCTGGCCGTGCCGCTGGCCGGGATCCGCGGGGTGGCGTATGTGCTGCCGGCGTCGGTCAGCCCGGCGCAGCGGGCGACGCACCGGGTGCACCTGAAGGGCATGCTGCTGACCGAGCGGGCCGAACAGCTGCTGCCCGACTGGGCGTTCTTCGTGCGCTGCGTCCTGGACACCGACAGTCTGCGGCCCACGGCCTCGCGCGAGTCGCTGTACGAGGACGAGACCCTGGCGGCGGTACGAGAGGCGCTCGGCGAGCGGATCCGGTCCTGGCTGACGGGTCTCGCGGCCGGCGATCCGGAGCGGCTTGCCGCGTTCCTCGCCGTGCACCACCTGGGTGTGAAGTCGCTGGCCCGGCACGACGGCGACATGCTGCGCACGATGCTGCCGTGGCTGCCGTTCGAGACGACCGACGGGCAGCTGTCCCTGGAGGAGTTCGCACAGCGGCACCCGGTGGTGCACTTCACGCGGACGGTCGAGGAGTACCGGCAGGTGGCACCGATCGCCTCGGCGCAGGGCGTCGGGGTGGTCAACGGCGGTTACACGTACGACAGCGAGCTGGTCGAGGCGCTGCCGTCGGTGCGGCCGGGGACGGTCGTCGCCGAGCTGGACGCGGACACCGTGACCGCGCACCTGGACGCGGTGGACCCGGCCGAGGAGCTGGCGCTGTCCGGCTTCCTGGCGGCCGCGCGCGCGAAGCTCGACCCGCTGGGCTGTGACGTCGTACTGCGCGCCTACCACCCCCTGTCCGTGCCCGCGCTGCACCTGGACGACCGGGCCGCCCGGCACGAGCAGGCACGGGCCGAGGCCGAGGAGCGGGCCGACGACCTGTGGGCGGGCATCCTGGGCTCGCTGCGCGGCAGCGCCCCGCGCGCGCGTCTGGTGCTCAACCATCTCAACCCGATGATCCGCAGGATCAGTTCGCTGCGGGATCCGGAGCTGATCGGCACCGCCACCGAGTCGCTGTACGGGCAGGCCCTGCTGATGGCGCAGCGCCCGCTCCGGCCGGCCGATTCGGCGCTGCTCAACCGGGCGTTCATCGGCCTCCTGGAGTGGGCCACACACGGGGAGAACGATCGCTGATGGACGGTATCGACGGGATCGGCGAAGTCGGCGGGATCGGCGGGATCACGGACTTCGACGCGCTGCGCCGGGCGATGGCGGACAACTCCGATCGGCCGGAGGGTCCCGCACGCAACGCGCGCGCGGAGCAGCTGCTCGCCGAGGCCGAGAAGCTGAACGTCCCGCTCGCCGTGATCGAGGCGCTCGGGCACCAGCTGAAGGTCTACAACTACAGCTCCGAGAAGGACCGGATGTTCGTCCCGTTCGCGCGGCTGTTGCGCCTGTGGGACGAACGGCCGGAGGACTTCGACGAGTACGAGGCGCACTCGCTGCACTGGGTCTTCAAGTGGGTGTCGGCGGGCATGCTGGACCAGCCGCACATCCCGCTCGCCTCGATCGAGAAGTGGCTCGGCGAGATGGAGCACCGCTACCGGCTCGCCGGACACTCCGAACGGGCCGTGCGCAGCGCCGAGTTCAGCGTGGCCGCGCACATGGGGGACCTGGGGCGCGCGGAGCGGGCGTACACCGCCTGGCTGGCCGCGGACCGGGACCGGATGGCCGACTGCCACGCCTGTGAGCTGCACGGGCAGGGCAGCTGGCAGGTCAGGCGCGGCAGCGACGCGGAGGCGCTGCAGCTGTGGCGGCCGGTGCTGGAGGGCGAGTACAGCTGCGCCCACGAGCCGCACACGGTCCTCGCCTCCTCGCTGGCTCCCCTGCTGCGCCTGGGCCGTCCGGACGAGGCCCGCGCCCACCATCTGCGCGGCTTCCGCCTCGTACGCCCCATGGAGAGCATGCGGGGCGCCTACGCGGACCACGTGGAGTTCTGCGTGCTCACCGGCAACGAGGCGCGCGGTCTGGAGCTGCTCGCCGAGCGCCCGGCGTACTTCACGGACACCGGGCATCCGCGCAGCCGGCTGGACTTCATGGCCGTGGTGACGCTGCTGATGGACCGGCTGACCGAGCTGGGCCTCGGCGAGCGGCGGGTGCCGGGGCCCGCCGGGCGGTCGTGGACCGCCCGGGAACTGGCCGCCCACGCGCGCGCGGAGGCCCTGGAACTGGCCGAGCGGTTCGACGGGCGCAACGGCACGTCGTACGTGGGCGACCGCGTCCGCGCGCGGATGGCGCAGCGCCCGCTGGTGGACCGGCTGCCGCTGGGCGTCCGTACGGTGCGACCGGCGCCGGCGCCCGTGGCCGCGCCCCCCGTGCCCCCCGCCCCCGAGGCTCCCGGGCAGCCGGACCTGTCCGCCCTGCTCATAGAGGCGCGCCGGCTGTCCGACACCCTGCAGCCGCACGCCCTGGAGGCGTGGGCGGCGGTCGCGCGGGCCGCCGAGGGCGAGGAACTGGACGCGCGCGACCGCGCGGAGATCGCCGACCACGAGGCGATGGCCCGCGGCCCCGAGGGCAGCGCCCTGTTCGAGCGGGCCGCCGCGCTGTACGCGGAGGCGGGCGACCCCGGGGAGGCGCTGGCGGCACGCGCGCGGGGGGCGTACATACGCGCGCTGACGGGCGAGGTGGACACGGCACTCACGACGGTCACCGGGCTGTACGACGAGGCACTCGCGCTGTACGCCGAGGAGGCCACGGGAGTGCGGCAGACGGCTTCGGTGGTGATGAGCCGGGCCCGGATCCTGATGCGGCGGGTGCACGAGGGCGCCGAGGGCGCGGCGGGCCGGGAAGCGCGGGCGGAGGCCGAGCACGCGGTGCGTGAGGTGCTGGCGCTCGTCGGCGGGCGGGCCGGGGACGGCGTGCGGCTTGCGGCGCGGGCCGCCGAGGCGCGGGCGATGCTGGCCGAGCTGGCCGAGCTGGCCGGGGAGGTGCAGCGCGCGGCGGAGCTGTTCCGGCGGGCGGCGGCGGAGTATGTGGCCGCCGGGCTGCCGTGGTACGTGGTGGAGTACGAGGTGCAGGTCGCGGGACTGGCGCATCGGCTCGGCGACCTGGCCGAGGCCGAGCGGGCGCTGCGGGCCGCCCTGGAGCACGGCGGGCCGTACGTGGAGCCGGCCGGACGGGCCCAGCTGCACCTCCAGCTCGCCGAGGTGATCGGCGGCCGGGGTGAGGCCGGGGAGGCGGCGGAGCACGCTCTGGAGGCCGCGCACTGGGCCGACGAGGCGGGCGAGAGCGCCACCCTGGGTGCCTGGGCACGGCACCAGCTGGGCGGCTTCCTGCTGCGTGAGGGCCGGTGCGCGGAGGCCGCCGAGGTACTGGAGTCCGCGCTGCCCGACCTGTCCGCCGAGACGCACGGCGACGGGGCCGTCGTACAGGCGCAGTGGTGGCTCGGGGACTGTCTGAGCGAGCTGGGCGAGCACCGGGCGGCCGCCGAACGACGGCTGCAGGCGGCCGAGACCGCCCGGCACTGGCCCGAGCAGCAGGACCATGCCACCCTCGCCCACCTCGCGGCCGAGTCCCTGAGCAGCGCCGGGCTGCTGGAGGAGGCCGACCAGGCCTATGCGCGCGCGGGCGAGCTGTGGCGCTCGCTCGGCAACCCGCACTTCCTGGTCCGCTCGCTGCGCGCCCGCGCCTGGCTGGCGCTGCGCGCGGAGGGCGGAGCCGAGGACGGGCGGGAGCTGATGGCGGACGCGGTGCGGGAGTGCGAGCGCGCGCTGGAGAGCGCCGGGGACCCGGTGGCCCGGGAACAGCTCACCTCCGAACTCGCGGGCACACACCGCCAGTTCGGCGATCTGCTGGCCCGCTCGGCGGCCGAGGAGGCCGGGGACGAGCGGGCCGAGGACGAGGATCGGCTGATCAGGGGCGCGTTCGAAGCCGCGCTGACCCAGATGGACCGCGCGGCCGAGCTGTTCGGCACGCTCGGCGGGGAGGAGCTGCACAGCCGTACCGGCGCCGAACTCGCGGCGGGCTGGCTGGCGGCCGACCTCGGCCGCCCCGTCGAGGCGGCGGCACGCGCGCGTGCCGTGCTCGCGGCCTACGAGGACGCCGGCGAGACGGACGAGACCGTCCGGGCACGGCGGGCGGAGGCGGGCCAGATGCTCGGGCTGGACCAGGCCGGGCCATGAGGGGACGAGCGGAATGAGCGGACCGGGCCGGGAGTGACCCGGCGCCGGTTCACTCCACGCCGATGAGCAGCAAGGCCCCCTGCCGGCCGCCCCGGTACACCACCGTGTCCACCGCGAGGTAGGACTCGCGCACACGCGTCTCCAGGCGGTCGGCGACGCTCCCGGGCGCCTCGTCGCCGACGACGAGGGTGACCAGCTCGCCGCCGGCCTGGAGCATGCGGTCCAGAACGGTCACGGCGATGGCGGTGACGTCCGCGCCGATCACCGCCACGTCGCCGTCGATCAGGCCGAGGACGTCCCCGGCCTGGCAGATGCCGGCCGTCGTCCAGGACTGGTGCTCGGCGACGAGGACCTCGGCGTAGCGGGTGGCGCCCGCCGCCGAGGTCATCTGGACGACGTCCTCGTCGAACCGGCGCTCCGGCTCGTGCACGGCGAGCGCGGCGATGCCCTGGACCGCCGAGCGGGTGGGGATCAGGGCCACCCGGATGCCCTCGGTGCGGGCCTGCTCGGCGGCCGCGGCGGCCGTGTGGCGCAGTTCGGCGTCGTTGGGCAGCAGCACGACCTCGCGTGCGTGGGCGCGCCGTACGGCCTGGACCAGCTCCCCGCTGGCGGGCGGCTCCCCGGGGCGCGCGAGGACGGCGGTCGCGCCGGCCTCGGTGTACAGCCCGGCCAGGCCCTCGCCGGGCACGACGGCGACGACGGCCCGCTGGGCGCGCTCGCGCGGCGGCCGCTCGCCGCCGGTGTGCACGTCGCCGAGCCCGAAGTGCGTGATCCGGATCCGGTACGGCCGCCCGGCCTCGACGCCCGCCTCCACGGCGGCCCCCGCGTCGTCCACGTGCACGTGGACGTTCCACAGCCCGTCGCCGCCGACCACGACGAGGGAGTCCCCGAGGGCGTCGAGCCGCTCCCGCAGCCGGGCCACGGCCTCGTCACCGGCTTCCAGCAGATAGATCACCTCGTAGGCGGGAGCGCCGGCCTCGGCACCGTCGGCGCACAGGTCCGTGCCCTCGGCGCACAGGTCCGCCCGGGGGACGGCTTCCGGCGCCTTCGGAGCCTCGCGCACCGCCTCCCCCGTGAACGCCTCCACCAGCGCCCCGAGGACCGCCACGAGTCCCCTGCCGCCCGCGTCCACCACTCCGGCCCGCTCCAGCGCGGCCAGCTGCCGCGGAGTCGCCGCCAGGGCCGTCCTGGCGCCCTCGTAGGCGGCCCGCGCGACCGTCCCGCAGTCGCCCTCGGCTCCCTCGGCGGCGTCCGCCGCGGCCGAGGCGACCGTCAGCACGGTGCCCTCCACCGGGTGGGCCACGGCCTCGCGGGCGGAGTCGGCGGCGTGCCGCAGGGCCAGCCGCAGCCCCGCGCCGTCGACGTGCGACGCCGCCCCCGCCTCTCCGTCGGCGAGCACCTGGGCCATACCCCGCAGCAGCTGGGCGAGGATCGTCCCGGAGTTGCCCCGGGCCCCGATGAGCGCCCCGTGGGCCATCGCGCGCAGGGCGTCCGCGAGAGAGGGTTCCCGCGCACCCGTGTCATGGCCGGCGAAGACGGCCTCCACGGCGGTCGCCGCCGATTCCAGGGTCAGGTAGAGATTCGTCCCGGTGTCGCCGTCGGCCACGGGATAGACGTTGATCGCGTCGATCTCCTCGCGCGCCCGTCCGAGCGCACCCAGCGCCAGACCGCACCAGGTGCGCACCGCGAGAGCATCGAAGAATGTCTGCGGCACCTGCGCCACCTGCGCCTCCCTGACTGGCTGGACGTGGACGCAGCGTAGACCCCGGAGTGGTGTGCTCCGGAAGAGGGCCGGGAGCGGGCCCCTGAGCTGCCATGGTAGTTTCGTTGTGCTGGCGCAGTCGTTGTATGCTGCTCCGGTTGCCCGATGCAGATCGGGCCGTTCCCCTGGCAACGCCACTCAGATCTCTGATCCTGCGATCTCGATCCCGGCAAGCCGGGATTATCCCGTAAGTGCATCTGAAGTCTTTGGAGTGACCCGTGGCTGCCAACTGCGACGTCTGCGGCAAGGGGCCGGGCTTCGGCAACAACATCTCGTTTTCGCACCGCCGTACGTCCCGTCGCTGGAACCCGAACATCCAGCGTGTGCGTACCGTGGTCGGCGGGACGCCGAAGCGCGTGAACGCTTGCACCTCGTGCATCAAGGCCGGCAAGGTCTCGCGCTGACGCTACAGCTGAGCGCGCGGCCGCTGTCTGGTTCGCTGCACAGAGCCGGTCCACCTGAGGGTGGACCGGCTTTTTGCCGTCCCGTCCCGCGACGGTTCGGTTCTTGACCCGCCGGTTCGGTTCCTGACCCACCGGGTCAGTTCCTGAACCGCCACCCGTGGTCCACCGGCCCGATCCCCCCGCCCAGCGCGAACCCGGCCGCGATCGCCCCGGTGACGTACGCCTTGGCCTCCGTGACCGCCTCCGGCACGGTCAGCCCCTTCGCCAGCCCCGACGCGATCGCCGAGGCCAGCGTGCAGCCCGTGCCGTGGGTGTGCCGGTTGTCGTGGCGTGGCGCGCGCAGGAAGTACTCGTCGTGGCCGTCCGTGAGCAGGTCCACGGCCTGGTTCCCGCCCGCCCGCCCTGCGTCCCCGGGCAGATGCCCGCCCTTGATCAGCACCCAGCGCGGACCGTACTCCAGCACGGCCTGCGCGGCCCGCCGCAGATCGTCCTCGGACTCGACCCGCACTCCCGTGAGCTGCGCCACCTCGTCCAGGTTCGGGGTCGCCACGGTCGCCGCCGGCAGCAGCCTCGTACGGACCGAGCCCAGCGCGGAGGCGGCCAGCAGCGGGTCGCCGTGCTTGGAGACGCCCACCGGGTCCACCACGGCCGGCGCGTCCGTGCCGGAGATCAACTCGGCGACCGCCTCGACCAGTTCGGCCGAGGCCAGCATCCCGGTCTTCACGGCCTGGACGCCGATGTCGTCCACGACACTGCGGTACTGCGCCCGCACCGCCTCCACGGGCAGTTCCCAGGCCCCCTGCACGCCCAGGGAGTTCTGCGCGGTCACGGCCGTGATCACGCTCATCCCGTGCACACCGAGCGCCAGCATCGTCTTCAGGTCGGCCTGGATGCCCGCGCCTCCGCCGGAGTCCGAGCCCGCCACCGTGAGCACGCGTGGTGGCACACGGGAGGCGCTCATGACTCGATGTCCCCGAAGTGGTCCCAGCCACCCTTGCTGGTCCAGGGCGCCCCGTCGACCGTCACCTGGGGCAGCGCCGAGGGGTTGAGGACCTCGCCGATGACCTTCCAGCGGGCCGGCAGCTTGGCGTCCGGCGGGAAGGTCGCCACGATCGCGTGGTCCTCTCCCCCGGTCAGCACCCACTGCAGGGGGTCGACGCCGACGGCCTGCCCGATGTCGTTCATCTGCGTGGGGATGTCGATCGCGCCGGAGCGGATGTCGATGCGCACCTTGCTGGCCTCGGCGATGTGCCCGAGGTCGGCGATCAGCCCGTCGCTCACGTCGCACATCGCGGTGGCGCCGAGCGCGGCGGCGGCCGGGCCGGCGTGGTAGGGCGGCTCGGGGCGCCGGTGGGCCTCGACGAAGGCGCGCGGGGAGCGGAAGCCGCGGGAGAGCACCGCGTAGCCGGCCGCGGACCAGCCCAGCCAGCCGGTGACGGCCACGAGATCGCCGGGCTGGGCGCCTCCCCGGGTCACCGGCTCCTGGTTGCGCAGATCGCCGAGCGCGGTGATCGACACCATGATCGTGTCCCCGCGTACGACGTCCCCGCCCACCACCGAGGCGCCCGCCACCTGGCACTCGTCACGCAGTCCGTCCATCAGCTCGCTCGGCCAGGTGACCGGGAGTTCGGCCGGGACGACCAGGCCGAGCAGCAGCGCGGTCGGTACGGCGCCCATCGCGGCGATGTCCGCGAGGTTCTGCGCGGCCGCCTTGCGCCCGACGTCGTAGGCCGTGGACCAGTCGCGGCGGAAGTGCCGCCCCTCCAGCAGGATGTCGGTGCTCGCCACCACCCGCCGGTCGGGCGCGGCGACCACCGCGGCGTCGTCGCCGGGGCCGATCCGGACCGCCGGGGTGGTGGTGAGACGGGAGGTGAGCTCCCTGATGAGCCCGAACTCCCCCAGCTCACCAACAGTGCCCTTCATGACCCTTGCTCCCCTTCTGTCCCTTGCTGTGCCCGGTCGCGCGTCATCAGTGTCCCCGATACGGTCGAGGTGACCGTCAACTTCTGTCGTGCCTGCACCCTGGCGCGCAAGCCCGGTTCCCGCAGGTCTCCCCGCGGGGAGCGGCGACGCGATACCGTGGCGTTCCTTTTCCCCACATGATCCTCGTGGCCGCCCTGGAGGTTCCGTGGTACAGGCGTACATCCTGATCCAGACGGAAGTCGGCAAAGCGTCGACCGTCGCCGAAACGATCAGCAAGATTCCTGGAGTGATCCAGGCCGAGGACGTGACCGGACCGTACGACGTCATCGTGCGCGCCCAGGCCGACACGGTCGACGACCTCGGCCGGATGGTGGTTGCGAAGGTCCAGCAAGTGGACGGCATCACCCGCACCCTGACCTGTCCGGTCGTGCATCTGTAGCCCCCGTCTACCCTTGGCCGGTGAACATCTTCCGTCACCGGCCCCTCGGCCTGCTCGCGCCCGTGCTGCTGATTGCGGTAGCAGGCTGCTCCACAGCAGACGACAGCGGCACGGTGGCGGTTCCCAGACCTGACGCGAAAACGGCGACGGTGTGCCGGGATCTGCACCGGGTGCTGCCCGAGAAACTGGACGGACGGGGCCGTGACGACCCCGAGCCCCGGTCCGCCTACACGGCGGGCTGGGGAAGCCCGGCGATCATACTGCGCTGCGGTGTCGCACGGCCGCCGAAGATGGTCGACCCCGAGGTGGCCGAGGGCCGGGACGCCGACGCCATCGCGGGCGGGGTCGACGGCGTCGACTGGCTGATGGAGAAGGAGAGCGACGGCACCTGGCGGTTCACCACGGCGAGCCGCGTGGCCTATGTGCAGGTGAGCCTGCCCGAGGGGATGTCCGGACAGGACGGCACCCCGGTGCTCACGGAACTGGCGGGCGTCGTCAAGAAGGCGATCCCGAAGGGGATCGCCTCCATGCGGTGACGGTGGGAGCCGGACGATGGTCCGGCAGTGCCGCTAAGGGGGCGCGAGCTGTACAGATGTGCGGCTCCGTCGCGCGGGCGCGACCAGCCACAACGGACCCGCAGCTCGGCACCGGCCTCCCGGCGGAGCGCTAGCGCAGCCCGGTCGAGCGGCGCAGCGCGGCCTGCACCAGGCGGTCCACCAGCTCCGGGTAGCCGATGCCGGTGGCCTGCCACATCTGCGGGTACATCGAGATGGGCGTGAAACCGGGCATGGTGTTGATCTCGTTGATCACGAACTCGCCGTCCTCGGTGAGGAAGAAGTCCGCGCGGACCAGTCCCTCGCAGGAGGCCGCGTCGAACGCCTCCACCGCGAGCCGCCGCACCTCGGCGGTCTCCTCGTCGGTGAGCGGGGCCGGGACGATGCCGGGCGTGGAGTCGATGTACTTGGCCTCGAAGTCGTAGTACGCGTGCGCGTCCGGCGGCGGGATCTCGGCCGGCACGGAGGCGCGCGGCCCGTCCTCGAACTCCAGGACGCCGCACTCGATCTCGCGGCCGCGCAGCGCGGCCTCCACCAGGATCTTCGGGTCGTGGCGCTGGGCCTCGGCGATCGCCTCGTCCAGGCCGGAGAGGTCCTCGACCTTGGTGATGCCGATCGACGAACCCGCGCGCGCGGGCTTCACGAACAGCGGCCAGCCGTGCTCGCCGGCGAAGTCGACGATCTTCTTGCGGGCCGCGGACTCGTCCTGCGCCCACTCGCGCGGGCGGATCACCACGTACGGGCCGACCTTGAGCCCGAAGGAGGTGAACACCCGCTTCATGTACTCCTTGTCCTGGCCGACGGCCGAGGCGAGCACGCCCGCGCCCACGTACGGCACCCCGGACAGCTCCAGGAGGCCCTGGAGGGTGCCGTCCTCCCCGTAGGGGCCGTGCAGCACCGGGAAGACCACGTCGACCTCGCCGAGGGCCTTGGGCACCGAGCCGGGCTCGCTGTAGACGACCTCGCGGTCGGCGGGGTCGACCGGGAGCACCACGCCGCCCTCGGTGGACTCCGCGAGCGCCTCCACGGTCGGGGTACGGCGGTCGGTGATGGCCATGCGCTCCGGCTCGTCCGCCGTCAGGGCCCAGCGGCCCTCCGCGGTGATGCCGATCGGCAGGACGTCGTACTTCGTCCGGTCGATGGCCTTGAGGACGGCGCCGGCGGTGACCACGGAGATCCCGTGTTCGGAGCTGCGCCCGCCGAACACGACGGCCACGCGCGGCTTGCGGGACGGCTGCTCAGGGCTCTGGGGGAGGTTCTCGCTGCTCATATCGCGTTGAGAGTACCCGTTGGTAGAGCCCCGATACAGCGTCGACGCAGGGGGTTGGCTCAGCGTCGCTCGGGCTTCGCGCTGCGCGACATCAGCTCCTTGAGGGCGACCACCGGCGGCTTGCCCTCGTGCACGATGTCGACGACCGTCTCGGTGATCGGCATCTCCACGCCGTGCCGTCGGGCCAGATCGGCCACGGACTCGCAGGACTTGACACCCTCGGCGGTCTGCCGGGTGACCGCGATGGTCTCCTCCAGGGTCATGCCCTTGCCGAGGTTGGTGCCGAAGGTGTGGTTGCGGGACAGCGGCGAGGAGCAGGTGGCCACCAGGTCGCCGAGGCCCGCGAGTCCGGAGAAGGTCAGCGGGTCGGCGCCGAGCGCCATGCCGAGCCGGGTGGTCTCGGCGAGGCCCCGGGTGATGAGCGAGCCCTTGGCGTTGTCGCCGAGACCCATGCCGTCGGCGATGCCGACCGCGAGGCCGATGACGTTCTTGACCGCGCCGCCGAGTTCGCAGCCGACCACGTCGGTGTTGGTGTACGGCCGGAAGTACGGCGTGTGGCAGGCGGCCTGGAGCCGCTGGGCGACCGTCTCGTCGGTGCAGGCGACCACGGCCGCGGCCGGCATGCGGGCGGCGATCTCGCGGGCCAGGTTGGGCCCGGTGACGACGGCGATGCGGTCGGCGCCGACCTTGGCGACGTCGTCGACGACCTCGCTCATGCGCATGGTGGAGCCGAGTTCGACGCCCTTCATCAGGGAGACGAGCACGGTGCCGGGCGCGAGCAGCGGGGTCCACTCGGCGAGGTTGGCGCGCAGGGTCTGGGAGGGGATGGCGAGGACGGTGAAGTCCGCGTCGCGCAGGGCCTCGGCGGCGTCCGCGGTGGCGCGCAGGTTCTCCGGGAGTTCGACACCGGGCAGGTAGTCGGGGTTGGTCCGCGTGGAGTTGACCGCCTCGGCCAGCTCGGGGCGGCGGGCCCACAGGGTCACCTCGCAGCCCGCGTCGGCCAGGACCATGCCGAAGGCCGTGCCCCACGAGCCGGTGCCCATGACGGCCGCCCGGACAGGCTTGCTCACTTGCCGCTCTCCTCTTCCGTGCCGCTCCGGGAGACTTCCGTGCCGGTCTGTCCGGCCTCCGGGCCGGCCGGTGCCCCGGCGCCGCCCGCCGGCACGGGCTCCCCGTCCGTCTGCGAGGCCCCCCGGCCGGTCTGTGCGCGGGTCTTGCGCCGCTGCTCGATCCGCTCGCGGCGCGGGTCGTAGGGCGTCTCGGGCGCCTTCTCGCCGCGGATCTCCTCCAGCTGGCGGGTGACGGCCGCCATGATGACCTCGGTGGCCTCCCTCAGGAGGTCGGCGGTCATCTCCTTGTCGTAGAAGCGGGAGAGGTCCACGGGCGGGCCCGCGAGGACGCGGTGGGTCTTGCGCGGGAAGAGGTGGGGCTTCTTGGCGTAGGGCGGCAGCAGTTCGTTGCAGCCCCACTGGGCGACCGGGATCACCGGGCACTTGGTCTGCAGGGCCACCCGCGCGGCGCCGGTCTTGGCGGTCATCGGCCAGCCGTCCGGGTCGCGGGTGAGGGTGCCCTCGGGGTAGAACGCGACGCACTCACCGCGGTCCACGGCGTCGATCGCGGCCCGGAAGGCGCTGAGCGCGTCCGTGCTCTCGCGGTAGACGGGGATCTGGCCGGTGCCCCGCATCGCGGCGCCGACGAATCCCTTCTTGAAAAGTCCGCTCTTCGCCAGGAATCGCGGAACCCGTCCGGTGTTGTACTGATAGTGCGCGTACGCGAAGGGATCCACGTGGGAATTATGGTTCACCGCGGTGATAAATCCACCGTCGGCCGGAATGTGCTCCATTCCACGCCAGTCCCGCTTGATCAGAACCACCAGCGGCGGTTTGCAGAGGACCGCTGCGAAGCGGTACCAGAACCCGATTCTGCGGCGGGACACGCGGACACCTTCCTCTAGGACTTGCTCCGGGCCCGGGGGCCGCACAAGTGTCGCCCCAGGCCGCCGGTCTGTCGAGAACACCGTACGCCCGCCCGTCACCGGCCACCGCCCTCGGACGGGGCTTCGCGCCCCTCCCCTCCCCCGGTGTGCCGGATGCCCCGGGTGACAATGAGCGGGACAAGAGAGGGACGGTACGCCGGTGCAGTGGACCTTGGTCATCCCCCTGAAGCCTCTGGCGCGGGCCAAGAGCAGGCTCTCGGACACCGCCGCCGACGGAGTGCGCCCGGGGCTGGCCCTCGCGTTCGCGCAGGACACGGTGGCCGCCGTGCTGGCCTGTCCGGCGGTCGCGGATGTGGCGGTCGTCACGAACGACACGCTGGCCGGCCGGGAACTGGCGGCGCTGGGCGCCCGGATCGTCCCGGACACCCCGGGAAGCGGCCTGAACGCCGCTCTCACGCACGGTGTCGCCGCCGTACGGGAAATGCGCCCCCGTGGTGCGGTCGCGGCCCTGAACGCGGATCTCCCGGCCCTGCGCCCGCTGGAATTGTCCCGGGTGCTGGATGCGGCGGCCGAATTCCCGCGTGCCTTTCTCGCGGACGCGGCCGCGCTCGGCACCACCCTGCTGGCCGCGGCCCCCGGCCGGGAATTGCGTCCGGCTTTCGGTACCGATTCCCGGGCCAGGCACCGCACCTCGGGCGCGGCGGAACTCGGACTCACCGACGTCGATTCGGTACGGCAGGACGTGGACACCGGCGAGGACCTGCGGACGGCGCTGGCGCTGGGCGTCGGCCCGCACACGGCGGCGGTGAGCGCGCGGCTGCTGATTCCCGGACAGTAGTCGGGCGGTGGGGTCACCGGCGGAGCAGTAGGCTGCCGTCATGCAGGCGACCGCATACACGTACGACTCCGAGACCCGCAGCGGGCAGGTGCTGCTCGACGACGGCACCCCGGTGCCCTTCGGCACGGCGGCGTTCGACGCGGGCGGGCTGCGGCTGCTGCGGCCCGGGCAGCGGGTGCGGATCGAGACGGAGGGTGCCGGGGACGGCCTGCGGATCACGCTGGTGACCCTGCAGACGCTCTGAGTTACCCCGGAAAAACGCCGCGGGCCGGGCTCCCCAGGGGAGTCCGGCCCGGCGCGTGAGTGCCCTGTCGGCCCTACGACGCCTTGCGGGCGGTGACCTTCTTGGCAGTGGTCTTGCGAGCCGTCGACTTCTTGGCCGGGGCCTTCTTGGCGGTGACCTTCTTCGCCGGGGCCTTCTTGGCCGCCGCCTTCTTGGCGGTGACCTTCTTCGCGGTGACCTTCTTCGCGGCGGCCGTGGTCTTCTTGGCCGTGGTCTTCTTCGCCGTGACCTTCTTCGCGGCGGCCGTGGTCTTCTTCGCCGGCGCTGCCTTCTTGGCCGTGACCTTCTTCGCGGCGGCCTTGGTGGTCTTCTTGGCCGCGGCCTTCTTGACCGTCGCGGCAGCGCCACCGGTCAGGCTGCCCTTGGGCGCCTTCTTGACGGCGACCTCGCCGCCCCGGGGGAGCTTCTTCGAGCCGCTGACCAGGTCCTTGAAGCCCTGACCGGCGCGGAAGCGCGGCACGGAGGTCTTCTTGACCCGAACCCGCTCGCCCGTCTGCGGGTTGCGGGCGTAACGGGCGGGGCGGTCCACCTTCTCGAAGGACCCGAAGCCGGTGACCGAGACCCGCTCGCCCGCGACGACCGCGCGGACGATGGCGTCCAGGACATGATCGACAGCTTCGGCGGCCTGCTGGCGGCCACCCATCTTGTCGGCAATCGCTTCAACGAGCTGCGCCTTGTTCACGTCTTCCCCTTCGGAGACATCGCCAGAACGAAAGTGTTCAAGCTTTTTCGCACGTTAGGCAGATATATACCGCAAATCAAACACGAAACGGGCTTATCACCCTTGTGCCGCAACGGACTCGGTTGCCCCGGGCTGTTCAGCCGTCCTCTTCGGGGATCCGCCCCTCGTCGAGGTCCTTGGTGAACCGCTCGAGCCGCCTTGCCGCTCCGGCGAGATCGTGCTTGGCCGCGGCCGTAATGACCAGCAGTTTCCGGGTCAGCGCCATCCGTACGCCCTCCGGGACTTGCAGTGCGCGCACTCTTGTGTGCGCTTCCTTCAGTCGGTCCGCGACCGCCGCATAGAGCTCGAGTTGGCCGTCGTGTCCCATGCACAGATTGTGCCATCTGGGGCGAGTTGTCGCCTGCCCAGGGTGCAACTGCCGCCTCAATTGGCTTTCCAGGCACTTGCCAAGGTCGCGGCCCCGGCACTCACGTACCCTGCCAACAGCCGTTGTAACGTGGGCAGTTGGGCCGACGTGCGGGAACGCTCGGGGCCGTTCGGGTCCAGACATGGCTGTACCCCCAATCGTGGCGATCGGGGGTACAGAAGGGGTGCTGCGGTGGCCGAAATCCGGCTGGTTCGGCCGCTCCGGATCAGCTCTGGAGCGTGCGCGGCTTGTACGCGGGCCGCTTGCCCTCGTAGGTGGCGATGTCGCCCTCGTTCTGGAGGGTGATGGAGATGTCGTCCAGGCCGTTCAGCAGCCGCCAGCGGGAGTTCTCGTCCAGCTCGAAGGAGGCGGTGATGCCCTCGGCGCGCACCTCGCGGGCCTCGAGGTCGACGGTGATCTCGGCCTGCGGGTCCTGCTCGGTCAGCTCGCACAGCGCGTCCACGACCTTCTGGTCGAGAACCACCGTGAGCAGGCCGTTCTTCAGCGAGTTACCCCGGAAAATGTCCGCGAAGCGGGAGGAGATCACGGCCTTGAAGCCGTAGTTCTGCAGCGCCCAGACGGCGTGCTCACGGGAGGAGCCGGTGCCGAAGTCGGGACCCGCGACCAGGACGGTGGCGCCCTGCCGCTCGGGCCGGTTGAGGATGAAGGACCCGTCCTTGCGCCAGGCCTCGAACAGCCCGTCCTCGAACCCGTCCCGGGTGACCTTCTTGAGCCAGTGAGCAGGGATGATCTGGTCGGTGTCGACGTTGCTGCGGCGCAGCGGGACGGCCCGGCCGGTGTGGGTGGTGAAGGCTTCCATGATTCTCAGACTCCAGCGGGCGCAGGGGCGTCGGACAGGTCGGCGGGCGAGGCCAGGTGGCCCAGGACCGCGGTCGCGGCCGCGACCTGCGGCGACACCAGGTGCGTACGGCCGCCCTTGCCCTGCCGGCCCTCGAAGTTGCGGTTCGAGGTGGACGCGGAGCGCTCACCCGGCGCCAGCTGGTCGGGGTTCATGCCGAGGCACATCGAGCAGCCCGCGTGCCGCCATTCGGCGCCGGCCTCCTTGAAGACCACGTCCAGGCCCTCGGAGACGGCCTGCAGACCGACCCGCGCGGAGCCCGGGACCACCAGCATCCGTACGCCGTCGGCGACTTTGCGGTCCTGGAGGATCGCGGCGGCGGCACGCAGGTCCTCGATGCGGCCGTTGGTGCAGGAGCCTACGAAGACGGTGTCCACGTTGATGGAGCGCAGCGGCCGGCCGGCCTCCAACCCCATGTATTCCAGGGCCTTTTCGGCGGCCAGGCGCTCCGAAGCGTCTTCGTACGAAGCCGGGTCGGGGACGGCGGCCGAAAGCGGCGCGCCCTGCCCGGGGTTGGTGCCCCAGGTGACGAACGGCGACAGCTCGGCGGCGTTGATGACGACCTCGGCGTCGAAGACGGCGTCCTCGTCGGTGCGCAGGGTCTTCCAGTACTCGACCGCGGCGTCCCAGTCGGCGCCCTCGGGGGCGTGCGGGCGGCCCTTGAGGTACTCGAAGGTCGTCTCGTCGGGGGCGATCATGCCCGCGCGGGCACCAGCCTCGATCGACATGTTGCAGATGGTCATCCGGGCCTCCATCGAGAGCTTCTCGATGGCGGAGCCGCGGTACTCCAGGATGTAGCCCTGGCCGCCGCCCGTACCGATCCTGGCGATGATCGCCAGGATCAGGTCCTTGGCGGTGACGCCGTCGGGCAGCTCGCCCTCGACGGTGATGGCCATGGTCCTGGGGCGGGCCAGCGGCAGCGTCTGGGTGGCCAGCACGTGCTCCACCTGGGAGGTGCCGATGCCGAACGCCAGCGCACCGAAGGCGCCGTGCGTGGAGGTGTGCGAGTCGCCGCAGACGACGGTGGTGCCGGGCTGGGTCAGGCCCAGCTGCGGGCCCACGACGTGCACGACGCCCTGCTCGATGTCGCCCAGCGGGTGCAGGCGCACCCCGAACTCGGCGCAGTTCTTGCGCAGCGTCTCCAGCTGGGCGCGGGAGACCGGGTCGGCGATGGGCTTGTCGATGTCGAGGGTCGGGGTGTTGTGGTCCTCGGTCGCGATGGTGAGGTCGAGGCGGCGCACCGGGCGACCGTTCTGCCGGAGGCCGTCGAAGGCCTGCGGGCTGGTCACCTCGTGCAGCAGGTGCAGATCGATGTAGAGGAGGTCGGGCTCGCCCTCGGCGCGCCGGACGACGTGGTCGTCCCAGACCTTCTCCGCGAGTGTCCTACCCATCGCTTTCCCTCCGGCCGGCAAGTGTCCACCGGCTCAACTAGAGATCTTCAGCAGGCAGCGCCCGTGCCCCTGTTCCGGGCCTCCGCCACCAGGCCCTTTGGTCCACGGGCCGCTGTGTGATTCCAGGGTGGCGCGTTCCACGGAAAATTGAACTTGCGTTTCACAGAGTGAGACGTGAGTATCGTTGCATGGACAACAGTAGCGGCGTCGGCGTTCTGGACAAGGCGGCCCTCGTCCTGAGCGCTCTGGAGTCCGGTCCGGCCACCCTCGCGGGTCTGGTCGGGGCCACCGGACTGGCACGACCCACGGCCCACCGCCTGGCCGTGGCCCTGGAACACCACCGCATGGTGGCACGCGACATGCAGGGCCGGTTCATTCTCGGCCCGCGCCTCTCGGAACTGGCCGCGGCGGCCGGCGAGGACCGCCTGCTCGCCACGGCGGGCCCCGTGCTCACCCACCTCCGCGATGTCACCGGCGAGAGCGCGCAGCTCTACCGGCGCCAGGGTGACATGCGGATCTGTGTGGCCGCGGCGGAACGCCTGTCCGGCCTGCGGGACACGGTCCCGGTCGGCTCCACGCTGACCATGAAGGCCGGCTCGTCCGCCCAGATCCTGATGGCCTGGGAAGAGCCGGAGCGCCTGCACCGGGGCCTGCAGGGCGCCCGCTTCACGGCGACGGCCCTGTCGGGCGTCCGGCGGCGCGGCTGGGCCCAGTCCATCGGCGAGCGCGAGCCGGGCGTCGCGTCCGTCTCCGCGCCCGTGCGCGGCCCCTCCAACCGCGTGGTGGCCGCCGTCTCCGTCTCCGGCCCCATCGAGCGTCTGACCCGCCACCCTGGCCGTATGCACGCCCAGGCGGTCATCGACGCCGCCGCCCGCCTGTCGGAGGCCCTGCGCCGCTCAGGCTGAGCGAACGCCCCGGGAACACCGAGGAGGGCCTGCCTCAACGCCGCGGCAGGCCCTCCTCGCTCCCCCGATTCCCCCCGGCCTCTCCCGGTCACCCCGCCTCGCGGGCCGCACCCGCCGATCGGTACGCGAACCGGTCGTCCGCGTACCTGCCGCGCCGCTCGACCGGCACCTGGCCGTGCACCTTCGCGAGGCCGAAGGCCGGCATGTCGAAGTAGATCGACTCGTAGGAGCCCTCGGGCACGATGTACGCCTCGTGCCACCGGCCCACGTGTCCGCGCAGCCGGCCCTGGCGATCTTTGCGGTTGAGGGCCGCCCAGACCTTGTGGTGGGCCATGTCCGGCGAGGTCGCGTAGGCGTACAGCTTCTCCTTGGACTCCCAGTACTGCACGACGTAGTACGTCCGCGGCGAGGCCGTCAGCATCACGTGGCCCAGCAGCCCCCGGTCGCGGTCCCGCGCAAGCTCCCCCAGCATGCGGACCATCGACAGCGCGACCGGCAGCCACTGGTGCACCGCCCAGAAGTGGTTGATCCGCATACCGATGAGCAGCACCACCACATCACCCTCGGCCGCCGCGGTGGTGTGGCCCCGCACAGGCTTCGCGAACATGACGGTCCCCCTCGTCAGATAGCGCCACTATCCTTCCGGCGATGTTTAGATAGTGGCACTTACCAAGGAGAGGCGCAAGAGATGCGGCTGGCGGAACTCAGCGAGCGCAGCGGTGTGTCCACGGCGACGATCAAGTACTACCTGCGCGAAGGGCTGTTGCCGCCGGGCCGCCAGATCAACACCACGACGGCCGAGTACGACGAGGTGCATCTGCGCCGGCTGCGACTGGTGCGCGCGATGATCCAGGTCGGCCGGGTGCCGGTGGCCACGGTCCGCGAGGTGCTCCGGAACGTCGACGACTACTCGCTGGGCCACACGATCCGGCTGGGCGCGGCCCTGTGGGCGCTGCCGCAGGTGCCGGAGCCGGACGAGGAGGACGAGTTCGTGCTGGCCGCGCGCCGGGAGGCGGACGAGCTGCTGGAGACGCTGGGCTGGTCCAACGCCCGACAGCTGACGACCGTCTCGCCCGCGTACCGCTCCCTGGTGGTGGCGGTGGCCGCGTTCCGCCGGCTCGGCTACGAATGGGGCGCCGAACTGCTGGTGACCTACGGGAAGTTGATGCACGAGGTCGCGAAACTCGACTTGGACTTCGTGGACACCCAGCCGTCACAGGCGGAGAAGGTGGAGACGGCGGTGCTCGGCACGGTACTGACCGAGCCGATGCTGCACGCGCTGCGCCGACTGGCCCAGGAGGAGGAGTCGGGCAGGCGGTACGGCTACGAGTAGGGCCGGGTACGACGAAGACCCCCCACCGAAGTGGAGGGTCTTCCCTGTGCGTACCCCCGACCGGATTCGAACCGGCGCTACCGCCTTGAGAGGGCGGCGTGCTAGGCCGCTACACAACGGGGGCACGGATCTTACGTTTCCGCAGATCCGAGCTGGTCTACCTGGACTCGAACCAAGACTAACTGAACCAGAATCAGTCGTGCTGCCAATTACACCATAGACCAATGATGGTTTAGACCAGTCGTACCCCCGACCGGATTCGAACCGGCGCTACCGCCTTGAGAGGGCGGCGTGCTAGGCCGCTACACAACGGGGGCCCTAGCGATCCCGACAAGATCAGGATCAGTACCCCCGACCGGATTCGAACCGGCGCTACTGCCTTGAGAGGGCAGCGTGCTAGGCCGCTACACAACGGGGGCTTTGCAGATGAGCTCTGCGAGCTGGCCTACCTGGACTCGAACCAAGACTAACTGAACCAGAATCAGTCGTGCTGCCAATTACACCATAGGCCACTGGAACTCAAGCCCCTGTGGGGATCTCGTTCTAGTTTGCTCCTCCGGTTCCCGGCCTTTCGGCCCGCTCCCCGGCGGCGCAGGAAGAACATTACCCGAAGGTGGACGGGGCTCCAAAACGAGTATCCGAGCGCACCAGCGCGGGGAGTTCGGCGAGGGTCGAGATCCGGTGCGCCGCCGCGGCGTCCGCACCCTGCGCGTACACCCCGCCGCGATCGATCCAGACGGACAGCAGCCCGGCCTCGGCGGCGCCCCGCCCGTCGATCTCCGGATGGTCGCCGACGTACGCCACCTGCTGCGGAGGCAGGCCCAGCGCCTCGCAGGCGGCGAGGAACGCCCCGGGCTCCGGCTTGGACACACCCAGCTCGGCGGCGCACAGCACGCTCTCGAAACGGTCGCGGACGCCGAGGGTGCGCAGCTTGTGTTCCTGGACCGTGAGGCTGGAGTTGGACAGCACCGAGTGCCGGTGACTGGCGGCGAGGGCGTCCAGGGCCGGCAGCACGTCCGGGAACAGGCTCCAGGCGGTCTCGTAGTGACCGATGTAACGCCGGAACCAGGCGTCGGCCTCGGCGTCGGACAGCTCCTGGTCCAGGAAGACCCGGACGCGGTCGCGTCGCTGCCCCTCGAAGGAGACCTCACCGGCGGAGAAGCGCGCCCACTGCCCGTCGGTTATCTCCCGCCACCGGGCGAGGGCCTGCTCCGGGGTGTCGTACCCGGCGAGCAGGCCCTCCGCCGCGAGATGGGCGCGCATGCCCTCGCGATCTGCGGTGGTGTAGTCGAAGAGGGTGTCGTCCACGTCCCACACGACAGCTCTGATCGTCATGACACCGACCGTACTCTTCGCAAGCCGTCAGCCGAGGGTCATCGTTCCGGTCAGGGTCAGGTCCGGGCCCTGCCCGTCGCGGGGCTGGGCGGTGAGCTTCCAGGTGTAGGTGCCGGACCGGGCCCCGGCGCCGCTGTCCGTCGTGCCGTCCCACTCCGGGCGCAGGGCCGCGCCCGTGGAGGCTCCGGTCAGGGTGCGGATCACGGTGCCGAAGGAACTGGAGAGCGTCAGTGTCCAGTTGGACGGCTTGTTCAGCTGCCACACGGGCGCCCAGGGCATCCCCTTGCCGATGACGGACGGCGAGTGGACCTGGGCCTCCATCTGCGCGAGCGGCGAGGTGGGGACGCCGCTGGGGACGATCGTGACCTGTCCGTAGGTCGCGGTGAGGTAGGCGATCTGGCCGCCGAAGCGGTCCACGGCCCAGCGCCCGTTGCTGCCGCCGGTGTTCTGGTCCGTCGCGGGCAGCACGGCCACGGTACGGGTACTCGCGGTACCGGTGTGGACATCCGTCAGCAGCAGTTCGTGCGTGGTGCGGTTCTCGCGCACCAGGAATCCGTCGGCGAGGCGGGCCGGGCCCTGGTCGGCGGGGACCGGGATGTTCCGCTTGGCCGCCCGGTCGTAGATCCCGGCCGGACCGGCCGAGCCGCAGCTCCAGTAGAGCCACGTGTTGACGGCCTGGATGTCGGTGGGCGTGCACGGGGCGCCGGTGGCGACGGTCGACGCGCTGGTGCCGGTCTTCAGATTGAGGCCGGTGACGGACCCCGCGGTGCTGCCGGGCGTCCACAGGGTCTGGCCCCAGACGGCCGCGGCGGTGCGGCTCCGGTCGAGCGCCACCGTGCCGGACGTGGCACCGCGCGGGAAGTCCACGATCTTCTGCATGCCGGGCGTACCGCCGTTGTAGAGGACGTAGCGGCCGGTGCCACCGGCGATGCGGCCGCCGGCGGCGCCGGTGGGCACGCTCGGCAGGGAGCCGGTGTCGAGGCCCGTCCGGATCACCGATTCATGACCTGCGGAATCGGTCCACAGGTGGGCGACGCGTCCGTCGCCGAGGGCCTCCATCTGGGGGCAGGCCGCGTCGCCCGTGAGGCAGGTCGTGTCGGCCAGGCCGGGGCTGCGCCGGGTCTGCGGTCCGACCGGCCGGCCGTCGGTGTCCAGCGCGAAGCCGGAGAACCGGTGGCCCGTCCCCTGGCTGCCGTCCAGGAACAGTTCGCCCCCGGCGAGGGCCAGGCCCTCCACCCGTATCCGGTCGGCCGGGATCTGGGCCACCTTCTCGGTGGCGGTCCCGCCGGTCTCGGTGGGGGTGATGCGGTGGACGTTCCAGTCGAGGCTGGAGGGGCCGGCGGTGGCGAGCGCGCCCCCGTCCGGGGTCGGTGCCAGCGCCCCGGAGGAGTCCGCGAGCACGGTGCGGGTCTCGCCGGTGACCAGCGAGCGACCGGTCAGCGCGGGCTCGGTGCCGGCCTGGACGAAGGTCGGGTTGCCGATGAGGAGCTGGTCGCCGACGACGGCCACCAGCTCGGCGCCCAGGCGGGTGAGCCGGGTGGGCTCGGTGCCGGGGGCGGCGTCGGTGCGCAGGTACTGCCAGTCGGCGACCAGCCAGCGGTCGTTGAAACGGACCGGCGGGTCGGCGGTCACGCCCGTGACGTAGCTGCGGAAGGTGCCGTCCTGGAGGTCCACGAGGCCCACGGAGGTCGTGCCGTCCAGGGTGTAGACGACCGCGACGCGGCGGACCGAACCGCCCGGGATGTACCGGGTGGGCCGGGCGCCCTCGGGGAGACCTGCCACCGGGAGGTCCGCGGTGGAGCCGTCGCTCGCGGCGCGCAGCACATGGAGGCTGCCCGAGGCATCCTTGGTGAGCACGCTCCAGCCGGTCGCCGTCGCGTAGGTCTGGCCCGCCGGGATCACGACGGTGGCGGCCACGCCGGTGGAGCGGTGCTGCTGCGTGACCGTGGCACCGTCCCTGGTGCTGACCACGTCGGTGCCGGTGGCCAGGTCGTCCGGGCCGGCATGCGCGGGTGGGACGAAGTCCGGGTAGCCCACCCAGGTGCCGGAGCTCGCGGCGTTGTGCGCACGCCACTGGAACCCGGACGCCCCCGCCCACAGGTAGTCGACGGAGGTCGGCTGCTCCGACCTGAGCGTGACGGTGCCGGCCGGCGGCGGGAGGGCGGGCCCGGCCTGCGCGGGCGCGGTCACCCCGGCGCAGGTCAGAGCCGCTGTGCCGGCTACGGCCAGCGTGGCGAGTCTTCTCGAACGGACAGCTGCGTTGCGTGAACGAGTCACGTTCCCCACCCCCTGCACGGACCGCGCATGCACATCATGCGCAACAGGGAACATCCAACGTCCGTCCGGGAAGCGGGAGTCGGCCGCGAAGATTAACTCTGAGCGACGGATCGGTGGACGCGTGAAGGGCGGCGTCCGAACCGGACGCCGCCCTGTCGTGGCCTTGCCGTACGAAGAGCCGGCGTGCGTGAAACCGGCGCGCGAGCAACCGCTACGCGGAGAGCCTGGCCAGCGCCGCGTCGATGCGGGCCAGCGTCTTCTCCCTGCCCAGGATCTCCAGGGACTCGAACAGCGGCAGGCCGACCGTACGGCCGGTGACGGCCACCCGGACGGGGGCCTGGGCCTTGCCGAGCTTGAGGCCGTGGGCCTCGCCGGCGGCCAGGACGGCCTCCTTGAGGGACTCGGCCAAGGTCCAGTCCGCGGACTCCAGCTTCTCCCGCGCCGTGCGCAGCAGCGCGTCCGAGCCCTCCTTCATCGCCTTCGTCCAGCTCGCCTCGTCGAAGACCGGCTCGGAAAGGAAGAGGAAGTCGACGTTGTCGGTGATCTCGGACAGGACCTTGAGACGGGTCTGGGCGTGCGGGGCGACCGCCATCCACTTGGCCTCGTCGAAGTCCTCCGGCGCCCACGGGGCGAAGGGGGCCCTCAGCCACGGGCGGCAGCGCTCCGTGAAGTCCTTCACCTCCAGCATGCGGATGTGGTCGGCGTTGATCGCCTCGCACTTCTTGAGGTCGAAGCGCGCCGGGTTGGGGTTCACATCGGCGATGTCGAAGGCCGCGACCATCTCGTCGATGCCGAAGATGTCCTGGTCGGCGGAGAGGGACCAGCCGAGCAGCGACAGATAGTTGAGCAGGCCCTCGGGCAGGAAGCCCCGCTCGCGGTAGAGGTTGAGGGACGACTGCGGGTCGCGCTTGGAGAGCTTCTTGTTGCCCTCGCCCATCACGTACGGCAGGTGGCCGAAGGCCGGGATCTGCTTCGCGATGCCCAGCTCGATCAGCGCCTTGTACAGGGCGATCTGCCGCGGGGTGGAGGAGAGCAGGTCCTCGCCGCGCAGGACGTGGGTGATCTCCATCAGGGCGTCGTCGACCGGGTTGACCAGCGTGTACAGCGGGGCGCCGTTGGCACGGACGATGCCGTAGTCCGGGACGTTCTCCGGGGTGAAGGTCAGCTCGCCGCGGACCAGGTCCGTGAAGGTGATCGTCTCGTCCGGCATCCGGAAGCGGACGATCGGGGTGCGGCCCTGGGCCTTGTACTCCTCGACCTGTCCGGCGCTCAGCTCACGGCAGTGACCGTCGTAGCCGGAGGGCTTGCCGGCGGCGCGGGCCGCCTCGCGGCGGGTGTCCAGCTCTTCCTGGGAGCAGTAGCAGTGGTAGGCGTGGCCGCCGTCCAGCAGTTTCTGCGCGACATCGGCGTACAGGTCCATGCGCTGCGACTGGCGGTACGGCGCGTGCGGGCCGCCGACCTCGGGGCCCTCGTCCCAGTCGAAGCCCAGCCAGCGCATCGCGTCGAGGAGCTGGTTGTACGACTCCTCGGAGTCGCGGGCCGCGTCGGTGTCCTCGATGCGGAAGACCAGGGTGCCCTGGTGGTGCCGGGCGAACGCCCAGTTGAACAGGGCGGTGCGGACCAGGCCCACATGGGGGTTACCGGTGGGCGAGGGGCAGAAACGGACGCGTACGGGGGAGCCGGATGCGCTAGCCACGCTTGACAACCTTGTTGGTGAGAGTGCCGATGCCTTCGATGGTGACGGCGACCTCGTCGCCGACGTGCAGGGGGCCGACCCCCGCGGGAGTGCCGGTGAGGATGACGTCTCCGGGGAGCAGGGTCATGGCCTCGGAGATGTTGACGACCAGGTCCTCGATGGAGTGGATCATCTCGCTGGTACGGCCCAGCTGGCGCTGCTCGCCGTTGACGGTGAGCTGGATGGTCAGGTCGTTCGCGCGCTCGAGGTCAAGATCCGTCTCCACCCAGGGGCCGAGCGGGCAGGAGGTGTCGAAGCCCTTGGCCCGGGCCCACTGCTTCTCACGTTTCTGCACGTCGCGGGCGGTGACGTCGTTGGCGCAGGTGTAGCCGAGGATCACGTCCTTGACCCGCTCCCGCGGGACCTCTCGGCACATGCGGCCGATGACGACGGCCAGCTCGGCCTCGTGGTGCAGCTCCTGCGAGAAGGACGGGTACTGGATCTCGTCGCCGGGGCCGATCACCGAGGTGGACGGCTTGAAGAAGGCGAACGGGGCGTCGGGCACCTCGTTGCCCAGCTCCTTGGCGTGCTGGGCGTAGTTGCGGCCGAATGCCACGACCTTGTTCGGGAGGACCGGCGGGAGCAGCCTGACCTTGCTCAGCGGGACCTTCGTCCCGGACAGCTCGTGGTCCGCGAACGGGATGCCCTTGATGATGTCGAGGACGAGTTCGTCCTGCTTGTCGCCCTCGACCGCGCCGAAGGCGACGTTCCCGTCGATGGAGAACCTGGCGATGCGCACGGGATCCTTGCGCCCCTCACTGAGAACCGGCGTACTGACGCCCCAGGTTAACCGGTCGGGTGCCCGGCGTTCGGGCAGTACGGCGTGGCGGCCGGGGCTTTTCCGGCGGCGGAAACCGCCGTGTCGGGATTTCGAATTCCAGGTGTTCCGGCGCGGCCGGAATCCCGGGAAAAGGATGAGCGCGGCCGGGAAGATCTTCACGGGTGCGTGATCTCCGGGCCGCGCTCGCCGTACGGGGTCCCCTCCCGGCTACTCGCCGGACCCGGCCCCCGCACCCACCGGGACCTCCATCAGGACGGTGCGCCTGGGGTTGGCCGTCTGGGCGGGCAGTTCGGCGGAGTGCTCCGGCAACTCGGGCATCTGCAGGTCCTCGGCGTCCTCGAGGTGCGCCAGAGTCGTGCGCCGCGGGTTGGCTATGGTGCGGAACATCATCGTCGTCTTCACCGTTGTCGTCCTGTGCCCTTGTGTCGTGGGGTTGGCAGAGTCGCCCGTCCTGTAAAGCGTCAGGCTAAACATGCGATTCCCTGCCACTGACGTGAACTCCCCCTGATCTGCATGTGAGTTTGCTCACGAATCCAAGGGCAAACCGGTCAATTCCGGCCTACAACCCTCCCCAACGAAACGGACATTGACCCCCTGAAGCCATCATTCCGCTCCTGATCATCTCGACTGGGACACGTGACACCGAGGGGCGACTCGCAGGTATACGCCCGTTTTGCTCGGAATCACGCTCCACAGCTGGTAATCCGGGCCTCACAGCCCGTCACGTAGGTCACAGCTCGGGGCACGGCCCTTGTTGGGAGATCCGGCACTGTGCTGGAATTCCACGGACCGCCGCGGGATCGAGCCGGCGCGCAGGGCGCAACGCAGCGCCGAGTGGCGGCGAGACAGGGGGGATCCAGCGCCGGTCACTCAAGACAACCGGGGGGCGTATTCAGGGCGCTCTCCAAGACGCCGACACCGTGTCCCTCCGTTCGCGCGGGGGGGTGCCTGGTCCAGAGGTTGCGACGCTAGTGCAGGGACGTTTCAAGAGGGATGGCAGTGCTTCGGCGGAGCCGGAGCCGCATGGCGGGACCGACCGCGGTTCCTCGCCCCAGCACGCCCAGAACCCGGCCCCGTCCGGGGACGGCGGTGAGCGCCCCGGGCGCCCCGGCGTGTCCTCCTCGGCGGGCTCGGCGAAGACCGGGAACCCCACTCCGGCCGTGAAGCCCGTCAAGGGCCCCACCGGCCCCGGATCGCGCGTGGCGCTGCGCAACTGGCGCATCTCCACGCGCCTGGTGTCGCTGCTCGCGCTCCCCGTCGTCGCGGCGACCTCGCTGGGTGCGCTGCGCATCAACCAGAACCTGGACGACATCCAGCAGCTCGACAACATGAAGCTGCTGACGGACATGACCAAGCAGGCCACCGAGCTGGCAGCCGCGCTCCAGGAGGAGCGCGACCAGTCCGCCGGTCCGCTGGCGCACGGCGTGACGGCGACCTATGAGGTCAAGGGCTACCAGGACAAGACGGACCGCGCCCGCGAGAACTTCCTCAACGCCTCCGAGGAGATCGACGAGGCGAGCAAGAACGGCAGTCTCCAGGGCGTCCGAGACACGCTGGTGAGCCTCGCCAACCAGCTGGACGACCTGGCCAAGATCCGCCGGACCGCCTACCAGTCGAAGAACAACTCGACGCAGACGGTCGAGGCGTACCACCGACTGATCACCCAGCTGGTCGACCTCTCCCAGGCCATGGCGGAGGCGTCCAGCAACCCGGAGATGATCTCCCGCACCCGCGCCCTGGCGGCGTTCTCCACCGCCAAGGAATACGCGTCGGTGCAGCGCGCCGTCATCGCCGCGGCCCTGACCTCGAGCAACACCACCAAGGGCACGCTCTCCGAGAACGACCGCCTCTACGGCGAGTCGGCGTACGAGAGCGAAAACTCCGAGGTCGCGATCTTCCGGAAGATCTACAGCAGCCAGAACCCGGACGAACTCCTCAAGCCGATCGAGGAGAACAACCCGACGATCCAGGCCGCCGACCTGTACGCCAAGCGGACCTTCGAGTCCCGCGACGGCCTCGACGGCCTGCCGGCGCGCTCCTACCGCGACTGGGTGGACGACAGCTCGACCAAGATCGAGCAGATGAAGAAGATCGAGCACACGCTGCTCGAGGACATGGAGCAGAAGGCCCGCGAGCTGCGCAGCGCCTCCGAGCGCGATGCGATCATCTCCGGTGTCCTGATCCTGATCGTGCTCGGCATCTCGCTCGTCGGCGCCTTCGTCGTGGCCCGGTCCATGATCCGCTCGCTGCGCCGGCTGCAGGAGACCGCCACCAAGGTGGCCCAGGACCGGCTGCCCGAGCTGGTCAAGCAGCTGTCCGAGTCCGACCCGCAGGACGTCGACACGTCCGTGGAGTCGGTCGGTGTGCACTCCCGGGACGAGATCGGCCAGGTGGCCGCGGCCTTCGACGACGTGCACCGCGAGGCGGTCCGCCTCGCCGCCGAGCAGGCCCTGCTGCGGGGCAACGTCAACGCGATGTTCACCAACCTCTCGCGCCGCTCCCAGGGCCTCATCCAGCGTCAGCTGTCGCTCATCTCCGAACTGGAGTCCCGCGAGGCCGACCCGGACCAGCTGTCCTCGCTGTTCAAGCTCGACCACCTCGCCACCCGTATGCGCCGTAACGGTGAGAACCTCCTCGTCCTCGCGGGTGAAGAGCCCGGCCGCCGCTGGACCCGCCCGGTCCCGCTGGTCGACGTGCTCCGTGCCGCCGCGTCCGAGGTGGAGCAGTACGAGCGCATCGAGCTGGCCGCCGTGCCGACCACCGAAGTGGCCGGCCGCGTGGTCAACGACCTCGTGCACCTCCTCGCCGAGCTGCTCGAAAACGCCACCTCCTTCTCCTCGCCGCAGACCAAGGTCAAGGTCACCGGTCACGCGCTGCCCGACGGCCGCGTCCTGATCGAGATCCACGACACCGGTATCGGCCTCTCCCCCGAGGACCTCGCGGCGATCAACGAGCGGCTCGCCTCGCCGCCCACCGTGGACGTCTCGGTCTCCCGCCGCATGGGTCTGTTCGTGGTCGGTCGTCTGTCGCAGCGGCACGGCATCCGGATCCAGCTGCGCCCGTCCGACTCCGGTGGTACGACCGCGCTGGTCATGCTCCCCGTCGATGTCGCACAGGGCGGCAAGAAGCCCACTCCGGGCAAGCCCGGCGCCCCCGCGACGACCGGTGGTCCGGCCGCCGCGCAGGCAGCGGCCGGTATGGCCGCCGCCCGTCGCAACAGCGGCGGCAGCGGCCCGGGCGGCGCCCTCGGCGGTGCGCCGTCCGGCGGCGGACTCCTCGGCGCAGGCGCGGGCCCGCGCGGCCAGGTCGGCTCCGGCCAGGGTCCCCGGGCCGCGCTGCCCGGCACCGGCCAGGGCGGCCGTCCCGGTGCGCCGGGCGGAGCCCGCGGTCCGCAGGGTCCGGGTGCGCCCCAGCAGGGCCGGCCGGCCCCGGCGGGTGCGGGCGGCTTCGGCGGTCAGGCTCCGGGTGCCTCGCAGGGCCCCGGCGGATCACAGCAGGACGCCTTCGGCGGTCGTGGCGCGGTTCCGCCGCGCGGTGGCGCCGGCGCCTCCGACCAGGGCCGTCAGCCCCAGCTGCCGCCGCGCGGCGGTCCGCGGGCCGAGCTGCCCGGTGGCAACCCGCAGTCGCGCACCCCGGACTGGAGCAACGCCCAGGGCCCGGTGTCACGTGCCTCGCTGGACACTCCGCGCGGCCATGACGAGCGGGACCCGGCGCAGACCGCCCGGATGCCGCGGGTCGACGACCGGCAGGGCCCGGGTTCGACCGCAGAGATACCGGCGATTCCCCGCAACGACGCGCAGGGCCCGTCGGCCACCGGCGAGTTCCCCCGCCCGGACTTCGGCACGAACGGCTCGACGGGCCAGTTCGCGCGCCCCGGCGCCGACGCCCCGCAGCAGACCGGCCAGTTCCCGCGCCCCGGCACTCAGCAGGGCAACGGCCAGTACGGCCAGCAGCAGGACAACAGCGGCCAGTTCGTCCGCCCCGACGTCTTCGGCACGCCGGCGCCCGGGCAGCAGAGCCCGCAGAGCACGGGCCAGTTCGCGGCCCCGCAGGCCTACGACGCCGGCTTCGACGGCAGCTCCACGGGTCAGCACGTGCTGCCCGGCCGCCAGGGCCAGGGCCCGGCGAACACCGGTCAGTTCGAACGCCCGCAGCAGGGCGGCCACGGTGACTTCGGCGCCCCGCGCCCGCCGGCCCAGCAGCGTCCGGCCCAGCAGCGTCCGGCTCCGCAGCGTCCGGCCCGGCAGGAGCCGGAGGCGCTCCCGCCGGCCAGCGGCCCGGGCGACGGCCGTACCCCGCTGTACGACACGCTGGAGACCAACTGGTTCCACGGCAGCCAGCAGGGCCAGCAGCCGGACAACACCCCGGCACCGGCACCGCAGCAGCAGTCGCCCGCGCCGGCTCCCCAGCGTTCCGCACCCCCTTCCGCCACCGGCTCCTGGCGCACCTCGCCCAACGACGAACTCGTCCGTCAGGCGGAGCGCGTACGGCAGCCTGCGGCGGGCGGCATCACCACGTCCGGCCTGCCGCGCCGGGTGCCCCGGGCGAATCTCGTCCCGGGAACGGCTCAGCAGCAACAGAACCAAGCCGGTCCGCAGGTCTCGCGTGCGCCTGACGACGTACGCGGACGGCTGACCAATCTCCGTCGGGGCATCGCGCAGGGTCGACAGGCCGGCAACGGCCAGACCGGCAGCTTCCCGAGCCCCACTCACCAGCAGGAGCGTTAGTTGAGTCCGATGAGCCAGGCGGCACAGAACCTGAACTGGTTGATCACCAACTTCGTGGACAACACCCCTGGGGTGTCGCACACGGTGGTGGTCTCCGCCGACGGCCTTCTGCTGGCAATGTCCGAAGGATTCCCGCGGGACCGCGCCGACCAGCTGGCGGCCGTCGCGTCCGGGTTGACCTCCCTCACGGCCGGGGCATCCCGGATCTTCGAGGGTGGCGACGTGGCGCAGACGGTCGTCGAGATGGAGCGCGGCTTCCTCTTCCTCATGTCCGTCTCGGACGGGTCGTCCCTGGCCGTCCTCGCCCACCCCGAGTGCGACATCGGCCTCGTCGGCTACGAGATGGCACTGCTCGTCGACCGCGCGGGTGCGGTACTCACCCCGGATCTGCGCGCCGAACTCCAGGGCAGTCTGCTCCACTGAACGGCCCCGGCACCACCCACCTCACGAAAACACCGTCCGGCCGCCACAATCCCCCCACCGGCCCCCGTCAGACGGCACGACTGACCGACTTGCTGTCCCGCCCGGAGGATTCATGACCCCGCCCACCGCCTCTCATGATCCGTACGCGGAGCCGTACGGGGACGAGGGCGACCAGCCGCTGGTACGTCCCTATGCGATGACCGGCGGCCGGACGCGGCCGCGCTATCAGCTCGCCATCGAGGCGCTGATCAGCACCACGGCCGACCCGGCAGCGCTCATGGGGCTGCTCCCGGAGCACCAGCGCATCTGCCATCTGTGCCGGGAGGTCAAGTCGGTCGCGGAGGTGTCGGCGCTGCTGGCCATGCCGCTCGGCGTGGCCAGGATCCTGGTGGCCGACCTCGCCGAGGCCGGCCTGGTCGCCATCCACCAGCCGGGTGGCGACGAGAACAACGGTGGCGCTCCGGACGTGACGCTGCTCGAAAGGGTGCTCAGTGGACTTCGCAAGCTCTGACGCGGGCCGGGCCACCACCTCGGCGAAGATCGTGGTGGCGGGCGGCTTCGGCGTGGGCAAGACCACGTTCGTCGGCGCCGTCTCGGAGATCAACCCGCTGCGCACGGAGGCCGTCATGACGTCCGCCTCGGCGGGCATCGACGACCTCACCCACACCGGGGACAAGACCACCACCACGGTGGCGATGGACTTCGGCCGTATCACCCTGGACCAGGACCTGATCCTGTACCTCTTCGGTACGCCCGGTCAGGACCGCTTCTGGTTCATGTGGGACGACCTGGTGCGCGGCGCGATCGGCGCGGTGGTGCTCGTGGACACCCGGCGCCTGGCGGACTGCTTCCCCGCGGTCGACTACTTCGAGAACTCGGGCCTGCCGTTCGTCATCGCCCTCAACGGATTCGACGGCCAGCAGCCGTACAACCCCGACGAGGTCCGCGAGGCCCTGCAGATCGGCCCGGACGCCCCGATCATCACGACGGACGCCCGCCACCGCGCCGATGCCAAGAGTGCGCTGATCACGCTGGTGGAGCACGCCCTGATGGCGCGCCTGCGCTAGCACGCAAGTGAGACGTGCCGTACGGCAGTTGTCGTAAACACTTCGGAGCCGACTGTGGCCTTTGACACGGTCGGCTCCGGTGTTCATAACAGTTCGGCAGAGGAATCCCCCGGCTTCACCACGCGACGCGGTCGATCGGTGCCGCTGCGCTCACAAACGCCCCGCCTTTTGGCGGGGCTCGCTCTTTATGCCCGTTTTATCTAGGGCATACACGGGGGCGCTCCGCAGGTTTCCGCTGTTTGGAAGAGCGCTGGATGACGTGCTGGAATGCCTGAACTGCCCAATAGTCAAAGACGTACTCAGTAGTGGTCTGTGGCGATCCGGGCTCTGAGAGACTGCGGCACGACGTAGGTGCCGACCGCCGAGAGGTTGTTGGTCGAGTGAGGCGAAGCAAGAACGGTCCCGAGCCGTCGGCGCGGGGCAACTTCACCCCGCCGCCGCGCGCTGCGGCGCCCACCCCTGTGCCCGGTTCGGAGCCGGCGGCCACTCCCGCGAAGAGCGGCGGCCGCTTCTCCCCGCGCAACTGGCGCGTGCCGACCCGGCTGAACGCGATTCTGCTCATACCCGTGGCGGTGGGTCTCGTCATGGGCGGCTTCCAGGTGAAGAGCTCCATCGACACCTGGCAGCAGGCCCGGGACGCGGAGAACACCGCCCGTCTGGTGCGCGCCGCGCTCAGCTACGCCGACGCCCTCGAGACCGAGCGTGACGTCACCGCTGCGCCGATCCTGCTGGACAGGGACAAGAACGTCGTCACCCAGGCCCGTAAGAACACGGACCTGGCCGCCGGCACCTTCGACGAGGCCGCTCAGAACATGCCGGACAAGTCCGGTCTGAAGCGCAGGCTGCAGCAGTTCCGCAAGGTCGAGCCCAGCCTGACGAAGCTGCGCCAGATCGCGTACACGAAGAACGCCACCGGCGTGGCGACCGAAGAGGGCTACGTCAACGTCAGCCACAAGCTGATGGAGTTCGCCAACGAACTCGGTCTGGGCACCGGCAACATCACCTCCTACGGCCGTACCGTCTACGCCATCTCGCTCACCAAGGCGGCGCTGTCGCTGGAGCGGTCGATCGGCATGCACCTGCTGGTCAAGCCCGGCCCGGACGCCCCGAACCTGGCGACCCAGCGCGTGTCCCTGTCCTCGTACGCCTACCTGGAGCGCATCGCTCTGGAGGAGTACCTCGGCGGTGGCACCGACGCCGACGCGCAGAAGCTGGCCGACGCGCAGGCGAAGATGAAGACGGACGGGGCCGCCATGGCCGCGGCGGCCAAGCAGAAGGACCCGAGCTACGTCCCGCCGCCGTCCAACCCGACCGGGATGGTCACGGCGCTGGTCGGTCTGAAGGACACCAGCCCCCTCTCCCGCCAGCAGCTCGCTGCCAAGGGCACCACCGCGGCGAACTGGTGGGCGGCCAACACGCTCAGGTACGACGCCTACCGCAAGATCGAGTCGGATCTGGCGGACAAGGCCGTGAACGAGGCCTCGGGCATCGCCGACGACGCCAAGACCTCCGCGATCACCACCGGTGCCGTGGTCGTCGTCGCCCTGCTCCTCGCGTTCATCCTGGCCGGTGCCGTGGCCCGCCAGATGAGCCGCTCGATGCGCCAGCTGCGCAACGCCGCCTTCGGCATCGCCGAGCAGCGCCTGCCGATGCTGGTCGACCAGCTCTCGCGCACCGACCCGGGCCGCGTGGACACCCGCGTCCAGCCCATCCCGATCAACACCCGCGACGAGATCGGCGAGGTCGCCCGCGCCTTCGACCAGGTCCACCGCGAGGCGGTCCGGCTGGCCGCCGAGCAGGCCCTGCTGCGGGGCAACATCAACGCGATCTTCACCAACCTCTCGCGACGCAACCAGTCGCTGATCGAGGGCCAGCTGACCCTGATCACCGATCTGGAGAACAACGAGGCGGACCCGGACCAGCTGGAGAACCTCTTCCGCCTGGACCACCTCGCCACCCGTATGCGCCGCAACGGCGAGAACCTCCTGGTCCTCGCCGGCGAAGAGCCCGGCCGCCGCTGGGACCAGCCGGTTCCGCTGGTCGACGTCCTGCGCGCCGCCTCCTCCGAGGTGGAGCAGTACGAGCGCATCGAGCTGTCGGGCGTCCCGGAGGCCGAGATCCACGGCCGCGCCGTCACCGACCTCGTGCACCTGCTCGCCGAGCTGCTGGAGAACGCCACGACGTTCTCCTCCCCGCAGACCAAGGTTCGCGTCACGGCCACCCGTCTCCCCGACGGTCGGGTCATGATCGAGATCCACGACAAGGGCATCGGCCTCACCGCCGAGGACTTCGCGGACATCAACCACAAGCTGGCCAACCCGCCGACCGTGGACGCCGCGATCTCCCAGCGCATGGGCCTGTTCGTGGTCGGCCGGCTGTCCGACCGGCACGGCATCCGCGTCCAGCTGCGCCCCTCGGGCGAGCAGGCCGGCACGACCTCCCTGGTCATGCTGCCGGACGCGATCACGCACGGCGGTGGCGCCGAGACGCCGCTGGACCGCGAGGAGTTCACGGTCTCCCAGATCATCCCGGATCAGCAGTTCCAGGGTGAGAGCTTCGCCCAGGTGCCGCCGATGCGCACCGCCGCGGAGCTGGGCTTCGACGACAGCCGCTACTCCGACGTCCCCGACGACATCCGTGAGCTGGACCCCGTCGGCCGCACCCGGATGCGCGAGGAGCGCCGGGCGGCCCTGGAGGCCCAGAACCACGGCCAGCCGCAGGAGACCGCCGAGCAGTCCGGTTACCGGGACGAGTTCGACGCGCAGCGGGGCTACGACGGCAGCAGCACGGGCTACACCGAGCAGCCGGCGTACCAGGAGCAGCCGCAGCAGGCGTACCAGGAGCAGACGTACGAGGAGCAGCAGCGCACCTCGTACGAGAAGTCGTACGACGACCAGTACTACTCGCCGAACGGCGGTCTGCCGCAGAACGACGGCTTCGGCTCGAACGGCGGCGGCTACCCCGAGTCCGCGTATGCGGAGCCTGCCCAGGAGGAGCACGCCCCGGCGCACTCCGCCGCGTCCGACGGATTCGGCTCCTACGAAAGCCCGTCCTACCAGGACGACTGGCCGCAGCAGGACGGTTACCAGAACGGCTACCCGGCCCAGTACGCTCCGGAAACGGAATCCTCGCAGGCCGCTGACGCAAGTGAGCGGAACCGCGTAGGCTTCGACCGTCCGGGACCGGCCTCTCCCGCCGCCCACCAGCTGACCGACGCCGGGCTGCCCCGCCGCGGATCCGGCGCGAGCGGTTCCAACGGCTCCAGTGCCTCCAACGGCACGGCGCGCGTACAGCAGGAAACGCCGGCTCCCGCACCGGGTAACACCCCGGGGCAGAACGGCGACAACGACTGGCGTTCGGCGAACGACGAGCGCTGGCAGCAGGCCTCGCAGCTCCGGAAGCCCAAGGCGGGCGGGGTCACCTCCTCGGGCCTGCCGCGGCGGGTTCCCAAGGCCAACCTGGTCGAGGGAACCGCCGAGAGCACCCCCCAGGGAGGCCCTCAGGTCTCCCGCGCCCCGGAGGACGTCCGGGGCAGGCTGAGCAACCTGCGTCGAGGCGTCCAGCGCGGACGCAACGCAGGCAGTGAAACGAACGGCCAGGGCTTCGGTCCTGACAGCACCTACAACCAGGAGCGTTAGTGTGAGCCCGATGAGCCAGGCGGCACAGAACCTGAACTGGTTGATCACCAACTTCGTGGACAACACCCCGGGGGTGTCCCACACGGTGGTGGTCTCCGCCGACGGACTCCTTCTGGCGATGTCCGAAGGCTTCCCGCGCGACCGCGCCGACCAGCTCGCGGCCGTCGCCTCCGGTCTGACGTCTCTGACGGCAGGCGCCTCCCGCATCTTCGAGGGCGGCAGTGTGAACCAGACGGTTGTGGAGATGGAGCGAGGATTCCTCTTCATCATGTCCGTATCCGACGGTTCCTCGCTCGCGGTTCTGGCCCACCCGGAGGCGGACATCGGCCTCATCGGGTACGAGATGGCTCTTCTGGTGGACCGCGCGGGCACGGTCCTCACCCCGGATCTCCGCGCGGAGCTCCAGGGAAGCCTTCTCAACTAACAGACGAACGGTGCGTATACGCGTCCCGGGGCCGTAAGGTTTCGGGACGCGGCTCCACACGGATGGGTGCCCGGCACGGTCGGAGGAGGAGAAAGTGGCAACACCCCCAGGCGGTTCGTCTTCGGGCAACTGGTCGTACGGCCCTGCCCAGGGCCAGGGCGACGGATCGGCGAACCGGTACAACTTCCCCTCCGCCCCGAGCCACCGGCAGCCGTACGCGCCGCAGGGCCCCGGCCCGTCGCCGTACGACCAGCCGCCGGCCCCGCGTATCCAGCCGGTTCAGCCGCAGCGCCGCCCCGAGCCGGCGCCGGCAGCCAACAACCCCCTGGTGCGTCCGTACGCCATGACCGGCGGCCGTACCCGCCCGCGCTACCAGCTCGCCATCGAGGCACTGGTGCACACCACCGCGCAGCCGCACCAGATGCAGGGCCAGCTGCCCGAGCATCAGCGGATCTGCAACCTGTGCCGGGAGATCAAGTCGGTGGCCGAGGTCTCGGCCCTGCTGTCGATTCCCCTCGGCGTGGCCAGGATCCTCGTCGCCGACTTGGCGGAGGCGGGCCTGGTCGCCATCCATCAGCCCGGCGGCGACGAGAACGCCGGTGGCCAGCCAGACGTGACACTGCTCGAAAGGGTGCTCAGTGGACTTCGCAAGCTCTAGCGGCGGTCCTTCCCGCTCCACCACCTCCGCGAAGATCGTGGTGGCGGGCGGCTTCGGCGTGGGCAAGACCACGTTCGTCGGCGCCGTTTCGGAGATCAACCCGCTGCGCACAGAGGCCGTCATGACGTCCGCCTCGGCGGGCATCGACGACCTCACCCACACCGGGGACAAGACCACCACCACGGTGGCGATGGACTTCGGCCGTATCACCCTGGACCAGGACCTGATCCTGTACCTCTTCGGTACGCCGGGCCAGGACCGCTTCTGGTTCATGTGGGACGACCTGGTGCGCGGCGCGATCGGCGCGATCGTCCTGGTCGACACCCGGCGCCTGGCCGACTGCTTCCCCGCGGTCGACTACTTCGAGAACTCGGGCCTGCCCTTCGTCATCGCCCTCAACGGATTCGACGGCCAGCAGCCGTACAACCCCGACGAGGTCCGCGAGGCCCTGCAGATCGGTCCCGACACCCCGATCATCACGACGGACGCCCGCCACCGCGCGGACGCCAAGAGTGGGCTGATCACGCTGGTGGAGCACGCCCTGATGGCGCGCCTGCGGTAGCGCGCCCGCACGTCGCGACGACGGCCCCCGAACCATGCGGTTCGGGGGCCGGGTTGCGTGGGGGCGCGGCCTGCGCAGTGGGTGATGCCGGCCGGGCGAGGCCGGCCGCCCGGTGGCCCCGTGTCCGTGCACGATCCGAATGCCTCCGTGCGGAGGGGGACTTGGCAGGCGGACAACGCGACGGCCCCGCCCTCCCGAAGGAGCGGCGGGGCCGTGGTCATGCGCAAAAATTCAGTGCCAGCTGTGCGGCGCACGGAAGCCGGGCTCGCGCTCCAGCCGGCGCCAGCCGGCCTTCGCTCGGCCACGGTGAGCCGGGGCGGCCGGCTGGGCGGCCGCACGGGCCAGGAGGACGGCCGTGATGGCGGCGACTTCCTCGGGCTCGGCGTGGCCCTTCTCGACGCGGATGTCAGGCGTGTTCATGGATGTCAGTCTCCGGGAGAGAGGGGTCCGCGGGGTTGCCGCGGCGGGTCCGCTCGGTTACTGCGGGGGGTTGCCGTGCTTGCGGGAGGGCAGGTCCGCGTGCTTGGACTGCAGCATCGCCAGGGACTTGACCAGGACCTCACGGGTCTCGGCGGGGTCGATGACGTCGTCCACCAGGCCGCGCTCCGCCGCGTAGTACGGGTGCATCAGCTCGGCCTTGTACTCCTTGACCATCTTCTGCCGCATGGCCTCGGGGTCCTCGGCCTCGGCGATCTGCCGGCGGAAGATGACGTTGGCCGCGCCTTCCGCGCCCATCACGGCGATCTCGTTGGTGGGCCAGGCGTAGGTGAGGTCGGCGCCGATCGACTGGGAGTCCATGACGATGTAGGCACCTCCGTACGCCTTGCGCAGGATGAGCGAAATCCTCGGCACGGTCGCGTTGCAGTAGGCGTACAGCAGCTTCGCGCCGTGGCGGATGATTCCGCCGTGCTCCTGGTCGACACCGGGCAGGAACCCCGGTACGTCCAGGAAGGTCACGATCGGGACATTGAAAGCGTCACACATCTGGACAAAGCGCGCAGCTTTTTCGCTCGCCTCGATGTCCAGGACACCGGCCAGCACCTGGGGCTGGTTGGCGATGATGCCGACCACCTGGCCGTCCAGCCGGGCCAGCGCGCAGATGATGTTCCGCGCCCAGCGCTCGTGGACCTCCAGGTACTCGCCGTCGTCGACGATCTCCTCGATGACCTTGGCCATGTCGTACGGCCGGTTGCCGTCCGCCGGGACCAGGTCGAGGAGGACGTCGCTGCGGCGGTCCACCGGGTCGCCGGAGTCCGCCCGGGGCGGGTTCTCACGGTTGTTCTGCGGGAGGAGCGAGAGGAGGTAGCGCACCTCGGCGATGCAGGTCTCCTCGTCGTCGTACGCGAAGTGGCAGACACCGCTGGTCTCCGCGTGGACGTCCGCGCCGCCCAGGCCGTTCTGGGTGATCTCCTCACCGGTGACCGCCTTGACGACGTCCGGGCCGGTGATGAACATCTGGGACGTCTCGCGGACCATGAACACGAAGTCTGTCAGCGCCGGGGAGTAGGCCGCGCCGCCGGCGCACGGGCCCAGCATCACGGAGATCTGCGGGATGACACCCGAGGCCTTCGTGTTCCGCTGGAAGATGCCGCCGTAACCGGCGAGGGCGCTGACGCCCTCCTGGATACGGGCGCCCGCGCCGTCGTTCAGGGAGACCAGAGGGGCACCGGCCGCGATGGCCATGTCCATGATCTTGTGGATCTTCGTGGCGTGGGCCTCGCCCAGCGCGCCGCCGAAGATCCGGAAGTCATGGGCGTAGACGAAGACCGTGCGGCCCTCCACCGTGCCCCAGCCGGTGATCACACCGTCCGTGTACGGCTTCTTCGCCTCCAGACCGAAACCGGTCGCCCGGTGCCGGCGCAGCTGCTCGACCTCCTGGAAGGACCCTGGGTCCAGGAGCAGCTCGATGCGCTCCCGCGCCGTCAGCTTGCCCTTGGCGTGCTGCGCCTCGGTCGCCTTCTCGCTGGGGCCCGCCACGGCCTGCGCACGGATCTCGTGCAGCTCGGCGACCCGCCCGCGCGCGTCCGTCGGCTCGCCGGTCGGCTCACCCGTGGTCTCTTCCAAAACGGTCATGTAGCGACCTTACGAAGGACACCAAGGAAAGCGAGCCGTCGACTCCGTACAGTCTCCAGCCCGTTTTCCTGGTACCACTGAACAGAACCACAACCGCATGCAGCCGTTCCGACTGCTCAGGGGGCATCAGCGTTGTAGGGGTGCCACAAAGGCATTACCGCAGAGCCACCTCACATTCATGGGTGGAACATGCCATCCCTGGAGTGACACGGAGCCTCAGACGGCCGTCCGCCGAGAGAATCTGCACGGTGTCGTCGGCCCGGACGACCGAGCGCACGGGACGGTCCCAGACGACCTCCAGCGGCGCGCCCGTGCGGGGTGGCTCGCTGACGCAGAGCCTAGCGGTCCGGCCCCGGCGCCGGACCAGCACGCTCGCGCCGGCCGACACGGTCAGGCCACCCACCGTACCGGCCTCCCAGAAGTTCGCGGCGATCAGGCCGAAAGAGTGAACGGCGACGGCCTGGCGGCGGGCGTCGTTGGCGAGGACGGACAGCCGGCGGTGGTCGGCGGCCCGGGCGGCCACCTCGTCACGGGAGGCGCCGGGCAGCAGGACGTACGCATAGGCGGCGTCGGCCGGGTCGGTGCCGTGGTCGAGCCAGAGGGTCTGCCAGCGGCGGGTGCGCCGCTCGCTCGTACTGGTGGCGTTGATGTCGGACCACGCTCCGGTGCGGTCCTCACGGAGGGCACGCAGCTCGCCGCCACACGGCAGGATCCAGCCACCGTGGCCCTCCAGATGGGCCCAGCCGGGGCCGCGTACGAAGCGCTGGGTGCCGCCCTCGCCTAGGTTGCGGTTGTCCACGACGGTCTCGACCGGGACACCGTCGGCACAGGTGATCCCGGCGCCCAGGCAGACGACGGCGTCGGCGAGGAAGAACCAGGACTTGCGGGCCCGGAGCGTCGAGCCGAGGCCCTTCAGATGCTGGCCGACAGCCGCGTACTCGCCATCGGTCGTGCCGCCCACCCAGCGCACGTCCGGCTTGGGGACGCCCCACTCGCCGCCGGCCCGGTCGGCCAGGCGCCGGGTCGACACGGTCGTGCCGGGCAGGCGGTAGCAGTCCACGGTCGGCCAGTACCAGTCCGTGTACTGGTCGGACCGGCCCGCCGGCCACCAGGAGAGCATCCCCGAGCCGGTGTGCCAGCCGCGCGGGTTCTCGCCGTTTCCGCACTCGTAGTGCGCGATGCGGTCGCTGGCCATGGAGAGCGCGGCGGTGAAGCGGGGGCGGCGGTGGACGGCCCGGTCCATGGCCGGGAAGAGGCGGTGCCCGACGGGTTCCGGGCGCGCGGGAACGGCCGAGTCGGCGACGGCGTGCAGCCGTGCGAGGTCGGCGACCCCGAACTGACGTGACGTCAGAGCGGATGTCACGGTGTCCCGTTCGATCCAGCCCTTGATGTCGCCGTACCACCGCTCCCGATCCTCCTCGCTCGCGCCGTCCGCGAGCAGGGCGAGGGCCGCGATCAGGGCCTGGCCGTGGTAGTGGTCGCTGCGCATGACCTGCAGATCGTCGCCCCGCAGGTAACCCCGGCTGATGGCACGCCCGTTGACGCAGTCCATCACCAACCCGTCGTGGATCAGCGGCGCGCAGGCGTGCTCGACACTGTCCAGGATGTTCCGCCGGGCCGGGTCGGTGACCTCCCACGGCGACCCGGCGAGCAGGGCGAACAGCCGCCCGAGGCCGTCGAGCAGGACCTGGCCGTACGTCCCGGAGTAGGCGACCCAGGTGTGCTGGACGAAGGAGCCGTCGGCGTAGAGACCGTCGCCCCGGGTGACGTACGGGAAGACCGGCGCGAGGGCGTCCCGGGCGAGCGCGACACGGTCGCCGGCCCGGCCGAGGATGCCGCGCAGGGCGACGGACCGGCACAGGTCGACGCGGTTGGCGCCGGTGGAGGTGCCGGAGTAGTCGGTGAGCATCGTGTCGGGGATGAAGTGGTCGACGGCGGCACAGGCGGCCGCGACACGGCTCTCGCCGAGGTGGTCGTACAGGGCGGCCGTGATGTCCATGAGCAGCCGGGGGCTGCCGATCTGCCATTCCCACCAGTTGCCGTAGCGGGTGGTGACCGGGTTGTAGACCGTGGCGCGGAGGTGGTCGAGGCCGCGGAGCACGTCGGCGAGGAGGGGGCCGTCGCCGGTGGAGCCGGTGCCGGGCTGGGTGTAGGCCTGGGTCATGGTCCACAGGCGGCCGTAGCTGAAGGTGATGCCGGCGGGCGGGTCGAAAGGGTGACCGGGCCAGAGGGAGGTGGGGGCGGGGGCCATGGCGGAACGGAAGTCCCTGGCCATTGCCCCGAGTTGGCCGAGCCGTGCGGCGTACGGCTCGGCCGTCGGGTCGTATCCCGTGCCGAGAGCGATGTCGAGCCAGCGGCGCCGGAGGGTGTCGTAGGGGTCGGCGGCGGGTGCCGCGCGGGTCCGGGGCGCGAGGGTGGCGGGGAGGGCGGCGGCCAGCAGGAGGGCGCGCCGCGTCGGTCCGGTCGTGCCCATGTCGCTGTTCACCGCCCCGGTTCAGCAGCCGCCGCAGTTGTAGTAGAGGACGTCCCAGTGGTTGCCCTCGTCGGCGTAGATGTTGCCGGAGCCGGACCGGTACTGCGGGGCGCCGTCGCCGCGCAGGCCGATGTAGGTGAAGTTGTTCTTGATGTACGACGTGACGCAGGTGTTCTTGCCGTAGTCGAGCTTGTAGCCGTTCCAGTGGGAGTAGGTGCCGGAGGCGTGGCCGGTTTCGGTACCACCGGTGATGTTGAGGGCGCAGCCACTGGCGCGCTTCAGGGTCTGGGCACCCTGTGCGGTGGCGAGGTTGAGCTGGTCGAAGGACGTACAGGTGGAGTTGTTCCGGTCGGAGCAGTTGCCCGAGGACGACCAGGTGATGCCGACGTCGCGGAACATCTGGGTGGCGGTCGCGTGGCTGATTCTGGTGACGGCGAAGGCGTCGGTGGCGGTGCCCACGACGGCGACGCCGGGGGCGACGACGAGGGCGAGCGCGGTCAGGACGGAGCGGACCTTCATGGGGGGACCTTCCTGCGGATGGCCGTGCTTCCTGTGGGTCGGCTGTGCAGGTGGCGCACGGAGATGGTGCCCGAGCGCTGCGCGAGTCCGCCAGAGGGCCTGTCTGGTTACTCCGTGCGACGATGACAACACGTTCCGGATGCTGTTGAAAACTGAACGGAATAGGTCTACCGTCGGTCCCGTTGGATTCGTTGAACATTCAACCTAGTAACTGCCGCGACTTCGCACCGGAGCCGCGCCCGTCCCCAAGGAGCACCTCATGGGCATCTTCGGCCGCAAGGACACCACCCCCGCCACCTCGGAGCCGACCGCCGTCAACCCCGGCCTGGCCGCGCTGACCGGTGACTACACGCTCGACCCTGCGCACACGGCGATCGGCTTCGTGGCGCGCCACGCGATGGTCACCAACGTCAAGGGCAGCTTCCAGGACTTCACCGGCACCCTGCACCTGGACGGTGAGGACCCCACCAAGTCCACCGCCACCCTCGACGTCCGGATGGAGAGCGTCGAGACCGGCAACGCCGACCGTGACGGTCACCTGAAGTCCGCGGACTTCTTCAAGACCGACGAGTTCCCGGCGATGACCTTCCGCTCCACCAAGGCGGAGGCCCTGGGCGGCGACGACTACCGCATCACCGGTGACCTCTCCATCCTCGGCGTGACCAAGCCGATCAGCATCGACCTGGAGTTCAACGGCGCCGCGAAGGACCCGTTCGGCAACGAGCGCGTCGGCTTCGAGGGCAAGGCCGAGATCCTGCGCTCCGACTGGGGCCTGACCTGGAACGCGGCGCTGGAGACCGGCGGCTTCCTCGTCTCCGACAAGATCAAGCTGAACTTCGACATCTCGGCGATCAAGAACGCGTGAACCTCCGGCGGTCCGGCCGGTGCCGGGACCGCGGCTTTCCGAGAGTGCCCGCCCTCCACTCCCCCGAAAATGGAAGGCGGGCACTGACGTGTGCGCGCGAGGATGGCCTCCTCCGACGACCGATCAGCACACAGCGAGGTCCACGATGGCATCGCCCTCCGGGCAGCACGAACAGATCGACTGGGTCCACCTCACCTCGTACGAGAACCTGCCGGGCCGCCCCCGCCCCCCGTTCGTCCTCTTCGCTTGACTGCGGGAACGCGGCATCGACTGGATGCCGTTCACGCAGGAGGAGATACGGATCGATCTCATGTGCCGCATCGCCGAGGACGGGCACTGGCGCGGCACGCTGAGCCTGAAGGCGGACGCCCGTGCGCTGTGGCGGCTCGGCCTGCATCCCGGCCAGCCGACCTCCGTCGTCGACGGTCCCTCGCCGCCCGCCTGGTGGCATGCCTCCGGTGAGCGTTACGCCCGCCGGTACGGGCGCTGAACCGGCAGGAGCCACCACGCCGCCGACACGGCCAGCACCGCGCCGACGGCGATCGCGGCCAGCCGGGTCGGCAGCAGGTCTGCCGCGTCCTGGCCGAAGTAGCCGAGAAGCAGTGAGAGTGCCGTGGTCATGCCGGCCGCCCAGTACGCGTAGTCGAGCGGGCGCAGCCACAGGGCCACGGCCAGCACGGCGAACAGCACCGCCACCGCCGCGTGGCCGGTGATGCCGGCCGCCGCCACGCCCGTCGCGAGGTGGGTGCCGGCGCAGGCGCCCAGGAATCGTCCGACTCCCTTGCGCAGTACGTCGGTACGGCCCCGGTTGCCGCTTGCGACGACGTACGCGGTGAGGACCAGCCAGGGCCAGTGGCCGTCCTGGAGCAGTCGGCCGAGCGCGAACGAGGCGGCCACCGCCCCCGCCATCGACACGGTCAGAACCCGCCCCCGAAGTCCCCGCCTCCCCCGCCGAAGTCCCCGCCTCCGCCGTCGCCGAAGCCGCCTCCGAAGTCGCCCGGATCGAAGTCCGCGCCGGACATGTCGCCGCCCTCGTAGCCGCCGCTGCCGAAGCCCGCACCACCGAAGTCGCCGTATCCGGTGCCGTAGTCGGACGCGTACGACGGCGTGGCCATCATGCTGCCCAGCAGGGTGCCCACGAGCAGGCCGGGCAGGATGCCGCCGCCGAAGTAGCCGCCCGCCCAGGGGCCGTAGGCCGGGCCCGCGTCCCAGTACGGGCGGCGGCCGTAGTCGGTGTCGACCTCGCGGATCACCGGGTCACGGCCGTCGGCCAGACGGGTGGCGTCCGCCGCGCAGACCGGGACCTCGCGCGGGGCGCCGCCGGGCGGGGTCCACCCGGCGTCGGTGACCGAGGGGCCGTGGCGGGGGTCGAAGAAGCAGGGCGGGCGGCGTTCCGGGAGAGGGCGTCCCTCGCGGCGGGCGGCCAGCTGGGCGAGGGAGAAACGGCCGTCCTCCAGGGACTCGGTGACCGCCCGGACGTCCTCGGGTCTGCGGGCCTCGCCCATGTACTGCTTGGCCTTGTCGTAGGCGTCCAGGGCCCGTTCGTAGTCCGCGCGCATGGCGTCGTCGGCACCCGCCTCGGCCGGGTGGAAGTCCAGCCGGTCGAGTTCCTCGCCGAAGGCGGTGATGTCCTCGTCCACCACCACCCGCAGCCGGTCCAGGGCGGCCCGCTGCTCCTCCGCGTGGCGGCGGCGATTGCGGCGGACCAGGGCGTAGGCTCCCGCGCCGCCGGCCACCAGGACCGCGCCCACCGCGATCAGCGCCGTACCGGACACTCCGCCGTCCGAGCCGGAGGAGCCCCAGGACGAGGGGGCGTGGCCGCCCATGTTGGCCAGAGCCCGGTCGGTGAAGTCGGCGAGCTGGGTCTTTGCGCTCTCTCCCTGGACGCTGCTGACGAGATTCCGCACAGCGCTGCGCGGGAGCACCGAGGAGTCGGCGCGGGCGTCGAAGCGGTCACCGAGACGGATGGCGTACAGGCCGGTGACTCCGGTGGCCGTGCGCAGGTCGGAGAAGAGGTTCTGGGTGGGGTGGCCGGCCGGCAGGACCGCGATGAACAGGGGTTTGTTCGCGTTCTTGATCCGCTTGGCGAGCGTGTCGGCGTCGGCTGCGGAGAGCTGGGCGGACGCCGCCGGGTCGACGTAGACCGGGCCCTTGCGGAGGGCCTCGGCGATCGTGGAGACGCTGGTGGCCGCCATCGCACCGGGCGTCAGCACGGTGACGATCACCAGCGTCAGGGCGGCCAGCAACAGCGCTGGGAGGCTCCGGGTCCGCAGGACGGCCTTCATCCTTCGAAACTACCCGAAGCCTCCCAAAATGGGGGACGGACAGGTCAGACGAATGGGCTCACGCGGCCCGGTAGGCCTGCGTCAGCTTCTGCACCGCCTCTCCGTACCTGCCGGCCAGCAGCAGGTGGTCCGCGTCGGCGAAGGGCTTCGCCACGGCCTGAGTGATCCGCTCGCCCGCCTTCTGCTGGACGATCAGGCGCGCCTTGGCGACCAGCTCGCGTCCGGCCCGGTCGGCACCGGCCCTCTCGGCCGCCGTCGCCGCCAGGGCGAGCGCGCGCAAGGTCGCCGTACCGCCCTGCGGGACGTGCGTGAGGGTGGTCAGGCCCCAGCCGTAGGGGAACTGGGGGTCGTACGAGGAATCGCCGACGTTGATCGGCAGCTGGGACTCGGACCTGGGCCAGGTGACCGGGAGCTGTCCGGTGAACGGCCGCCTGCCGTAGAGGACGTCGGCGACGCCCTCGCCCTCGGTGCCGGGCAGCCAGGAGGCCACGAGCGCGTCGATGGTGCCGAGCCGGTCGCCGACCAGCTGCGGGCGTCCGGAGACGATCAGCACCGCGCACTTCATCGCCGCGCACACCTTGTCCACTGCGGCCCGGTCGGCGGCGGACAGCTGAAGGGAGTGGCCGTTGCCGATGTCACCGACGCCCTCGGCGTAGGGGGTCTCGCCGACGACGACCACACCGACGTCGTAGCCGCCGGTCGGTGCGGAGGCGTCCTTGGAGTAGGTGACGTCCCCGCCCGCCTCGCGCATGCCCTGCACGATGGTCGTGCCCTGGGTGATGTTCCCGGAGGAGCCCTGCCAGGTGACGGTCCAGCCGCCGGCCTGGTTGCCGATGTCGTCGGCGTTGGACCCGGCGACGTACACCTTCTCGCTCTTCTTCAGGGGCAGCAGCCCGCCGGTGTTCTTCAGCAGCACCTGGGACTCGGCTGCGGCCTGGCGGGCCACCGCCCGGTGGGCCGCGGAGCCGATCGCGGCGGCGCCACTGGTGTCGGCGTAGGGGTGCTCGAACAGTCCCAGACGGAACTTCTGGGTCAGGATGCGGGAGACGGCGTCGTCGATCCGCCGCTCGCTGATCCGGCCCGCCTTCACCTCGTCGGTGAGCGTGCCGGTGAAGTCCTTGTAGGTGTACGGGACCATCATCATGTCCAGGCCGGCGTTGACCGAGGTACGGACGTGGGACGCGTAGTCGCCGGGAAGCTGGTCGATGGCGTTCCAGTCACTGATGACGAAGCCGTCGAAACCCATGCGGTCCTTGAGGACGCCGTTGATCATGTCGGCCCGGGCGTGCATCTTCACCGGGCCCTGCCCGTCGCCGAGCACATCCAGCGAGGAGTACGACGGCATGACCGTGCCGATGCCCCGGTCCACAGCGGTCCGGAACGGCGCCAGGTGGACGGCCTCCAGCTGCTGCCGGGTGACCTTGGTGACGCCCTGGTCGATCTTGTACGTGCCGGTGGTCGAGGAGCCGTACTCGGTGCCGCCGTCGCCGACGAAGTGCTTGGCGGTGGCCAGGACCTTGTCGTCGCGGCTCAGGTCCTTGCCGTCGGCGCGGCCCTGCAGGCCCTGGACGACGGTCTCCATGGACTCGACCAGCGCCGGGTCCTCGCCGAAGGACTCGTAGGAACGGCCCCAGCGTTCGTCGCGGCTCACGCACAGGCAGGGCGCGAAGTCCCAGGGGATGCCGGTGGCCCGCACCTCGGCGGCCGTCACCGCGCCGGTCTTCTCGGCGAGCCCGGGGTCACGGGTGGCACCGATGCCGATGTTGTGCGGCATGACCGTGGCGCCGACGAGATTGTTGTGGCCGTGGACCGCGTCGACGCCGTAGATCAGCGGGATCTGGAAGCGGGTGGCCTGGGCGCGCAGCTGGAAGCCGTCGATCATCTTCGCCCAGGCCTCGGGGGTGTTGGGCGTGGGGGTCGAGCCGCCGCCCGAGAGCAGTGAGCCGAGGGCGTAGGCGGCGATGTCCCCCTGGTTCGTCAGTGCGCCGCGCTCGGCCTGGGTCATCTGGCCGGCCTTTTCCGCGAGCGACATGCGGCCCAGCAGATCGGCGACCCGCTTGCGCACCGGCAGCCCGGCGTCCAGGTACGGCAGTCCGTGCGCGTCGACGACGACCTGCGGGGTCTCGGCGGGGGCCTTGGCGCCGGTCACCGTGAGCTTGAGCGGGATCGTCTCGGCGGACTCGGCCGCCCTGTCCTTGAGGGTGGGCACCTCGATGGTCTGCGCGGTGCCGGAGGCCGTGCCGGCCGGGAAGGTGAGGGTGCCGGAGACCGGGGTGTAGTCCTTGCCGGGGCCGGCGGTGCCGTCCGTGGTGGTCGCATAGGTGACGGTGACCGGGTCGTCGACGGGCTGCGAGCCGGTGGTGGCGACGGTGACCCTGACCTTGGCGGTCCCGCCCTCCCCGACGGGGTAGACGGAGGCGTCGGTGGTGACGGAGGCGCGCAGGGACTGGTCGGCCTTGCCGTACAACTCGACCCCGTCCAGGGCGAAGTGGCCCTTGACGCCGGCCGGGAGCGTGACCGCGTACCCCCACATCTGCGTCAGGCCGAGGACGTGGTCGATGCCGCCGACGGGTTGGTAGTCCGTGCGATAGGTGAAGTCGGTGAAGGGGATCTCGATCTGTTTCCAGCCGGTGAAGTCGTCGGTGAAGGAGGTCGTCCAGAGCTCCGAGGCCTCGCCGTGGGCCCCGCCGTCCTTGATCTCGAAGGCGATCTTCTTGCCGTTGTCCTGTCCGTCCCACCAGAACCGGATGCCGCGGTGGGCGGACCAGTCGTGGGCGGGCTCTCCGGCGGCGAAGTCGTGGGTGAAGCCGCCGTAGCCGCTGATGTCGTAGCCGCCGGCGAGGACCTTGGCACCCTCGGGGGCGTCGGAGCGGGCGGTCAGTTGCAGGGCCGGCGGGTCGTCGGCGTCGCTTCCCCAGGTGAAGATGCCCTCGGCGGGCTGGGAGGCGAAGGGCACCTCGCCCTCGAAGCGGTCGACGGGTGGGGGTACCTCCCACGCCTTCAAGGCAGTGGGGGAAGGTGCGGGGTCCTCGGCTCCGGAGGCGGTGGCGGCCGCGGTCAGCGGGAGCAGTGCCGTCAGCAGAGCGGCGGAGACGAGCAGGGCGGTTCTTCGCATGGACCTTCCCTCGACTCATGATTCACTCATGACTTAGATCACGCCGTGAGTTAACTGAGACCTCCGGCCATCGTCAAGACTTCACGTCAGAAGTGATGCAGAGCCAACGGGCGGCCGGTTCCAGGCCGTTGTGCGTTCGAGAGCTGAATGCGCACCCCCTTGACGCACATCCCGAGCCGTCATTTACTCACGGCTCGTACTCACGGCTCGCACGCCTCCCATCCCCCACCTCCCGAAGGGTGGCGCACCATGAGAAGACCCCTGCGCACGGCACGGCTGCTCCTCGCCGGCCTGCTGACCACCGCCGGGCTCACGACCCTCGGCACGCCCTCCGCGCACGCGGCCGGCGAGCAGGTCACGGCCTGGCTCACCACCACCGACGACTCCGCCGGACGGCATGTCGTGCGCGGGCTCCAGGCGCAGACACCGTTCGCCTTCCAGTCCGGGACCGGGGGCAGCGGCGAGAACATCACCGTCGACGAGAACACCCGCTACCAGACCTTCACCGGCGGCGGTGCGTCCTTCACGGACACCGCGGCCTGGCTGATGAACAGCAGCGGGGCGTTGTCGCAGGCCACGCGGGACGCCACCATGCGCAAGCTGTTCTCGCCGACGGACGGGATCGGGCTGTCGTTCCTGCGCAACCCGATGGGCGCCTCGGACCTGGCACGGTACGGCTACACGTACGACGACGTGCCGGCCGGCCAGACGGACCTCTCCCTGTCGAAGTTCTCGATCGCACACGATCTCGCGGACGTCGCCCCGCTGACGAAGCAGGCGCTCCAGCTCAACCCGTCCCTGACGGTGATGGCCTCGCCGTGGACGGCGCCGGCCTGGATGAAGGACAGCGGTCAGCTCAACGGAGGCTGGCTGAAGGCGGAGGACTACGGGGCATACGCCTCGTACTTCGTGAAGTACCTGCAGGCCTACAAGGACCAGGGCATCGACGTCTCGTACGTGACCGCGCAGAACGAGCCCACCTGCTGCTCGGGCTATCCCTCGATGAGCTGGAACGCGAGCGGGCTGGCCTACTTCACCAAGAGCGAGCTGCTGCCTGAGCTCCAGGCGGCGGGCCTGTCGACGAAGGTGCTCGCGCACGACTGGAACTGGGACGTCTACGACTCCTACGCGGCCGGGACGGTGGACGACGCGGCGGTCCGCAACCACCCGAACTTCGGCGGGATCGCCTGGCACGGCTACGGCGGTGACATCACCAAGCAGACATCCGTGCACAACCAGTACCCCGCGCTGGACGCCTTCGGCACCGAGCACTCCGGTGGCACCTGGATCGCCGATCAGCAGCGCGAGGACATGGCGAACATCATCGACTACACGCGCAACTGGGCCAAGTCGGTGACCAAGTGGTCGCTGGCGGTGGACCAGAACATGGGCCCGCACAACGGGGGTTGCGGCACCTGCACCGGGCTGATCACCGTGCACAACGGGGACGGCGCGAGCGGGACGGTCGACTACACGGTCGAGTACTACACCATGGGCCACCTGACGAAGTTCGTCCGCCCGGGCGCCCAGCGGATCGCCTCGACGGCATCGGCCGCGGTACCGAACGTGGCGTGGCGCAACCCGGACGGCAGCAAGGCGCTGATCGCGTACAACGACTCCGCCTCGGCCCGGACGGTCACGATCGACTGGGGCTCGCAGCACGCCACCTACTCACTGCCCGGAAAGACCTCGGCGACCTTCACCTGGGCCGGCACCCAGTCGGGCGGGGGCGGCCGGAGCGGGGCCTTCGCGGGACCGGCGGGCAAGTGCCTGGACGTGGCGGGCGGTTCGAGCGCCAACGGGACGGCGGTACAGCTGTACGACTGCAACGGGAGCGCTGCGCAGAGGTGGACCGTGCAGGCCGATGGGTCCGTCCAGGCGCTCGGCAAGTGCCTGGACGTGACATCGGGTTCCACTGCGGACGGGGCGAAGGTCCAGCTGTACGACTGCAACGGGACCGGGGCGCAGCGGTGGGCGTACAACGCCGCGACGGGTGATGTGGTGAACACGGCGGCGAACAGGTGCCTGGACGTGACGGACAACTCGTCGGCGAACGGGGCGAGGGTGCAGATCTGGTCCTGCACGGGGGCGACCAACCAGAAGTGGAGGTTGCAGTAGGGCTGCCGCGGGGCTGAAGGGAGCTGCAGCGGGGCTCGGCCCACGCCGCGCCCCTCACCTCCGACCGGCCCCGTCCCCCTCCGCCACCTGGCGCACGGCCGCTCCACGCCACCCCCCAGGGGGCTCCGCCCCCTGGACCCCCGACCTATGCCCACCCACCACCCGACTCGGTGGGCTGGAGGGTGGGCGGGGCGGAGGCTGAGTGGGCTGGAGGGGAGACGGGGGGGAGGGCGTGGGGGGCGCTCGGCGGGCCGGAGGGTGGGTTGGGCGGGCACTCGGCGGGCCAGAGAGTGGGCGAGGCGGGCACTCGGCGGGCCGGAGGGGGCGGGATGGTCGCTCGGCGAGCCGGAGGGGGTGGGGTTGGCGTAGGTGGGGGGTGGACGCGCCTCTCGGGTTACCGAGTCGGATGGGGCGATCGGGGTCCGGGGCGGAGCCCGAGGACGAGGAGCACCACCCAGCCCACCGAGTCGGGTGGGCGGGTGGTCAGAACGGGGCGCAGCCCCGAAACCAGGGCCACCACCCAGCCCACCGAGTCGGGCGGGTGGGTGGGCAGAACGGGGCGCAGCCCCGAAACCAGGGCCACCACCCAGCCCACCGAGACGGGCGGGTGGGTGGGCAAAATGCGGCATATCCCCCACCCACCCGCATCTCCCCGGAGGGCAGAGCTGCGGATCCGCCCCCCTCACCACATCGTGGTGGTATGACCACACCGCAGGATCTGCTGATCGTCGCCCTTGATGTCCCGTCCAGCCGGCCCGTCGGCCAGGGGGACCTCTCGCTCGCCCTGGCCGGAGCCGAGCTCCTCGACCTCCTCGACGCCCAGGCCGTCACCCTGGAGGACGATCGCCTCGTACCCTCCGCCGAGCGCGTCACCGGCGATCGTCTGCTGGACCGGGCGGGTGCCCAGCTCCTCAGGCAGGCACCGTACGAGACGGTCGAGGACTGGCTGTGGCGCAGAGGACGCGGGCTCGCCGCGGCATACGCCGACGCGATGAAGGAGGAAGAACGGGGCGGCGGAAAATCCCGTCACTGGCTCCCCCGCCGAGGCGACCGCACCGCACCGGCCGACACACCGGCCCGCCGCCACGCGCGCGACCGCTGGGCCTCGCACGAGCCCGTCCTCGTCGCTCTGGCTGCAGCCCTGGGCATCCAGGACTCGCCGCCGGCCGAACGAACGGCCCACGCCGCGACCGGCGAGGACAGGGTGGAGACCGTGCTGGCCGCGGTCGGCGACGCCCTGACGGAGCTCGAAGCCGTACGGCAGCGCCGGCGCATCGAGGACGACGCCTTCGACAACGTCTGGCGTGCCCCCTGACCGTCCTGACGGTCCCCGGCTACCGCGTCGGCTGTCCGATACCCAGCAGGTTGCCCTCGCTGTCCCGGAACCAGGCGGCACGCTCCCCGCGCGCTCCCTTGCTCGGGTAGTTGCCCTCGATCTCGGCGATGCCGTCCCGGGTGCGGAATCCGGGGGCGTCCACGTCCTCGAACGCCACACCTCGCCGCCTGAGCTCCCTGACGACCGCGTCGAGGTCGTCCACCTCGAACGCCATCTGGGTGAAGCTGCCGGGCGAGGTCCCGGTGGACCGGAACACCACGAAGTCCACGTTTCCGCACCGGTACAGCAGCCCGCCGGGACGCTCGTCGACGGGCTCCAGACCGAGCTGCTCGGCGTAGAAGCGCCTGGCCCGGTCCAGGTCCCCGGCGGGCAGTCGTGTCGCCACGCGGGACCGGGACAGGGGGCTGCGGTTCGTTTCCATGCCTCCACTCTGCCCCGTGACCGGGGCAGAGTGGCTCGTCCGGCTACTCCGCCGGCTCGACGCCCGCCCGCAGCAGGCCGTACGTGTAGGCGTCCTCCAGTGCCTGCCAGGAGGCGGCGATGACGTTCTCCGCCACGCCGACCGTGGACCACTCGCCCGAGCCGTCGGAGGTGGAGATCAGGACGCGGGTGGTGGACGAGGTGCCGTGCACGCCCTCCAGGATGCGGACCTTGTAGTCCACCAGGTCCAGCTTGGCCAGCTGCGGGTAGATCTTCTCCAGGGCCACGCGCAGCGCCCGGTCCAGGGCGTTGACCGGGCCGTTGCCCTCCGCGGTGGCGACGATCCGCTCGCTCTTGGCCCAGAGTTTGACCGTGGCCTCGTTGGCGTGGGTGCCGTCGGGGCGGTCCTCGACGATGGCCCGCCAGGACTCGACCTCGAAGTACTTCAGGGGCTTGCCCTCGACCTCGGCGCGCAGCAGCAGCTCGAAGGAGGCGTCGGCGGCCTCGTAGGTGTAGCCCTTGAGCTCGCGTTCCTTCACCCGCTCGACCACCCGGCCGACCAGTTCCCGGTCGCCGCCCAGGTCGACGCCGAGTTCCTTGCCCTTCAGCTCGACCGAGGCGCGGCCCGCCATGTCGGAGACCAGCATGCGCATGGTGTTGCCGACCTGCTCGGGGTCGATGTGCTGGTAGAGGTCCGGGTCGACCTTGATGGCGGAGGCGTGCAGGCCCGCCTTGTGCGCGAAGGCCGAGACGCCCACGTACGGCTGGTGGGTCGAGGGCGTGAGGTTGACGACCTCGGCGATGGCGTGGGAGATGCGGGTCATCTCGCGCAGGCGGCCTTCAGGCAGCACCTTCTTGCCGTACTTCAGCTCCAGGGCGGCGACCACCGGGAAGAGGTTGGCGTTGCCGACGCGCTCGCCGTAACCGTTGGCCGTGCACTGCACGTGGGTCGCGCCGGCGTCCACCGCGGCCAGGGTGTTCGCGACCGCGCAGCCGGTGTCGTCCTGGGCGTGGATGCCGAGCCGGGCGCCTGTGTCGGCGAGGACCGTGGAGACGACCGCCTGGACCTGGGCGGGGAGCATGCCGCCGTTGGTGTCGCAAAGGATGACGACGTCCGCGCCGGCCTCCGAGGCCGTGCGGACGACCGCCTTCGCGTATTCCGGGTTCGCGCGGTAGCCGTCGAAGAAGTGCTCGCAGTCCACGAACACCTGGCGGCCCTGCTCACGCAGGTAGGACACGGTGTCCCGGACCATGTCCAGGTTCTCGTCGAGCGTGGTGCGCAGGGCCAGCTCCACGTGCCGGTCGTGCGACTTCGCGACCAGGGTGATCACCGGGGCACCCGAGTCCAGGAGCGCCCTGACCTGCGGGTCGTCGGCGGCTTTCCCGCCGGCGCGGCGGGTGGCGCCGAAGGCGACCAGCCGGGCGTGGCGGAAGTCGATCTCCTGCTGGGCCCGGGCGAAGAACTCGGTGTCCCGCGGGTTCGCGCCGGGCCAGCCGCCCTCGATGAAGCCGACGCCGAAGTCGTCCAGGTGCCGTGCGATGGCGAGCTTGTCCGCGACGGTGAGGTTGATGCCCTCGCGCTGCGCGCCGTCGCGCAGCGTGGTGTCGAAGACGTGGAACGAGTCGTCGAGCTCGCTGGTTGCCGTCTCGGTCATGGTCTCAAGGCTCCTGATTGTGGATCTTCGGTCTTACCGGAATGACCGGCTCCACCGTCCCCCCAATAGTCCCTCGCGCTCCGCTCCCGGCTGTAGGTGGGCCGGAAAACGAAAAAACCCCTCGCGGGTGCGAGAGGTCTGCGCGCGGGTCGAGGACGACGGTGGCCACCCGTACCTGGTCGTACGTGTGGTCACTGCGGACCGGCGCGCCTGCTGCCAATAATCATGGCGAACGAGAGCACGACGGCAGTGTCGCACAGTGCTGTCCCCGGCTCACCGACCGTCTCAGGATGCGGTCGTCAGGCGTCCGGCGTGAGGAGTGTCTCCCCCAGGAACTCCCGGACGTGCGCGATCACTTGGTCCCGGTCCGTGCCGCGCAGACCGATGGCGACATGGATGGAGAAGCCGTCCAGCAGGGCGCGCAGCCGGGCGGCGAAGCGGTCGGCGTCGACCGGGCGGAACTCGCCGCGCGAGATGCCCTCGGCGATCAGGGCGACCAGATCGCGGTGCCAGGCGCCCTCGATGGCGGCCTGCCGCTCGCGGGCGTCGCCATCGGCGTTCTGCGAGCGGTTCCAGACCTCCAGCCAGAGCGTCCAGTGCGGGTCGCGGTGGCCGTCGGGGACGTACAGGTCGACGTACGCCTCCAGGCGCTCCCGGGCGGAGCCCGGGCGGGTGAGCAGGCGGCTGCGCTCGGCGCCCAGCCTTCCCTCGCTCCACTCCAGGGTCTGCAGCAGCAGCTCGTCCTTGGAGCGGAAGTAGTACAGCAGATGGCCGCTGCTCATCCCGACCTCGCGGCCGAGCCCCGCCATGGTGAGTTTCTCCAGGCCGCGCTCGGCGATCATGTCCATGGCGGCGACAAGAACCTCCTCGCGCGGCGGCGCGTTCCTGCGCGCACGGGCCGCACCGGCCATCTGCTGCTCCTGTGTGTCAGACCTTCGGCTGCTGCTGGGTGATGCAGTGGATGCCACCACCACCGGAGAAGATCGTACGGGCGTCCACCAGGGTCACCGTCCGCTCCGGGAAGAGGCGGCGGAAGATCCCGGCGGCGATCTCGTCGCGCGGGTCGTCGAAGCCGCAGAGCACGACCCCGCCGTTGCAGAGGTAGTGGTTGATGTAGGAGTAGTCGGCCCAGTGGCCGTCGGCCTCCAGGACGGTCGGGGCGGGCACCTCGACCACTTCCAGGCAGCGGCCGCGGGCGTCGGTCGCCGACCTCAGGATGCCGAGGACCTCCTTGGTGACCTCGTGGTCGGGGTGGGCCGGGTCCGGCTGGTGGTGGGCGACGACCACACCGGGGCGGGCGAAGGCGGCGACGATGTCGACGTGCCCGAGGGTGCCGAAGCCGTAGGGCGGGTAGTCGCCGGTGAGGCCGCGCGGCAGCCAGATGGCCTTGCTGGTGCCGAGGTGGGCGTGGATCTCCGCCTCGACCTGTTCGCGGGTCCAGTGCGGGTTGCGCTCGGGGCCGAGCTGGACCGTCTCGGTGAGCAGCACGGTGCCCTCGCCGTCGACGTGGATCGCGCCGCCCTCGTTGACCAGCTTCGAGGCGTACGTCCTCGCGCCCGCGAGGTCCGAGACGTACGCGCCGATCTTCGAGTCGTGCTCCCAGCGGGCCCAGTCCTGGGCGCCCCAGCCGTTGAACGTCCAGTCCACGGCCGCCAGTTCGCCCTCGCCGTTGGTCAGGAAGGTGGGGCCGATGTCCCGCATCCAGGCGTCGTCGAGGTCGCGCTCGACGGTGTCGATGTCCGGGCCGAGCAGCGCCTGGGCCTCCATGGCCTGGCCAAGGCCGCACACGACGGTCACCGGTTCGAAGCGGCGCACGGCCCGGGCGACCGACGCCCAGGCGATGCGGGAGGCGGCCAGGTCCTCGGGTTCGTCGAAGGTGGGGTTGGGGCCCGGCCACGCCATCCAGGTGCGCTCGTGCGGGGTCCACTCGGCAGGCATGCGGAAGCCGTCGGCGGCGGGGGTGGTCATGTCGCGGGTCCTTAGAGGAAGTAGAGGCGGTTGAGGGAGACGGATTCGGCGGGCTCGGAGCGCAGCGGGTCGCCGTCGAGGGTGACGAGACCGGTGCGCTGGTCGACGTCGACCGCTCCGATGCGCGCGTTCAGGCGCAGGTCGGCGGGGCCGATGCCCCGGGTGCCGCGCACGGCGACCCTGCGGCGCCGGGTGGGCATCGTGTCGCCCCCCTGGTCGACGGCTGCCCGGGCGACGAAGGCGACGGAGATCTCGGCGGGTGTGGCGCCGTGCGCCCCGAACTGCGGGCCCAGTACGAGGGGTTCGCAGGTGTCGGTGGCGGCGTTGGGGTCGCCGGTCACGCCGTAGGCGGGGAAGCCGGACTTGAGGACGAGCTGCGGCTTGGCGCCGAAGTACTCCGGGCGCCACAGCACGATGTCGGCCATCTTGCCGGTCTCGATCGAGCCGACCTCGTGGGACAGGCCGTGCGCGATGGCGGGGTTGATGGTCAGCTTGGCCATGTAGCGCAGGACACGGGCGTTGTCGTCGCCCTCGCCGTCGCCCGCCATCGGGCCCAGTTCGGCCTTCATCTTCCCGGCCATGGCGAAGGTGCGGCGGACCGTCTCGCCGGCGCGGCCCATGCCCTGCGCGTCGGAGGAGGTGATGCCGATCGCGCCCAGGTCGTGCAGCACGTCCTCGGCGCCCATGGTGCCGGCGCGGATGCGGTCGCGGGCCATCGCGGCGTCGCCGGGCAGGTCGGTCTTCAGGTCGTGGACGGAGACGATCATGCCGTAGTGCTCGGCGACCGCGTCCCGCCCGAAGGGCAGGGTGGGGTTGGTGGAGGAGCCGATGACGTTCGGCACGCCGGCCATCTTGAGCACGTTGGGGACGTGTCCGCCGCCGCAGCCCTCGATGTGGAAGGCGTGGATCGTGCGGCCGTCGAGGACGCGCAGGGTGTCCTCGACCGAGAGGCACTCGTTCAGCCCGTCGCTGTGCAGGGCGACCTGGACGTCGTGCTCCTCGGCGACCCGCAGCGCGGTGTCCAGGGCGCGGGTGTGGGCGCCCATGTCCTCGTGCACCTTGAAGCCCGAGGCGCCGCCCTCGGCGAGAGCCTCCACGAGCGGGGCGTGGTGGGACGACGAACCCCGCCCCAGGAAGCCGATGTTGACCGGCCAGGCATCGAAGGCGCCGAAGGCGTGCTTGAGTGCCCACGGCGAATTGACACCCACGCCCCACACCGGGCCGAACTCCTGACCGATGATCGTGGTCACGCCGGAGGCGAGGGAGGCCTCCATGATCCGCGGCGACAGCAGGTGCACGTGGGTGTCGACGGCGCCCGCGGTGGCGATGAGGCCCTCGCCGGAGACGATCGATGTGCCGGTGCCGACGACGACGTCCACCCCGTCGAGGGTGTCCGGGTTCCCGGCCCGCCCGATCGCGCAGATCCGGCCCTCGCGGATACCGATGGACACCTTGCGGATGCCCTGCGCCGCGTCGATCACGACGACGTTGCTGATCACCACGTCGCAGGTCTCGCGGACGGCGGCGGCCTTGAGGTGCAGTCCGTCGCGGGCGGTCTTGCCGAACCCGGCGAGGAACTCGTCGCCGTGCTTCTGGGCGTCCGACTCCACCCGGATCACCAGCCCCGAATCACCAAGGCGCACACGGTCACCGGCGCGGGGTCCGTGGGTGGCGGCGTAGGCGTGCGGGTCGATGTGCGTCGACCGGCTCACCTCGCGTCCCTTCGAGCGGCTCATCACTGGCCTCCTTCCGGCGTGACTCCCAGATATCCGCAGGCTGCGGCCCTGCGCAGGGCCTCTTCCTTCGCTCCGGGCGCATCCAGCGCCCCGTCGACCAGACCGGCGAAGCCGATGGCGATCCGCTCGCCGCCGATCGGTAGAAGCCCGACCTCCTCGCTCTCCCCCGGGCCGAACCGCACCGAGGATCCGGCGGGTACGGCGAGCCGCATGCCGTAGGCCTCCGCCCGGGTGAAGTCCAGCCGCGGGTTGGCCTCGAAGAAGTGGAAGTGGGAGGTGACGGAGACCGGCACGGTCGCGGTGTTGGTGACCGTGAGCCGGACGGCCGGCTCGGGCTCGGCGTGCTCGGGGCCGGGCAGCAGCGCGCCCGGACCGTCCTCGCCCGAGCCGGCGCCGATGGGGTCGGAGACCACGGCGAGCCGGGAGCCGTCGTCGAAGACTGCCTCGACGTGCACCTCGGTGACGACGTCGGCGACGCCCGGCAGCACGTCCTCGGGACCGAGGACCGACCGGGCCGCTTCGATGGCCTCCGCGAGCCGTCGGCCGTCCCGCGCGGCCTCGCAGACCGTGTCCGCGATCAGCGCGGTGGCCTCCGGCACATTGAGCCGCAGACCGCGCGCCCGGCGGGCCCGGGCCAGCTCTGCTGCCCCGAAGAGCAGCAGCCGGTCACGTTCCGTGGGGGTCAGTCTCACGACGCGGCACCTCCTTGCCTTCCCTATGTTTGAGCATCACTCTAAACGCACTATTCATGAAACTGAAGCATTGACCGACGGCCTCGGTTCACGTCACATTGAACGTCGCTCAAACTGACAGAGGCGGCCGTCGAAGGAGACCCAGCCATGCCGATCGAACAGCGCGGTGTCGACACCATCCCGGACGAGGAACGGACCAGTGGTCCACGGGACCTGGTCTCGATCCTGCTCGGCTCCAACCTCTGCCTCGGGGTGATCATCTTCGGCTGGCTGCCGCCGTCCTTCGGGCTCGGCTGGTGGGCGTCGGTGAGCTCGGTCGTGGCGGGCACGGTGATCGGCACACTGTTCACCGCCCCGCTGGCGCTGGTCTCCCTGCGCACCGCGACCAACCTCTCCACCTCCTCCGGCGCCCAGTTCGGCGTACGGGGCCGGCTGGTCGGCTCGGTCGTCGGCCTGCTGCTGGCCCTCGGCTACACCGCCCTGACCGTGTGGATCGGCGGCGACGTGATGCTGGGCGTGCTCGGCCGGCTGTTCGGGCTGCCCGCGGACGGCCTGTCGTACGCCGCCGTGTACGGGCTGCTCGCGGCCGCGACGGTCGCGGGCGCGGTGTACGGCTACCGGGTGCTGCTCGCCATGTCCCGGGTGCTGGCGTTCGGCATGACCGCCCTGCTGGTCCTCGGGGTCTTCGCCTACGCCCCGCACTTCACCACCTCGGCGCTGCCGGGGGCGGGCGGCTATCTGCTGGGCTCCTTCTGGCCGACCTGGTTCCTGGCGGCGGTGGCGGCAGGACTGTCAGGTCCGATCGCCTTCATCACCCTGCTCGGCGACTACACCCGCTACATCTCCCCCGCCCGGCACTCCGGCCGCCGCGTTCTGCACGCCACCTGGCTGGGGCTGATCCTCGGCCTGCTGGTGCCCCAGCTGTTCGGCACCTTCACGGCGTACGCGGCCCGCGCCACCACCGACTACGCGGGCCCCCTGGTGTCCGCCTCCCCCGCCTGGTACCTGGTCCCGCTGCTGCTGTCCGCCTCCGCGGGCTCGGTCGGCAACGCCGGCCTGATGCTGTACTCCATGGGCCTGGACCTGGACGCCATCCTGCCCCGGGCCTCCCGTGCCCGTGCCACCTGCACGGTCGCCGTCGTGGCAACGGTCTGCGTCTTCGTCGGCCACTACGCCTGGGACGCCCAGTCCGCGATGACGTCCTTCGTACTGCTGCTCACCGCCATCGGCACACCGTGGGCGGTCATCACCCTCATCGGCTTCGCCCGCTGTCGCGCCGTGTACGACGCCGACGCCCTGCAGGTCTTCAACCGCCGTTCGCGGGGCGGGATCTACTGGTACCGGGCCGGCTGGAACATCCGGGCCACCGTGTCCTGGGCCGCCGGCGCCGCGGTCGGCCTGCTGGCCGTGTCCCTGCCGTCGTACGAGGGCCCGCTGCTGACGCTCACCGGCGGGGTGGACTGCAGCTTCCTGCTGTCGGGTGCCGTCGGCGGGCTGGTGTACCTGCTGCTGACCCTCGCCCCGGAACGCGGCAGGGCCGCCGCGGACGTGGAGTCCGGGGCGGCCCTGAGCATGAGCGGGGAGCGCTCCTAGCCCAGCTTGTGCATCCAGCCGTGCTTGTCCTCGGCGGTGCCGCGCTGGATGTCGAGGAGGGCCTGGCGCAGGCGCAGCGTGACCTCGCCGGGCTCTCCGCCGCCCTGCTTCCACTCGGCGCTCGCCCGCTTGACGGTGCCGACCGGGGTGATCACGGCCGCGGTGCCGCAGGCGAAGACCTCGGTGAGGGTGCCGTTCTCGGAGTCGCGCTGCCACTGCTCGACGGAGACGCGGCCCTCCTGGGACTCGTAGCCGAGGTCACGGGCGACGGCCAGCAGGGAGTCACGGGTGACGCCCTCCAGGATCGAGCCGGTCAGGGCCGGCGTGACGATCACCGGCTTTTCATCGGACGCGCCGCCGTACACGAAGTACAGGTTCATCCCGCCGAGTTCCTCGACCCACTGGTGGTCGACCGCGTCGAGGTAGCAGACCTGGTCGCAGCCCTTGGCGGCCGCCTCGGCCTGGGCGAGCAGGGAGGCCGCGTAGTTGCCGCCGGTCTTCGCGTCGCCCATGCCACCGGGGACGGCGCGGACACGGTCCTCGGAGACCCAGATCGACACCGGCTTCACGCCGCCGGGGAAGTAGGCACCGGCCGGAGAGGCGATGACGATGAAGAGGTACTCGTTGGCGGGCTTGACGCCGAGCCCGACCTCGGTGGCGATCATGAACGGGCGCAGGTAGAGGGACTCCTCGCCGCCGTGCGCGGGCACCCAGTCCCGGTCCTGCTGGACCAGGACGTCACAGGCCTCGACGAACGTCTCGACGGGCAGCTCCGGCATGGCCAGGCGGCGCGCGGAACGCTGGAAACGCTTGGCGTTCTGGTCCGGGCGGAAGGTGGCGACCGAGCCGTCGGGCTGCCGGTAGGCCTTCAGGCCCTCGAAGATCTCCTGGGCGTAGTGAAGGACGTTGGTGGCCGGGTCGAGCGGGATCGGCGCGTACGGAACGAGCTGGCCGTCGTGCCAGCCGCGGCCCTCGGTCCACTTGATCGTCACCATGTGGTCGGTGAAGTGGCGGCCGAATCCGGGGCCCTCCAGGATCGCCTCGCGCTCCGCGGCGGCGAGTGGATGGGCGGAGGGCTTGAGCTCGATCGTGGGCGTCGTCATGAGTGGGTGTCCTTCACCGGTTGTAGTGTCGGGCCGCGCTCACGCCCATACTGCCAGTCGTCAGTGCTAGGACGTCCGAGCTTTCCCTCATACCGCGGCTCCGCGTTCGATTATCGCGCGGGGCTCCCGACGGAAGGAATCGGGGTGAAATCGGCCCAGGGTCGATGGTGGCACCCGGCGACCGCAAAGGAAAAGCCGCCGGGTGCGGATGCGACCCGGCGGCTTCGAAACGATGTCGAGCGACGCGGCGGGTCAGCCGGCTACTCGTACGGCGAGAGCGTCGCCGATCTCGGAGGTGCCGCGGGCGGGCTTGCCGCCGCGCTCGGCGAGGTCGGCGGCGACCGCCCTGTCGATGCGGTCGGCCTCGGCGTCGTAACCGAGGTGGCGCAGCAGCAGGGCGACGGACAGGACCGTGGCGGTGGGGTCCGCCTTGCCCTGACCGGCGATGTCCGGGGCCGAGCCGTGGACCGGCTCGAACATGGACGGGAACTCACCACCGGGGTTGATGTTGCCGGAGGCGGCCACACCGATGCCGCCGGAGACGGCCGCGGCGAGGTCGGTGATGATGTCGCCGAAGAGGTTGTCGGTGACGATCACGTCGAACCGCTCGGGCTGGGTCACCAGGAAGATGGTGGCCGCGTCGACGTGGATGTAGTCGGTGGTGACCTCGGGGTACTCCGCGGCCACCTTGTTGAAGATGTTCGTCCACAGGTGCCCGGCGAAGGTCAGCACGTTGTTCTTGTGGACCAGCGTGAGCTTCTTGCGCGGGCGGGCCTGGGCGCGCTCGAAGGCGTCGCGGACCACACGCTCGACACCGAAGGCCGTGTTGACGGAGACCTCGGTGGCGACCTCGTGCTCGGTGCCCTTGCGGATGGTGCCGCCGTTGCCCGTGTAGGGGCCCTCGGTGCCCTCGCGGACGACGACGAAGTCGATCTCCGGCTGGCCGGCCAGCGGGGTCGCGACACCGGGGAGCAGCTTCGAGGGGCGCAGGTTGACGTGGTGGTCCAGGGCGAAGCGGAGCTTGAGCAGGAAGCCGCGCTCGAGAACGCCGGACGGGACGCTCGGGTCGCCGATGGCGCCGAGCAGGATGGCGTCGTGCTTCTTCAGCGCGTCGACATCGGCGTCGGTGAGGGTCTCACCGGTGGCGTGGTAGCGCTTGGCGCCGAAGTCGTAGTCCTTGGTCTCCAGCTTCACATCCTGCGGGAGGACGGCGGAGAGGACCTTGAGGCCTTCGGCCACGACTTCCTGGCCGATGCCGTCACCGGGAATCACTGCGAGATTGATGCTGCGAGACATGTCGGCACCCTACTCCTCGTCCCAGGGGATGACATGCCTTGTCCGCCATACGGACACCCGAACGGGTCGCGGTGTCATCCCGTCGGCTGGCGTTCACCCGGACGTGGCACGGGTGTTGGAGCCCCGTGGAAAGTTCCCCGGCATGGAGACCCCCGACTTCGGCATCCCGCGGCCCCTCGCGGAGCGGATGAGCATGGCCGAACAGTACGAGTACCTGCGCACCCGGCTGGTCCGCCGCCGCACCCTGGTGACCGCGGGCGCGGTGGCGGGCGGCCTGCTGACGGGCTGCTCCTCCGGCTCCGGGGCCACGGCCCGCCCGGCCCCGGCCACCTCGCAGGTGCCCGGCTCGGCGGTCCGCCCGTTCGGCCGCCATCTGGCCTTCGGCGCCGATCCGAAGACGCAGATGCGGGTCTCCTGGCAGGTTCCGTTCGCGGTGCGGCGGCCGTACGTGCGCATCGGGCTGCGCCCCGACGACCTCGGCCGGCGCATCGAGGCCGAGGTGCGCGACCTGCACACGCCCGGGGTGCAGGGGGTGCGGCCGGCGGTCGAGCAGTACTACGTGCACGCGGCCCTGGACCGCCTGCTGCCCGGCACGACGTACTACTACGGCGTCGGCCACGACGGCTGGGACCCGGCCGCGGCCGGCCGGCGCTCCGCCGTCGCCTCCTTCCGCACGGCACCCGCCTCCCCGGAGCGTTTCGTCTTCACGGCCTTCGGCGACCAGGGCGTGGGACGGGCCGCCGACGCCAACGACCACCTGGTGCAGCGCCAGGATCCCGCCTTCCACCTGCACGCGGGCGACATCTGCTACGCGGACGTCAACGGCGCAGGGCAGACCTCGGACGGCTACGACCCGACGTTCTGGGACCAGTTCCTGAAGCAGAACGAGCCGGTCGCGAAGTCGGTGCCGTGGATGGTGACGACCGGCAACCACGACATGGAGGCGTGGTACTCGCCGGACGGCTACGGCGGCCAGCTCGCCCGCTTCGCCCTGCCGGACAACGGCTTCGACCCGCAGGGGACGCCGGGCGTCTACGCGTTCACCTACGGCAACACCGGCTTCGTGGCGCTGGACGCCAACGACGTGTCGTACGAGATCCCCGCCAACCTCGGGCACAGCGGCGGCCGGCAGACCAAGTGGCTGGACGCCAAGCTGGGCGAGCTGCGCGCGGCGAAGGGCGTGGACTTCCTGGTCGTCTTCTTCCACCACTGCGCCTACTCCACCTCGCAGCACGCCTCGGACGGCGGGGTGCGGGCCGAGTGGCTGCCGCTGTTCGCCAGGCACCGGGTGGACCTGGTGATCAACGGGCACAACCACGTCTACGAGCGCACGGACGCGATCCGGGACGGGAAGGTGGGCCGGGCGGTGCCGGTCGGCGGCTCGACCGACCCCGCACGGGACGGGATCGTGTACGTCACCGCGGGCGGCGGCGGCCGGGACCTGTACTCCTTCCCCTCGGGCGTCAAGGACAGCTACGAGGGGAACATCACCCGGCACGACGAGGTGGACACCTTCCACTGGGCCGAGGGCAAGGAGCGCGCGCCGGAGACGGCTCAGTGGTCGCGGGTGCGGTACACCGGCTTCTCGCTCCTCGCGGTGGAGGCGCGGCCGGGTCCGTCACCGCGGCTCATGGTGTCGGCGCTGGCCGAGGACGGGCGGCGGATCGACCACTTCGAGGTGCGGCGCGGCGGCTGAGGCTGCACCGCACCTCGTGGGGGTCCCCCGCTCGGGCGAAGCCCGGAGTGGGGGGTGCGGCTCCCGGCTCGGTGGACGGCTCGGTGGACGGCTCGGTGAACGGTTCGGCGGACCGCTCAGTGGCCGGTCTCGCCGCCGTTGTCACGGCGGTCGAGGGCACGCTGGAGGGCGGCGGCTGCGTTCTTGCGGTCGGACTCGCTGGTGCGGGTCACGTGACGGACTCGGCGGACGGTCGTCTCGGCCATGGGAAATCGACTCCTTCGGCGAACGGAGCGCGGCAAGGGGGTACGAGACGCCGGAGGGGCGGGGAGCGGTGCCACAGGGGTTGCCTGCACGGGGCCCGGCTCACGACCGCCATTCGCTGGATCGAGCGAGACGTTCGGCTCCTACAAAACTAAGGGAGTCCGCCGCAGCTGTCTGCACAATTACTCGGACTTCCTACTATCTGAGACGGCGGATTGGGTCACACCGCCGTGACCTGCGCTCTTTCCGTACGCGGATGGAGGGAGCGCAGCTCCCGCACCAGCGCCCGAACGGCGGTGGTCGCGGCCAGTTCGGGGGTGGTGACGTACCCGACGCAGCGGTACGGACGCTCAGGTCCCAGATCGGTGACCGCCACGGACGGCGGGGCCTCGGCCAGTGAGAGCGCGGGCATGATCGCCATGCCGAGGCCTCTGCCCACCATCGACAGCACCGCTCCGTCGTCCTCCGCCCGCACGGTCGCGGCCGGGATCCAGTCCTGGGCGGCCCACCAGTCGCGGGTGTAGGAGCTGCAGTTCTCCATCCAGTCGACCAGCGGTGGTGGACGGGTTCGAGCGGATCGTCGAGGCGTTCCTGCTGATGCTGCGGGGCGGCAACACGGGGAAGACGCTGATCCGCAAGGCCTGAGGTGCTCTCAGGCGATGTCCCCGTCCCGCCAGTCGAAGACCAGCTCGTGGTCCGGGTCGAGCGGCCGCCCGGTGCGGGCCGGCCGCAGGTGGACGCCCCCTTCCTCCTCCGGGAGATGGACGATCCCGTCGGGCGAGAGGGCGCACACGCGTCCGCTCCACTGCTGCCAGCCCCGGGCCGTGTACAGCGGGGCGCCGTCCGCGCTCGCGGAGAGCGCGCCGAGGTCGTAGGCCCGGTCGACGATCCCCTCCAGCGCCGCCATGACCTGCCCGCCCAGGCCGGTCCGGCGCACATCGGCCCGTACGGCGACGGCCTCCACGTACCCGGTGCGCAGCCAGCGTCCCCGGTGCCGTATCCGCCGCATCACGACCGAGCCGTGCGCGGCCGGCCCGGCGCCGTCGCGGACGAGGGCGTGCATGCCGCCGAGGCTGTGGTCCCAGTCCTCGTCGCCGAAGTCCCCGTCGAACGCCTCGTCCAGGAGGGAGCGGACGGCGCGGAGTTCGGCGGGATCGAGGTCGGCCGTGTGGGCGGTGCGCAGGGGAAGGGGCATGCACCAAGTATCAGCCCGCTGCCCGAACTCGACCGGACCTCGGGTGCGGGTCCGGCTCCGGTCCGGATCTCGCCCCGGTGGCGGGAATTGGAAACGGGCCGGGAAGCCTGCTCCGATGTCAGGCTCCCCGGCCCGTCGCTCGGGGGGAAGGGCCGGTCAGCCCATGTGCGGGTACGTGTAGTCGGTCGGCGCGACCAGCGTCTCCTTGATGGCGCGGGTCAGGGTCCAGCGCAGCAGGTTCTGCGGGGCGCCGGCCTTGTCGTTGGTGCCGGAGGCGCGGCCGCCGCCGAAGGGCTGCTGGCCGACGACGGCGCCGGTCGACTTGTCGTTGATGTAGAAGTTTCCGGCCGCGTAGCGGAGCTTCTCCATCGTGTGGGCGGCCGCGGCACGGTCGTTGGAGATGACCGCACCGGTCAGGGCGTAGTCGGAGACCGACTCCATCTGGGCCAGCATCTCGTCGTACTTGTCGTCCTCGTAGACGTACACACCGAGGACCGGGCCGAAGTACTCCGTCCGGAAGATCTCGTTCTCCGGGTCGGTGGACTCGATGACGGTCGGGCGGACGAAGTAGCCGACCGCGTCGTCGTAGCTGCCGCCCGCGACGATCGTGCAGGTCGGGTCCTGCTTGGCGCGGTCGATCGCGGCCTTGTTCTTGGCGAAGGCACGGTCGTCGATCACGGCGCCGATGAAGTTCGACAGGTCGGTGACGTCACCCATGGTCAGGTAGTCGACCTCGGCCGCGAACTCCTCCTTGAAGCCGGAGTTCCAGATGGAGGCCGGGATGTAGGCGCGGGAGGTCGCGCTGCACTTCTGGCCCTGGTACTCGAAGGCACCGCGGGTCAGGGCGGTCTTCAGGACGGCGCGGTCGGCGCTCGGGTGGGCGACCAGGAAGTCCTTGCCGCCGGTCTCGCCGACCAGACGCGGGTAGGTGCGGTACTTCTCGATGTTGTTGCCGACCGTCTTCCACAGGTACTGGAAGGTCTTGGTCGAGCCGGTGAAGTGGATGCCCGCCAGGTCGCGGTGCTCCAGAGCGACCTTGGAGACCTCGATGCCGTCACCGGTGACGAGGTTGATGACGCCCTTGGGCAGACCGGCCTCCTCCAGCAGCTGCATGAGGAGGACGGCCGCGTGGGTCTGCGTCGGGGACGGCTTCCAGACCACGACGTTGCCCATCAGCGCGGGCGCGGTGGGCAGGTTGCCCGCGATGGCGCTGAAGTTGAAGGGCGTGATCGCGTAGACGAAGCCCTCCAGCGGACGGTGGTCCATGCGGTTCCACACGCCCGGGGAGTTCGCCGGGGGCTGCTCGGCGAGGATCTGGCGGGCGTAGTGGACGTTGAAGCGCCAGAAGTCGACCAGCTCGCAGGGGGAGTCGATCTCGGCCTGCTGGGCGGTCTTGGACTGGCCGAGCATGGTGGAGGCGGCGATGGTCTCGCGCCAGGGGCCGGCCAGCAGCTCGGCGGCGCGCAGGATGATCGCCGCGCGGTCGTCGAAGGACATCGCGCGCCAGGCGGGCGCGGCCGCGAGGGCCGCGTCGACGGCGTCCTGCGCGTCCTGCTGGGTGGCGTTGCGCAGGGTGCCGATGACGGCCTTGTGGTTGTGCGGCTGGACGACCTGGAAGGTCTCGCCGCCGCCCATCCGCTGCTCCCCGCCGATGGTCATCGGCAGGTCGATCGGGTTCTCGGCCAGCTCCTTCAGCCTGGCCTCCAGGCGGGCGCGCTCGGGCGAGCCGGGGGCGTAGCCGTGCACCGGCTCGTTGACGGGGGTGGGGACCTGGGTCACAGCGTCCATGAGATCCGTAACTCCTTGTACGTGAGCGGGTGTTCGGGCTCAGCCCTTGCTGATCATGCTGCGGACGAAGAAGCGCAGGTTGGCCGGCTTCTCGGCCAGGCGGCGCATGAAGTAGCCGTACCAGTCGGTGCCGTAGGCGGTGTAGACGCGCATGCGGTGGCCCTCCGCGGCAAGCCGCAGGTGCTCCTCGCTGCGGATGCCGTAGAGCATCTGGAACTCGTACTCGTCCAGTTTGCGCCCGGCCTGGTGGGCCAGCTCCTGGGCGATGGCGATCAGGCGCGGGTCGTGGGACCCGATCATCGGGTAGCCCTCGCCCTCCATCAGCGTCTTCAGGATGCGCACGTAGGCCTTGTCGATCTCGTGCTTCTGCTGGTACGCGACCTCGGCGGGCTCCTTGTAGGCGCCCTTCACGAGGCGGACACGGCTGCCGGCCGCGGCGAGGCGCCGGGCGTCCGCCTCGGTGCGGAAGAGATAGGCCTGGATGACACAGCCGGTCTGCGGGAAGTCCTTCCGCAGCTCCTCGTGGATGGCGAACATCGAGTCCAGGGTGGTGTGGTCCTCGGCGTCGAGCGTGACGGTCGTACCGATGGCGGCGGCGGCCTCGACGACCGGGCGGACGTTCGCGAGAGCCAGCTCGTGGCCGCCCTCCAGTGCTTGCCCGAACATGGACAGCTTGACGGACATCTCGACCTTCTCGCCCAGCTCCAGGTCGCGCAGCCGCTCGACCAGCTCCAGGTAGGCGTCCCGGGCGGCGGCGGCCTGCTCGGGGGTGGTGATGTCCTCGCCGACGACGTCCATCGTCAGCTCCAGGCCCTTGGTCGTCAGGTCCTTGATGATCGGAACGATGTCGTCCACGGTCTCACCGGGGATGAAGCGGTCCACGACCTGCTTGGTCACCGGGGCGGCCGAGATCAGGCGACGCATCCGGTCGCTGCGCGACGCGGCGAGAATCACGGGACCCAGCACGGGGCACCTCCACAACAAAAGCACCAGAAGACGGCCGCCATCCCACGATTCGGGTACGGCACGGAGAACCACCGTGAAACCTAAGGATCTCTCCGATCGTCGGCCATCGACAGCTGTCACGCATCCGTGCCCTGGATCTCAGACAGATGTATGAAGGCGTCGCGGAAATGCGCGAGAATGCCCGGATGGCGGCCGATACTCCATCCTTCAAAAGCGTGGGTGACTACCAGGAGCTGGTCGACGAGATCTCGGAGCTGCTGGGCGCGCCCGCGACCCTGGAGAACCGTGACTTCGAGCTGATCGCCTTCGGTGCGTACGACAGCGAGGGCGATCTGGATCCCTCGGCGCTGGACCCGGTGCGCACCCGCTCGATCCTGACCCGGCGCTCCACGGCGGCGGTGCGGACCTGGTTCGAGGGCTTCGGCATCACGCGCGCGACGGGACCGGTGCGGATCCCGCCGACACCCGAGGCCGGTGTCTATCGCGGCCGCATCTGCCTGCCGGTACGCCACCGGGGTGTGGTCCTCGGCTACGTCTGGCTCCTGGACGACGATCCCGGCCCGACGGACGCGCAACTGGCCGCCGCCATGCAGGTGACGGGCCGGATCGGCGCGCTGCTCGCCGACGAGGCGCAGGCGGGGGCCGGGCTCGGCCGGGAGCTGCGGGCGGTGCTGGCCGCGGAGCCCGGCTGGCAGCAGGACATGGCGGTGGCCGAACTCCGCACGGCCCTCGGCCCCCGCGCGGCCGCGCCCCACACGCTGGTCTGCGTCGCCCCCTGGCCCTCGGCCGACCCCGACGAGGCCCCGTCCGTCCGCACGGTCCCGCACGCCACGGCGCTGTGCACGGTTCCGTGGGGAGCCACGGCCCAGAGCCTCGCGGTCCTGGTCCGGCTCCGCTCGACGGATGTGGGGACGCCCGCGCTGACGGCGGCCGCACGGTTGCTGAAGGAGGCGGAGGGGGCCCGGGGAGGCGTCGTACGCGCACCTGGAAGCAAGGCGGGGGCCGGCGGGCTCGGCACCGGGGTCGCCGCCGGACTCGGTGAGCCCCGCTCCGGCCTGGCCGAGCTGGGGGCCGTCTGGCAGGAGGCCTCCGCCGCCGCGCGCGCCGCGCTGGCCGAGCCGCGGCTCGGGCCCGTCGCCGAGTGGCGGCGCATCGGGCCGTACCGGCTGCTGACCGCACTGCCGACGGAGGCCGCCCACGACCCCGTGGTGGGCCCGCTCCTCTCCCCCGCCCAGCAGGAGCTTGCCCGCACCGCCGAGGTCTACCTCGACTGCGCGGGCCAGGCCGGCCGCACCGCCGCCGAACTGGGCATCCACCGGCAGACCCTCTACTACCGCCTCTCCCGCGTGGAGCAGCTGACGGGCCTGGACCTGGACGACGGCGAGGACCGTCTGCTGCTGCACATGGCGCTCAAGAGGGCGCGGCTCTAAGGCCCGTCCGGCGGATCATGCCGGACAGTCCCTGACGGGCCCTGCCCGCCGAGCAGGTCGGCCACCGCCGTGATGCCGTCCGTGATCGCGCGCTCGGGGACGTCGCCGAAGCCCAGGACGAGCTGGGGCGGGCCGGGTGCCCGTGACGCGCGGCAGGCGCTCATGCCGTACAGCCCGACGCGCCGGGACCGCGCCTCGGTGAGCACCTGCTCCTCCTCGGTCCCGTCCGGCAGGTGGGCCACCGCGTGGAAGCCCGCGGCCAGGCCCGTCAGCCGTACCTGCGGCGCGTGTGCGGCGAGGGCCGCGACCAGGGCGGTGCGGCGGGCCGCGTACGTCGTGCGCATGCGGCGCAGATGGCGGTCGTAGCGGCCGGACTCGATCAGCAGGGCGAGGGCCAGCTGGTCGAGGGTGGGTGTGCCCCGGTCGGCGATCCGTTTCAGCTCGGTGAGCTGTGGGGTGAGCGCGGGCGGGCTCAGCAGCCAGCCGATGCGCAGGGCGGGTGCGAGGGACTTGCTGACCGTCCCGATGGAGATCACGCGGTCGGCCGCGAGGCCCTGGAGCGCGCCGACCGGCTCCTTGTCGTAGCGGAACTCGGCGTCGTAGTCGTCCTCGATGACGTAGGCGTCGCGTCGCCGTGCCCAGGCGAGAAGCGCGTGCCGGCGCTCCGGCGCGAGGACGACACCGGTCGGCCACTGATGGGCGGGGGTGACGATCACGACGCGCGCTCCGGTCGCGTCCAGGGCCCGTACGTCGATGCCGTGTGCGTCGACCGGGACGGGGACGGGCGTGAGGCCCGCCGTCCGTACCGAGGCGGTGGCGGTGGCGGGGCTCCCGGGGTCCTCGTGGGCCACCGCGCGGACCCCGGTGCGGGCCAGGGCCTGGAGGGCGAGGCCGAGACCCTGGGCGTAGCCGGAGCAGACGAGGGTGTGGCCGGGATCGGCCGCGGCCGCGCGGACCCGGCGGAGATAGGCGGCGACGACCGTACGCAGGGCCCTGCTGCCGCCTGGGTCGCCGTAGCCGAGGTCGGCCGTGGGCATGTGGCGGGCCGCCTCCCGAACCGCCCACAGCCAGTCGGCGCGCGGGAAGGAGGCCAGGTCGGGGACGCCGTGGCGGAAGTCGGCGATCAGGCGCGGGAGTTCGGCGGCCCGTTCGGTGGCGGGCGGCGCCGGGGGCTGTCCGCAGGGCGCCACCCGGGTGGCCGAGCCGACGCGGGTCACCAGGTAGCCCTCGGCCTGCAGTTGGGCGTAGCAGTCCTGGACGAGGCCGCGGGACAGGCCCAGGGCGCGGGCGAGTTCGCGGGAGGAGGGCAGGCGCTCGTCCTCCCGCAGCCGCCCCGTGCGGATCGCGTCGCGCAGCTGGCTCTCCAGCTGCGCGCGCAGCTGTTCGCCGCTGCTCCGGTCCACGGTCAGCAGCAACTCGGGGGACAGACCGGCCCACTTCACAAGCATGAGATTGGAGCTTACCGGGGGGCCGCTCGCCACCTAGCGTCGACGGCATGACGACCCACGCCGACTCCTCTGACCATGAGCTGACTTCGCGTGCCCGGCCACCGTTGCTGACCCGCGCGCTGCTGCTGCGGTTCGTGAGCATGGTCGGCGCCTCGGTGAGCTTCTTCCTGCTGCTGTCGGCGGTGCCCGCGCACGCCGGACGCGGTGGGGCGGGCCTCGCCACCGGCGCGCTGATGCTGTCCACGGTGCTGGGTGAACTGGCCGGACCCTGGATCATCGCCCGGTACGGCACCCGGGGGCCGCTGATGGCCGGGCTGTTCCTGCTCGGTGCGCCCGCGTTGGCGCTGCCCGCCTCCGAGGCCCAGGCCTGGACCGCGGCGGTGTGCCTGGTGCGCGGGCTGGGGTTCGCCCTCACGATCGTCGCGGGCGGCGCCCTGACCGCGGCGCTGATCCCGGCGGAGCGCAGGGGCGAAGGACTGGCCCTCGTCGGAGTGGTCGGGGGTGTGCCGTCGCTCGTCGCCCTGCCCCTGGGCGTGTGGCTGGCCGGGAACGTCGGCTACGGGGCGGTCACCGTGGCCGCGGGCGTGGCGGCACTGGCGACGATCCCCTCGGTGCCGGGGCTGCGGGAGGGTGCGCCGGCGGAGCGCGGGACGACCGGCGGTGGGACGCGGGCACCGGGCCCACGGGCACCGGGTGCCGGGCCGGCGGCCCTCGGCATGATCGCGGCCGTGCGCGTCGCCGGTCTGCGGCGGCCCGCGGTGGTCTTCGCCACCACCGCGCTCGCCGCCGGGATCCTGGTCACCTTTCTGCCGCTGGCCGTGCCGCACGCGTCGGCCGGCGTGGCGACGGCGGCGCTGCTGGCGCAGAGCGCCGCCTCGACCGCGGCCCGTTGGGCGGCCGGGCGGTACGGCGACCGACACGGCTCCGGGCAACTGGTCGCCCCGGGCCTGCTGTTGTCGGCCGCCGGCATGCTCGCCATGGCCGCGACCTCCAGTCCGGTCGCCGTGCTCGTGGGCGCGGTGGTCTTCGGGGCGGGCTTCGGAGTCGCCCAGAACGCCACCCTCGCCGTCATGTACAGCCGTGTCTCCCGCCCCTCGTACGGCACGGTCACCGCGCTGTGGAACCTCGGCTACGACGGGGGCATGGGCGTGGGCGCCGCCGGCTTCGGCCTTCTCGCGGGGCACACGGGGTATGCGTGGGCGTTCGCCCTGACGGCGGTGCTGATGCTGGGCGCACTGGCCCCGGTGGTGCACGACCGGCAGACCGGTCACGGGCGCCGGGCCGACGGGACGGAAGACCCGCGCCGCGCCGACCGGTGAGTCATCGGCGCGGTACCGGCCGAGGCCCGTTCACCGTGTTCCCGCGTCCGAGGCCGGTTTCACGGCCGCTTCGATGACCTGACGCAGGCCCTCGGTGAGGGCATCCCCGTCGGGCGCGGTCCTGGCGTCGAACGTCCACTGCGCGATGAGTCCGGTCATCAGCGTCATATAGAACCTGCCGAGCGTGTCCGCGGTCTCGTCCGTGACGTCCTCCTCCGGCACCCCCGTCAGCAGCGCCACGAGACCGCGCCCGCCCTCGCGCTGGGCACTGGCCAAGTGTTCGCGGACCTCGGGCAGTTCGATCGTCATGACCTCCATGCTGAGCCGCCACACCGAGCCGGGCTCCCGCATGGTGGCGACGATGTTCGACCACACCCAGCGGAAGCGCTCCAGCGAACCGGGCGCACCCTCGATGCCGGGGCCGCGCCCGTCGAAAGCGTCGGACATGTTCTCCACGAGCGCGACGTAGGCCTGCGCGAGCAGCGCGTCCTTCGAACCGTAGTGGTAGCCGATGGAGGCGAGGTTGGTCCCCGACGCCTTCACGATGTCGCGTGCCGTCGTGCGCGCGAAGCCCTTTTCCAGCAGGCAGCGCTTGGCGCCTTCGAGCAGATCCTCACGGTGTCCCATGCGGACCACCCTACCGCCGATCCATACAACCGTCCTAGACGCATGACCTATACAAATGTTCTAGACAAGCGTTTAAGACGCCCGTACAGTCACTGGCATGACGAACTCGACGAGTACGAACGTCCCCGTCGGCGCCGAGAGCGCCCCCGTCCGCGCCGGACGCCGCGAATGGACCGCTCTCGGCGTGCTGATGCTCCCGCTGCTGCTGGTCTCGATGGACGTCTCCGTCCTCTACTTCGCGACCCCCGCGATCAGCGCCGACCTGCGGCCGAGCGGCGCCCAGCAGCTGTGGATCTTCGACATCTACGGCTTCGTCCTGGCCGGCCTGCTGATGACGATGGGATCGCTGGGCGACCGCATCGGCCGCCGCAGGCTCCTGCTGACGGGCGCCGCCGCCTTCGGTGCCGCCTCGCTCCTCGCGGCGTACGCGAACAGCGCCGAGACGCTCATCGCGGCCCGCGCGATCCTCGGCATCGGCGGGGCGACCCTGATGCCGTCCACGATGGCCCTCGTGCGCACGATGTTCACCGACCCGGGCGAGCGGGCGAAGGCGATCGGGCTCTGGTCCGGCGTGATGACCGGCGGCATCGCGCTCGGCTCGGTGATGAGCGGCGTCCTCGTCGAGCACTTCTGGTGGGGCTCGGTCTTCCTGGTCAACCTGCCCGCGATGGCCCTTCTGCTGATCCTCGGCCCGGTCCTGCTCCCCGAGTCGAAGAATCCGAACCCCGGCCGCTTCGACTGGCTGAGCGTCCCGCTGTCGATGGCCGCCGTGCTCCCCGTGGTCTACGGCCTCAAGGAGATCCCCTCCGAGGGCTGGCACCCGCAGTACGTCGTCTCGGTGACGGTCGGTCTGCTCTTCGCCGCGCTCTTCGTCCACCGCCAGCGCACCACGGCCTCCCCGCTGATCCCGCCGGCCCTGCTCCGGGGCCACGGCTTCACCCCGGCGCTGGCCCTGACCCTGGTCTCGGCGTTCGGCATGATGGGCTCGGCCATCTTCACCACGCAGTACCTGCAGTCGGTCCTCGGCAAGAGCCCGCTCCAGGCCGCGCTGTGGAGCCTGCTCCCCTCGGTCCTCATCGGCATCGCCGGCCCGGTCACCGGACAGCTCGTCGCCCGTGGCGCCAACCGCGGCTACGTCGTCGCCACCGGCTTCGCCGTCTCCGCGGCCGGCTACGCGCTCCTCGCCTCCACCGGCACCGACTCCCTGTGGCTGGTCCTGGTGGCCGCCGGTGTCCTCGCCTGCGGAGTCGTCACGGTGATGTCCCAGCTGACGGACCTCGCGCTGAGCACGGCCCCGGTGGAGCGGGCGGGCACGGCCTCCGCGCTCCTGGAGACCGGCACGGAGTTCGGCGGCGCGCTCGGCATGGCGGTCCTCGGCTCCATCGGTACGGCCCTGTACCGCCACGAGATGCCGTCCTCGGCCCCGGCCGAGGCTCACGAAACCCTGGGCGGCGCCCTCGCTACGGCCGCCCAGCTGCCCGGCCGCAGCGGCGAGACCCTGCTCGCCACGGCCCGCGACGCCTTCACCACGGGGATGCACGGGGCGGCGATCGCCGGGGCGGTGGTCCTCGCGGGAGCCGCCGCTGGTGCGGCGGTGACGCTGCGCAGGATCGGGGCGGCCGGCAAGTAGGCCGCACGACAGAGCGCCGGGGGGGGGGGGGATACGCCCCCCCCCCCCCCCCCCGCACCCCAGCCCAAGGGCGCGGGGGGGGGCCCCCCCCCCCCCGGGGGCGCGGGCCGGGGGGCCGAGGC